>JADLBE010000462.1 GCA_020847915.1 Saprospiraceae bacterium | reverse complement strand
AGCTTTCCACTTTCAGCTTTCGGCTATGAAAAAACTCATCTGCTACATCGCGGCAACCACCGACGGATTTATCGCCCGGCCCGACGGCAACATCGACTGGCTCACGTCCCTTCCGGAGCCTGAGAACGATGACTACGGCTACGCCGAATTCCTCTCAGGCATCGATACCACGCTCATGGGAAATGCCACTTACAAGGAGGTGCTTGGTTTCGGTGGACCTTTTCCTTACCCGGATCTGAAAAATTACGTTTTTACCAAAGCATCCAATGTGCCAGCTACCGAATACGTGGAGTTTGTATCCGGCGACATCGCAGCGTTTGTGCGCGAACTGAAGGAAAAAGACGGGAAAGACATCTGGCTCATCGGAGGCGGAAAAATCAACGCGATCATGCTCGAGGCTGGTTTGATCGACGAAATGATTTTGGCCGTTGTTCCGCAGGTGCTCGGGCGGGGTATTCCACTTTTTGAAGGGGCCAATGCGGAAGCGAAGCTTAATTTGGTTTCGCACAAGGCGTTTTCAAATGGGATAATTCAGGGAAAATACACTTTTGGATAAATTACCACATTAGGCACATTAGGTTACTAAGGCACATTAGAGATGTTTTTCTAATGTGCCTTAGTAATCTTATGTGCCTCATGTGGTTACCCCCTCTTAAACGAGTTCTTCCTTTTTCACAAGTCTACCCGGCCGCAGGCTGCGCACGGCTTTTCCGGCCTGCCAGAGTTCGCTTTCGCGCATCTCCGTAAGTTCGGCGTCGAGTTTTTCCCGGTAATCGGGTTGGCTGCAGGTATCGATCACCCGCTTGCTTTCCTGTCCGGTGGCCACACTTTTGTACAAATCTTCGAACACGGGCAGGGTGGCTTCACGGAACTTGTGGCGCCAGTCTAGCGCGCCGCGTTGGGCGGTGGTGGAGCAGTTGGCGTACATCCAGTCCATGCCGTTTTCAGCAACAAGGGGCATCAAACTTTGGGTGAGTTCTTCCACCGTTTCGTTGAATGCCTCAGACGGTGTGTGTCCGTTGGCGCGCAAAACCTGGTATTGTGCTTCAAAAATACCTGCAATGGCGCCCATGAGCGTACCGCGTTCGCCGGCCAGGTCGGAATAAACTTCTTTTTTAAAATCGGTTTTAAACAGGTAACCCGAACCTATCGCGATGCCCAAAGCAATGGCGCGCTCGGTGGCACGGCCTGTAGCGTCGGCGTACACGGCATAGCTGGCGTTGATGCCTTCACCGCGTAAGAAAAGGCGACGCACGGTGGTGCCAGATCCTTTGGGCGCTGCCAAAATTACGTCGATGCCTGAAGGAGGCACGATGCCCGTTTGTTCCTTAAAAGTCACACCGAATCCATGCGAAAAATACAATGCTTTGCCGGGTGTGAGGTGAGGAAGTATGGTTGGCCAGGCCTGGATTTGTCCGGCATCCGAAAGCAAAAACTGAATGATGGTACCTTGTTTGGCAGCATCTTCGATGGGGAAAAGGGTTTCGCCCGGAACCCAGCCGTCGTTCACAGCTTTGTCCCAACTCGCCGTGCCGGGGCGTTGGCCCACGATCACATAGATGCCGTTGTCGCGCATGTTGAGCGCTTGTCCGGGTCCCTGAACGCCGTAACCAAGGATGGCCACGATTTCGTTTTCAAGTACCTGACGCGCTTTTTCCATGGGAAATTCTTCACGTGTGACGACTTCTTCTACGGTGCCGCCGAAATTGATAAGTGCCATTAGTTTAAAGTTTAAAGTTTGAAGTTTAAAGTCGACAGTAGGTTGATTACTGGCTGTCGACTGTTGACTGTCGACTGTTGACTTGTTGAAAATCGGTCAGTTGTTCGTGAAATCCCTTACTCGCCTTGATGATCGCTACCCTTGCGCTGCGCACAAATTCGATGAGTCCGTAGGGTTCCAAAACGCGGATAAGACGGTCGGTTTCTTCGCGGTGCCCTGTGGTTTCGAACACCGTGTAATCTTTGCGGATCACCACGGCTCGGGCGCCGAATTCGCGCAGCAATCTTTCCACCTGTACTTTTTCGGCGATTTCATCGGTAGGTACCTTGTAGAGCGCCAGTTCCTGCCAAACGATCTCGTCGCCGGCGTTGTAAAAGGCGCGAAGCACTTCCACCTGTTTTTCCATTTGCCGCGCCAGTTTCCGCACCGTGTCTTCGCTCTCGTTGATTACAATCGTGAAACGGTGAATGCCCGGCACTTCACTGGGGGAAGTATTCAGACTGTCGATGTTGATTTTGCGCCTTGAAAACAGGATGGCCAAACGCGTGAGCAAGCCAACCTGGTTTTCAGTGTATACGGTGATGGTGTATTCCTTTTTCATGGTTACAAAGTTTGATCGGGTTATTTCAGGCGTATTTCAGATACGCTGCAACCCTGGGGTACCATGGGAAAAACGTTGTTTTCTTTGCCGGTTTTGACTTCAAGCAGGTAGGCGCCTGGTGTTTCCATCATGGTCACGAGGGCGTCATGAAGGTGTTCTCGTTGTTCCACGCACGAGCCGGGTATGCCGTAAGCTGAGGCGAGCAGTGGAAAATCCGGACTGATGATGTCGACACTCGAGTAGCGGCGGTCGTTGAACAATTCCTGCCATTGCCGTACCATGCCGAGGAAACGGTTGTTAAGCACCAGGATTTTTACCTCCAAACCGCTTTGCTGAATCACCCCGAGTTCCTGGAGTGTCATTTGAAAACCGCCGTCGCCGGCAATACAAACCACCGTGCGGTGCGGCGCCCCGAATTTGGCGCCTATGGCTGCCGGAAGGGCAAAACCCATGGTGCCAAGTCCGCCCGACGTGATGTTGCTGCGGGTTTGTTTAAAAGCTGTATACCGGCTGGCCACCATCTGATGCTGTCCCACGTCGGTCACAATGACGGCATCGCCCTGGGTGAGCTCGTTGAGTATTTGAATCACTTCAGCCATGGTTATCGGACCGTCCATTGGATTCATTTCCGGTTCGATTACCGTTTCCAATTCTTCCCGGGTATGATGGCGGAAAAGCTCCAGCCATTCGGGGTGTGTTTTTTGTTTTATGGCTTTGGTGAGCAGGGGCAGGGTTTCTTTACAGTCGCCCCAAACAGGCACGGTAGCCTTTACGTTTTTATCAATTTCAGCCGGATCGATGTCCAGATGGATCACTTTGGCCTGGCGGGCGTATTTGTCGAGTCGGCCTGTTACACGGTCGTCGAAACGCATGCCCACAGCAATGAGCACGTCGCAGGAATTGGTGAGTACGTTCGGACCGTAGTTGCCGTGCATGCCGAGCATGCCTACGTTCAGCGGATGGTCGGTGGGCAAAGCGCTAAGACCAAGCAGCGTCCAGGCCGCCGGGATGCCACTTTTTTCCACAAACGCACGAAACTCCGCTTCTGCATTTCCAAGAAGAACGCCCTGACCGAATAAAATAAACGGTTTTTCAGCCTGGTTGATCAATGCCGCCGCCTCGGCGATGTAGGATTCGCGTACAATGGGTTTTGGCCGGTAACTGCGGATGTAGGTGCAGGGCTGGTAGGGTGGACAGCGGAAAAGCTGGAGTTGTGCGTTTTTGGTGATGTCGACAAGTACCGGGCCGGGCCGACCGCTGGCAGCGATGTAAAATGCTTTGGCGATGGCTTCCGGCAATTCGGAGGCATCGGTCACCTGACAGTTCCATTTCGTAACCGGCATGGTGATGTTGATCACGTCGGTTTCCTGAAACGCATCGGTGCCGAGCAGATGGGCGAATACTTGTCCTGTGATGCATACCAACGGCGTGCTGTCGATGAGTGCATCGGCCAGTCCGGTCACGAGGTTGGTAGCGCCAGGTCCACTCGTTGCGAACACCACGCCTGTTTTCCCACTGGCACGGGCAAAACCCTGCGCAGCATGGATGGCGCCTTGTTCGTGGCGCACCAAAACGTGTTGGAGCTCGTCGCCGAAGTCGAACAAAGCGTCGTAGATGGGCATGATGGCTCCGCCTGGGTAACCAAAAAACGTGGTCACGCCTTCAGCGATAAGCGCCTGCATAAGTGCCTGAGCGCCTGTTGTTTCGGGCCAGGCTGTTGTGACGACAGCGTTGCCGTCAGAGGTCGGTGACACAGCCGAAGCTGGCATTGGAGACTTGTCGTGCATATTTGTACAAAACGCCGTTTTTGATTTTGAAATCGGGTTGTTTCCATGCCTGCCTGCGGCGGGCGATCTCCTCCTCGGTTAAAATCGCTTCGATGCGGTTGTTGGCCGCGTCTATCACAATGTTGTCGTTGTCCTGGAGCAAGGCCAGCAAACCGCCGTCAAACGCTTCCGGACTGATGTGGCCCACCACGAAGCCGTGGGTACCGCCGGAAAACCTTCCGTCGGTAATGAGCGCCACGTCTTTCCCCAGTCCTTTTCCCATCAATGCCGAAGTTGGCTTGAGCATTTCGGGCATGCCAGGGGCGCCGCGCGGACCTTCGTAGCGGATTACCACTACGTGCCCGGGTTGTACGCGTCCCGCACGTATGCCTTCGATGCATTCAAATTCGTTGTTAAAAACGATGGCCGGACCTTCAAAACGTTCCCCTTCTTTTCCGGTAATTTTGGCCACACTACCCTCTTCAGCGATGTTGCCGTAAAGGATGCGCAGGTGGCCCGTTGCTTGCAAAGGCGCGTCCAAAGGCGCGATGATGTCCTGCCCTTCGGGCAAACCGGGAAGTGACTCCAGGTTTTCCCGCACGGTTTTTCCGGTAACGGTCAGGCAATCGCCATGCAGCAAATTTTTTTCCAACAAATATTTCATCACGGCGGGTACGCCGCCGATGGCATGGATGTCTTCCATGTGGTACCGTCCGGAAGGTTTCATGTCGGCCAAAACGGGGGTTTGGGCCGAAATGGCCTGTACGTCGCGCAAACTGAACGGAATACCCGCCGTTTGGGCGATGGCCAAAAGGTGCAACACGGCGTTGGTGCTGCCACCGAGCACCACGGTAACGCGCAGAGCGTTCTCCAGGGCTTCGCGGGTTACGATGTCGCGCGGTTTCACGTCCTGTTCCAGCAGGTTGTACAATGACTTTCCTGCCGCCACACATTCGGCGTGTTTTTCGGCGCTGAGGGCCGGGTTGGAGGCACTGTACGGGAGCGAAAGTCCCATTGCCTCGATGGCGCTCGACATGGTGTTGGCGGTGTACATGCCTCCGCAGGCGCCGGGGCCCGGGCACGCGTTCCGGATCACGGCCCTGAAATCCTCGTCGCTGATGGTGCCGGCGTATTTTTCACCCAACGCTTCAAAAGCGCTTACGATGTTGAGTTTTTTTCCGGCGTGTTCACCTGTTGCGATGGTGCCGCCGTACACCATGATGGCAGGACGGTTGAGCCGCAGCATGGCCATCACGGCGCCCGGCATGTTTTTGTCGCAACCTGGCAACACAATGAGCGCATCGTAATAATGCGCGCCCATCACCGCCTCGATGCTGTCGGCAATGATCTCGCGCGACACCAACGAATAACGCATGCCTTCGGTGCCGTTGGCAATGCCGTCGCTTACGCCGATGGTGGTGAATTCGAGCCCCACCATACCGGCATCACGCACGCCGTTTTTCACCATCGAAGCCAGGTCGCGCAGGTGCATGTTGCAGGTGTTGCCTTCGTACCAATTGCTCGCTACACCCACAAAAGGTTTACGCATGTCTTCTTCGGTGAGGCCCGTGCCAAACAACATGGCCTGACTGGCAGGCTGGCTGTCGTCGAGACTCACGAGGTGACTGTATTTTTTCAAAGGATATTCCATGGTATAAAATGGGCATTGCTCCGCCTGGCGCCGTAGCGTTTAAGTATTCGCAAAGCCCTGATTTTGAGTATTTTGTTAAGTAAAATAAAAGAATTGGTGATCTGGAAGTAACAGAACCCTTTTAATCCTAAAATTAAAATCCTGCCAATCTTAAAATCCTGAAAATCCTGATCAGAGGTAAAGTTCCGGAACGTCCTGAAGCAACACTTTCGCCTTGTACATTTTTTGCAGGGCTTCGCCCAAACTGTTGGTCCAGGGTCGGCGGAAGACATTGCCATCGATGGATTCGATACCCGTCACTTCGGCGGCGGTGCCGGTAAAAAAAGCGCCGTCGGCTTCGCGCAATTCCAGGGGGTGGATGTTTTTTTCCCGAACCGTAATGCCGTGTTCCCGGCAAAGTTTCAGGATGGTGGATCGTGTGATGCCGGGTAAAATGTGTCCGGTGGGTGGTGTGTACAACACCTGATCTTTTTCCATAAAAAAGTTGGCGCCGGGTCCTTCGGCCACGTAGCCGCCGGTGTCGAGCAACAAGGCATCATCGTATCCGCGGCTCCGGGCATCGGTACCGGCGATGATGGAATTGGTGTAATGGCCGCACACTTTGGCATCTACAAAACACGATTCGGGGTGCGGCCGGCGGATGGAAGAAATGCCCAGTCGCACCGGTTTTTCACCCAGGAGTTTGCCCCACGTCCAGGCGCACATGAACAGGTGTGTTTTGGACGGCGGGGTGAGCGACATGTTGGGTGCACCAAAAAGCAGCGGTCGGATGTAGGCGTCGGACAACCCGTTTTTTCCCAGCAGGGTGTAACTGATTTCGGTGAGTTCTTCCGGGGTATACGGCATTGGCAGGTGCATTCGTCCCGCCGAATAGGCCATACGCCTGTAATGTTCTTCAGCCTTAAAAACATGGGTGCCCTGCGTGGTTTTGTACGCACGAATGCCTTCAAAAACGCCGTTGCCGTAATGGAGGGTCTGGCCATACAAACTGGTTTCAGCTTTGGCGGCCGGTATCCATTGGCCGTCGAGAAATACGATGCTGTCGGCGTTGTAATACATGGTGTTTGTTGTTTGCCGCCCGGAGGCGAAATGAAAGATCCCACGCTTCGCTGGGATGACAAATTCCACGCTTCGCTGGGATGACAATTCCCACGCTTCGCTAGTAAAACAGTTATGCAGGAACGTGTTGCAAAATGTGGCTTGTAATCCAGTGTCCGACTTCCGAACAACGGCTCACTTTTTCGGGGTGCAAATCGGCGGTTGCCACACTTGCTTCCAAACTGGCACGTACGGCTTCGCGCACACACGCCGCTTCTTCCGTCAATCTGGCGTCTTCCAGCAACATGGCTGCCGAAAGGATGGCTGCCAGCGGATTGGCGATGTCTTTACCCGCCGCTTGCGGATAAGATCCGTGAATGGGTTCGTAAAGCGCCGTTTTTTCTCCAATGGATGCCGAAGGCAACATGCCGAGCGAGCCTGTGATAACGCTGGCCTCGTCGGACAAAATGTCGCCGAACATGTTCTCCGTCAACACCACGTCGAAACTTGCGGGCTGCTGGATGAGTTGCATGGCGGCATTGTCGACGTACATCCAGTCGAGTGTCACTTCCGGGTATTGTGCCGAAAGTTCCGTCACCACTTTCCGCCACAATCTGCTGGTTTCCAAAACATTGGCTTTGTCCACCAACGTCAGTTTGCCACGCCTTCCGGCCGCTGAAGCAAAAGCCAGATGTGCGATGCGTTCAATTTCGGTGCGGTTGTAGGTGCAGTTGTCGAAAGCTGTATCGTCCGTTTTACCTTTTTCTCCAAAATAAATACCTCCGGTGAGCTCGCGGAAAATGACCATGTCCACTCCTTGCAACCGTTCGGGACGCAGGGGCGAGAGGTGATCGAGGCCCGGAAAAGCGGCTACCGGACGGATGTTGGCAAACAGGCCCAAACTTTTGCGCAGACGCAACAAACCTTGTTCCGGACGCACGGGCGCCGACGGGTCGTTGTCGAACCTTGGATGCCCTATGGCGCCGAACAAAATGGCGTCGGCGTCGAGACAAACCTGCAGCGTTTCCGGCGGCAGCGGATCACCGTGGTTGTCGATGGCCACGGCGCCCACATCGGCATAGGTGTAATAAAAAGTATGTTCAAAACGCGCAGCCACGGCATCGAGCACGGCCACGGCTTGCGCGGTCACTTCAGGTCCGATTCCGTCGCCGGGCAATACTGCAAGTTGAAGTTTCATGTTCAGAGGGTTTGAATTGCGGGTTCGAGGCGACTGCTTTCGAAGTTTTCAATTTTTGATTTCAAACTCAGCAGATAGTCAATGTCGTCGTACCCGTTGATCAGGCAGGTTTTGCGGAAAGGATCGATGTTGAACGTTTCTTCCAAGTTCAAAGCATCGATTCGGATGGTTTGTTTTTCCAGATCCACGGTAAATACGGCTTTTGGGTCGGCCTCTATCGCGGAAAACATGTTGAATAAAAATTGCGGGCTCACCTGTACGGGCAAAAGACCGTTGTTGAGTGCATTTCCACGAAAAATGTCGGCATAAAAGCTCGACACCACGACGCGAAAACCGGCGTCTTGAATGGCCCAGGCGGCGTGTTCGCGGCTGCTTCCGCAACCGAAATTTTTACCTGCCACGAGGATTTGTCCGCCGTAAACCGGGTTGTTCAAAACAAAATCGGCATGCGGCGTGCCGTCGGGTGCAAAACGCCAGTCACGGAACAAATTTTCTCCAAAACCCTCTCTGGTGGTGGCTTTCAGGAAACGTGCCGGAATGATTTGGTCGGTATCGATGTCCTCCATGGGCATGGGTACCGCAGTGGATCGTATGGTGGTGAATTTTTCCATGGTTTAGTTGGCAGATTGGCGGTGATCGGTGATGTGGCCGTAAAGTGCGGCGGCGGCGGCGGTGAGTGGTGAAGCAAGGATGGTACGCGCTCCGGGACCCTGTCTGCCTTCAAAATTGCGGTTCGACGTGCTCACACAGTAAGCGCCGGCGGGAACTTTGTCCTCGTTCATGCCCAAACAAGCCGAACAACCAGGTTCGCGGAAATCAAATCCCGCTTCGGTGAGGATTTTGTCCAAACCTTCGGCAATGGCGGCTGCGGCTACTTGTTGTGAACCGGGCACGATCATGGCGTTTACACCCGGGGCTACTTTGCGGCCTTTGACGTAAGCGGCTACCTCACGCAAATCGTCGATGCGCGCGTTGGTACAACTGCCGATAAAAACGTATTGAATGGGTTTTCCACTCAGTTTTTCACCAGGCTGGAAACCCATGTACTGCAAGGCTTTTTCAAACGACGCCAAACTGTCGCCGGCGGCCGGAGCGAGCGGAACGGCGTCGCCTACACGCATGCCCATACCCGGATTGGTGCCGTAAGTGATCATGGGCGCGATGTCTTCGGCGCGGTAATGGTGCTCGGCGTCGAACACGGCATCTTCGTCGCTGTACAAGGTGCTCCATTGGGCCACTGCCTCTTCAAAATTTTCACCCTGGGGCGCAAAAGTGCGGCCGCGCAGGTATTCAAACGTGGTCTCGTCGGGCGCGATGAGTCCGCCGCGGGCCCCCATTTCGATGCTCATGTTGCACACGGTCATGCGGCCTTCCATGCTGAGCGCGCGGATGGCGCTGCCGGCGTATTCCACAAAATACCCCGTTCCACCAGCGGCGCCGAGTTTGGCGATGATGTACAGGATGATGTCTTTGGCCGTTACGCCCGGTTGAAGGTTGCCTTCCACGTTGATGCGCATACGTTTTGGTCGGGCTTGCAACAGGCACTGACTGGCCATCACCTGCTCTACCTGACTGGTACCAATACCAAAAGCAATGGTGCCAAAAGCGCCGTGGGTGGAGGTGTGGCTGTCGCCGCAAACGATGGTCATGCCCGGCTGGGTGATGCCCAACTCCGGTCCGATCACGTGCACGATGCCCTGGTAAGGGTGGCCAAGTCCGTACAGTTCAACACCAAAAGCGTTGCAGTTTTGGGTGAGTTTGTCCACCTGAAAACGCGAAAGCGGTTCGGTGATGGGCTGGTCCTGGTGCCTGGTGGGCACGTTGTGGTCGGCCGTAGCCACCGTTTGTGCCGGCCGGAAAAGGGAAATACCGCGCTGGCGAAGTCCGTCGAACGCTTGCGGACTGGTCACTTCGTGGATGAAATGCCGGTCGATGTACAACACTTCGAGGTTTCCCTCGGCGGGGCAAACGACGTGGGCGTTCCAGATTTTATCAAAAAGAGTCATGGTTTAGTCTGTTGGTCGGTTAGTCAGTTGGTCGGTTAGTCAGTTGGTCGGTTAGTCGGGGGGAAACAGGTGTCTCGCTCTGCTCGATATGACACCAGGTTGGTGGGGAGGGGGGCGTGCGGGCCGCAGGCCCCTAATTTATATAAGGCAGTGTCATGTCGAGCGGAGCGAGACACCTGTTTTTCCCGACTAACCGACCAACTGACTAACCGACTGATTTACAAGTTGTGCGCAGAGTACCCGGAGATCATCGTCATTTACTTCTTTTTTCCGATCCGCAACAAGCAGGAATTCGGTGTATACCTGGTCGAGCTCGTCTTTCATCAAATCGATGCCGATACATTTGGCGCGGTAGGCAAGGGCTGCGCGGCCGCTGCGGGCGGTGAGCACAATTTTGGAATGGTCGACACCCACTTCGAACGGATCGATGATTTCGTAGGTTTCGCGTTTTTTGATCACACCGTCCTGGTGGATGCCTGAGGAGTGTGCGAAGGCATTGGCGCCTACAATGGCTTTGTTGGGTTGCACGGGCATGCCCATGGTTTCTGAAACCTGGTGGCTCACCGGATTGAGCAGGCGTGTGTTGACGTTGGTGTAAAAGTTCATGTCGGCATGCTGGCGCAAAATCATGACCACTTCTTCGAGGGCCGTGTTGCCGGCGCGTTCACCGATGCCGTTGATGGTGCATTCGATTTGGCGGGCGCCAGCTTCCACACCTGCGATGGCGTTGGCGGTGGCAAGACCGAGGTCGTTGTGGCAGTGGGTGCTCAGAATGGCTTTGTGGATACCGCGCACGTTGGCCATGAGGTAGGCGATTTTAGCACCGTATTGGTGGGGCAGGCAATAACCCGTGGTGTCGGGGATGTTGAGTACGGTGGCGCCGTTTTCGATGGCCACTTCGAGCACGCGGGCGAGGAATTCATTGTCTGCCCGACCGGCGTCTTCGGCGTAAAACTCCACGTCTTCCACAAAACTTTTGGCGTAACGCACGGCTGCTGCTGCGCGTTGCAGGATGTCCTGCGGCGTGGTACGCAGTTTGTATTTGATGTGGATGTCGGAAACGCCGATGCCTGTGTGTATGCGCGGATGTTTGGCGCCTTCAAGTGCTTCGGCCGCGGTTTTGATGTCGTTCTCCACGGCGCGGCTCAGGGCACAAACAGTGGCATGCCGAACATGTTGGGCTACGGCGCGAACCGACTGGAAATCGCCGGGCGATGAGATGGGAAAACCGGCTTCGATGATGTCGACACCGAGGGTTTCGAGCGACTGTGCGATGGCAATTTTTTGAGCCGTATTGAGTTTGCAACCGGGCACTTGTTCGCCGTCGCGAAGGGTTGTATCAAAAATGTGTATTTGCGTTTGCGCCATAATTCTGATGCGATTGTGTTCTTTTGTGTTTCCAAATGTAGGGGCGACACCTGCGGTACAACAAACCAAAATTTCGGAAGGCTCCGATGGCCAAACGTTGTATTTTTTTTTATAAAAAACTGATTTTCAATAAAATACAAGAGGCTTAAATACGATGCCCAAACAAAAAACAGATGATCTCCTGGCGCTTATTCAGTCGCTTACCAAAGCTGAAAAACGCCATTTCCACCTCTTTGCACGGCGCAATGCAGGCGCGGATAACCGTCTGTTTTTAAAACTTTTTGATGTGCTCGACCAGCGGGGCGACTACGATGAGGCTTTTGTTTTGAAAAAAATTCCGGACATCAAAAAGAGCCAGATCGCCAACCTGAAAGCTCACCTTTACCGGCAGTTGCTCACCAGCCTGCGACTGCTTGGAAAAAATGAAGACATGGCCTTAAGGGAGATGCTCGACCATGCCCGACTGCTGTACAACAAAGGCCTGTACCGCCAGAGCCTCGACATCCTTGGTAAAGCCAAAACACGGGCACTCGACGGCGCCTACACGGGCATCGCCCTGGAGGCCCTGGATTTTGAAAAACTCATCGAAAGTCAGTACATCACCCGCAGTTTGGAAGGTCGCGCCGCCGAATTATCCCACGAAACTTCGGCCTTAAGCCGGCGCATTGCAGCCACGGGCGCTTTTTCCAATTTGTCGCTGCAGATGTATGGTTTGTACCTTAAAAACGGTTTTGCGCGCAACGCCGAAGAGTACGATCATGTACGCACCTATTTTCAATTTCATTTGCCCAAAACACCCTACACCGAACTCGATTTTTGGGGCCGGGTGTACCATTGCCAGTCGTATGTTTGGATGCACCACCTGTGCCAGGAGTTTGGCCCGGGTTACCGGTATGCACGGCGTTGGGTGGAATTGTATGAGCAGCAGCCTAAATTGAAAAATCAGTATGCTCCGCTGTACCTCAAGGCATTGCACAATGTCTTGAACATACTTTTTCACAGTTTGGACTACCCGCGCATCTGCTTTTACCTCGACAAACTTGAACACCTGCCCGGAGAAATTGATGTTGGCCAGGACAACAACACCGAAGGCCTGTACCACCTTTACCGCTTTTTGCACCGCATCGACCTGCATTACCTCGAAGGCACGTTTGCCGAAGGCGTAAACATCATTCCCGAACTGGTGAAGTGTATCGAAACCGACCGTTACCGCTGGGACGACCACCGGATCCTGGTGTTTTATTACCGCATCGCCTGCCTCTACTTTGGCAATCAAAACTACCACGGCGCGGTGGAATACCTCAACAAAATCATCAATCAAAAAACGCCCGATTACCGCGCCGACATCCAGTGTTTTGCACGTTTCCTCAACCTCATTGCCCACTTCGAACTGGGCAACATGACCCTCGTGGAATACCAGATCAAATCGGT
>JADLBE010000461.1 GCA_020847915.1 Saprospiraceae bacterium | reverse complement strand
CGGGCAAATACACCCTGGAAAACTACAACGACGGAAAAAGCCTGTTCGACTACACCACCACCGAGGAACTGCACGCCTGCACCACCTGCAACGCCTGCGTGGAAGCTTGTCCGGTGCTCATCAACCCACTCGACATCATCCTGGGCCTGCGCCGCCATGAAATACTTACCCAGGCCGCCGGACCTGCCGAGTGGCTACCCCTTTTCAACGCCATCGAAAACAGCGGCGCTGCCTGGCAAATGTCGGCGGACCGCGACGCCTGGAATCAGTGATCAGTCGACAGTCGACAGTCGGCAGTCAGGATTTTAGGGATGGGATTTTAGTGGATTTTTTCCAGATCAAACAAAGAAATACAACGCAAATGCTCGCCAAAACCATAGCAGAATACCAGGCCGAAGGCCAATCACCCGACATCCTTTTTTGGGTGGGATGTGCAGGAAGTTACGATGCCCGCGCCCAAAAGGTGACCCGTGCCCTGTGTGAAATCCTCAACCATGTGGGTGTACGTTATGCCATTTTGGGCAACGAGGAACGCTGCACGGGTGATCCGGCACGGCGCGCCGGCAACGAATTTTTGTTCCAAATGACGGCAGCGATGAACATTGAAACGCTGAACATGTACGGTGTGAAAAAAATTGTGGCTGCTTGTCCGCATTGTTTCAACACCTTAAAAAACGAATATCCCGCACTCGGCGGCAACTACGAAGTCGTTCACCACACCCAGTTGCTCAACGACCTGATCGCCAATGGACAGCTCAAACTGAAAGAAGGCGGCACATTTAAAGGCCAGCGCATCACGTACCACGACTCGTGTTACCTCGGACGCGCCAATGACGTGTACGAAGCACCCCGCGCGCTTCTGGAAGCCCTCGACGTAGACCTGGTGGAAATGAAACGCTCGCGCAAAAACGGCCTGTGCTGCGGCGCAGGCGGCGCACAAATGTGGAAGGAAGACGAACCCGGCGACAAACGTATCAACATGGAACGTGTGGATGAAGCTTTGGAAAACAACCCTTCCGCTGTTGCCGCCAACTGCCCATTTTGCCTCACCATGCTGCAGGATGGTCTGAAAGCCCGCGAAAAAAACGAACAGGTCATGCTTTACGACCTGTCTGAAATGATTGTTCAAAATTTAATCTAACCTGATATGACCGCTACCGATTTGTTTTTACCCAAAATTGCAGGACGCGACGATTTCCATCCCGATTCGCGCGTGTGGGTTTATGTGGCTTCCCGCAAGCTGAAACCCGAAGAAAGTGCTCAGCTCCAGCAGTTTCTGGACGTGTTTGTGCAAAAGTGGACGGCCCACAACAATGCCCTTAAATCTGCCGCTGAAGTTTTTGAAAATCAAATCATTGTGCTGATGGTCGACGAAACGATGGCCGATGCCAGTGGTTGCTCGATCGATAAATCTGTGCATTTCCTCGAGCAGATGGGCCGCGAACTGAATGTCGACCTGTTCGACCGCATGCGTTTTGGCGCCGTGGTGGAGGGACAGTTAAAACTGCTTGCCAAGGACGACTTTGCCGCCGCCGTCGCAGAAGGAATCATCTCCAACGAAACCCTCGTGGTGAATACGCTGGTGCAAAACTTACAGGAAATGCAGCAAAAATGGCTTGTGCCGTTTGGCAAAAGCTGGCACCGAAGATTGGTGTAACCAACACAAACACAAGACTGCTTAGATTATCCATGTGCTTATACGCAAAGGTATTTCCTGTGCGTTTATGAGACATCAACGTCCCCATTAAACCTGCCGATTTTCCCCAAACGACCGCTTCCGGAACCGTTTTTTAATCATATTGTCAAACCTTTAATCATGCGAAAAATCATAGGAAGTACACGCTTCTTAGCCTTAATCCTATTGTCTACACCCATTTTTTCACAATCAACTTTTACTGTTGGGGCGTTCGATACTCAGAATCAACAAATGCCCCTTAATGCCGCTTATCCAACGCCTTATGGCGATCGTCGCAACAGTATGCGTGCACAATATGTATACAGGGCTGATGAATTAATTTCAAGTGGTGCAAAAGGAGGCTACATATCAGAGATCGGTTTTTTTGTTGTTGATGTAGATGGATCCTTGGTACATGAAAATTTTACCATTGGGTTAGGTAGTGATGACTTATTTAATGAAGCTTTAATTGCTCCTGGTTGGTTTGGTTCAGGCATTGGCCCCAATTTCACCACGGTATTTGGCCCAATAAACTATTCGCCTGTTGATTCGGTTAACAAACATATTTTATCAACTCAATTTGATTGGGATCAGACTAAAAACCTGTTTGTTCAAATTTGCCATTCTACAAACTCCGGTGACAACAGCAACAATGCTATTGTTCAGTTAACACAGACTGATTTCAGAGGAAATAGAACAAAAGCAGAAGATAACAATCCAATTATCTGTACAGAAGAAGGCGTTATGGACCCACAAAATGGCCCAACCAATCTCCGCCCAGTATTGTATTTGAAGTTTTGTTATGAACCCGACTCGTTTTCAGTCAACGATATTTCTTCGATATCAGGCGAAATTGGTTGGACCCACCCTGATGGCGGCCCTTCTGACCAATACGAATATGTTTACGGAGATGAAAATTTTGTCATTGGTGGCACTGGTGAACTTGGTACTGGCATCACGAACGATACGTTTGCCAATATAAGTGGATTAAACGGTGACGAAACCTATACTTTTTTTGTACGCTCACTTTGTGGTAACGGTTTCAGCCGCTGGGCCGGTCCGTTCCAGTTCACCACCGATCCGAGTTGTGGCGATGTTTACAATTTTAACAATTTCCCCACAAACACTTATGATACAAGTATTTATGCTGTAACCACCTTATGTCCCGACGAACCTGACGTAGCACTGGGCATCAATGTTTTTGACATGTCCTTCGGCCCGGGCGATGAACTTCGTATTTACAATGGCAACAGCCTGTTGTCGCCACCCATGGATACACTGACGGGTGTGGGTTTGATTGGCAAATACCAGTCCACCACGGCGTCAGGATGCCTGACGTTTGAGTTTGTTTCTGACACCATTGTTTCACTGCTCGACCTGGGCTGGTTGTTTGAGGTAACCTGTGCGACTCTTGGTAACGATTCCTGTTAT
>JADLBE010000460.1 GCA_020847915.1 Saprospiraceae bacterium | reverse complement strand
GACACGCCCGGCGCTCCGCTAGGAGCGCTATCTCCTCGAAATCGGTATTCGGCAGTTTTGCAATATTTGGCCTCGCCAATGGTTTTAAGCCTAGTGTGCAATGGTTATCCACTGTTGGAGGAGATAGCGCTCCTAGCGGAGCGCCGGACGTGGGAGGGGCGTCATTACTACCAAGATACTGCCTCTAAAGAGGCAGAACGGGCGCACCGAATACCAATCATAAACACTTGATTTAAAAGTGTTTATTCGAAATATATTAGCCCTTAAAAACATGAGTCATCCCGAATTTTTTCGGGATGACTCATGTTTAATCCGTTTAAACTTTAAACTTTAAACTTCAAACTTCTTACAACCTGCCAAACATACCGGCGGCTGCGGTGAGCTGGAATGGCCAAACCACCCATACCCATTCGGGCTTCAAAATGAGAAAACCTACCATGGCCACGGTGCTCACGAGGAAAATAATGCGGTCGCGGCTGCGGTTCTCCTGATATTCTTCTTTATTTTTCATACAATAATTGCGTTTTGAGTGCGGGGGCAAAAGTACGATACGATTGTTGAATTTTCACCTGCATTTTCCATTTGAACGTTACAATTCGTCATCTTTGCGCCTGAGAGCATGTAACCGAAAACTCAACATGCTCTAAAAAGCTCAAAATACGTATGGTTCAGGTTTTCGTTACAGGAGGTACATTCGACAAAGAATACAATTACCTCACCGGTGAGTTGTATTTTAAAGATACCCATTTGAAAGAAATGTTCGACCGCGGCCGCAGCGAAGTGGACATCGACATCAAAACGCTCATGATGCTCGACTCGCTCGAAATGCGCGACGAAGACCTCGCCATCATCGTGTACAACGTGCGCAAAACCCCCGCCAACCATATTTTGATTACACACGGTACCGACCGTATGGTGGAAACGGCCAGCATTCTCGCCGAGGCATCCATCGAAGGCAAAACGATCGTACTTACCGGCGCCATGATCCCGTACGCCTTTGGTACGTCGTCCGACGGTTTTTTTAACCTCGGAAGTGCCCTTGCTTTTGTACAGGTGTTGCCGCCCGGGGTGTATGTGGTGATGAACGGCCGCTATTTTGCATGGAACAATGTGCGAAAAAATCGCCAGACAGGTACGTTCGAAGAAATTAACCCTGCGTAGAGCATCTTGAGTTTTCTGTTTTGGGCTGCGACCGGCAAATTTTATTTTAAAGTTCGTTAAAATTTTCGCCGTAGGCACCCGGCTACAGCTGCAAATTTTGCCTTCTTTAAAACTAAATTTGCTCGCTCTCGCCTCAAAACTGAAAACTCAAGATGCTCTAAGCCACGTAAGTTCGCCGAACAAAAGGATGTACAACAGGCCTGCAACCAAGGGCGCCGCAACACTTACGGCCATAACCTGGAAGTAGTACCTGGTTACTTTGCTTCGCTCGATCCATTCGGAAATCATCGCGATGATAAGCACGGATGATACGATGGCCACAATAATCAGCGTTAATAGCGTTGCCATGTAGTCGTTCAGTAGCCAAAAGGCCAGCCAAACGGCAGTTTCAAGCAAAAATACTTCAAATACGGTCAACTTGACGGACATATCAGCCGGTGTTCGTTCCTGTTTTTATCTAAACTCCGGCGTAGGTAGCGCTATTTTATGAAACACCCAAAACTGCTTGCCCTTCTGTTCCTTTTTCCCGCCCTGCTTACCATGGCCCAGGAAACACCTCCACCTCCCAACAACGAAAAGGAGTACGAGGCACAATACCAGGAACGCATCAAAAAAGACCGACTCTACAATGTGTACATCCCCAAAAATCTGGACGATGCCATGTTGCAGCTCGATAAAGCCATGACGCCCGAGTCTAAAGTCATCATGAAAGCCATACCCGAAGATCAGGTATGTCAACAACTTCACGGACGCCTCGGCCAATGGATCATCAACAATTGGGGCTTCTACGGCGGCTCCCGCATGTCGCATTACCTGCGCAGTGCAGGAATTACCTACCCGGACGATATGGCCGATTTTCTTATTCTTGCTTACCACAAGCGACTGAACGACAAACCCGTTCAAATCAAGGAAATGGCCACCGAATTTAAAGAAATGCGCAAAAAAGCATGGGAAAAAGAACAAAAGGAACGTGAGGTGATTTACGAGGAAACCCGCAAGAAAAACGAATAATGAACCTTTGTAAACACCTGCTTGTTGCTTGAGCCCGGAGCTCTTTGGCTAAAAAGACACGCAAAGTGTAAAAAGCCATTACTTTTGTGCCCCAATATCATAACGAAAGAAGTACCAAGCAGCCGCCCATGGCAAAAAAACTGTTGATTGTCGAATCGCCCGCCAAAGCGAAAACCATCGAAAAATACCTCGGCTCCGATTTTTCCGTTAAATCCTCCTACGGGCACATCCGTGACCTGGAGAAGGGAAACGACCTCGGTGTGGACGTAAATAACCATTACCTTCCCAATTACGTCATACCCGCCGACAAATACAAGCTGGTCAAGGATCTGAAAGAAGCCGCCTCGAAAGTCGAGGAAGTGTGGCTTGCAACGGACGAAGACCGCGAAGGAGAGGCCATCTCCTGGCACCTGTGCCAGGTACTTGGCCTCGACGAGCGGACCACCAAACGTATCGTTTTTCGGGAAATCACCAAACCCGCCATCCAAAAAGCCGTCACCCAACCCCGCACGGTGGACATCAACCTCGTGAACGCCCAACAGGCCCGTCGAGTACTCGACCGCCTCGTAGGCTGGGAGCTGTCCGGATTGTTGTGGAAAAAAGTGCGCGGACAACTCTCCGCCGGCCGTGTTCAATCGGTAGCGGTCAAAATTGTTGTCGACCGCGAACGCGAAATTAAGCAGTTCAACATCACACCTTATTTTAAGGTAACTGCAGATTTCCTGGCGCCCAATGCCCAGGGGAAAACGGTAACGTTCCGGGCCGAAAGTCCCACACGTTTTGACGACGTCGCCGGCGCGGAAGCTTTCCTGAAAAACTGCCTTGGCGCCGCTTATGTGGTCGACAAGGTGGAGGTAAAACCCACACGCCGCAAACCAGCGCCACCTTTTACAACATCCACCCTGCAACAGGAAGCAAGCCGCAAACTCGGATTCTCGGTAAGCAGAACCATGAGCGTGGCCCAAAAGCTGTACGAGGAAGGTCACATCACCTACATGCGTACGGACTCCAACAACCTGAGCGAAACTGCGATTCAGGCCATGGAGCTGGAAATTGTGAAACAATACGGCCAGAAATACCACCAGGCACGCCGTTTCAAAACCAACAAGGACAACGCGCAGGAAGCCCACGAAGCCATCCGTCCCACCTACGTGGAAAACACGCTGGCAGGCAACGGCCGCGATGAACAACGCCTCTACGAACTGATCTGGAAACGCGCCATGGCCTCTCAAATGGCCGACGCCGAACTGGAAAAAACAACGGTTGACATTGCGATCAGCGCGCCCTCGGGCAGCCGTCCGGGCACCCTCGTGGCCGAAGGAGAAGTGTTGAAATTCGACGGATTCCTTAAGGTGTACCTCGAAGGAACCGACGACGATGAAGAGGAAGCGAAAGGCATGTTGCCACCCATGAAATCGGGTCAAAAACTCGACCTCGACGTCATGACGGCCCTCGAACGCTACACCCGTCCGCCGGCCCGCTACACGGAAGCAAGTTTGGTTAAAAAACTGGAAGAACTCGGCATCGGCCGTCCTTCAACCTATGCGCCCACGATTTCCAAAATCATGGAATTAAACCGCGGGTACGTCACCAAAGAAAGCCGCGAAGGGGAGGAACGTCGTTTCCAAATCCTTACGCTGAAAAACAATGCCATCAGCAAATCGGAAGGCAAGGAGATCACAGGCACTACGAAAAATGTGTTGTATCCCTCGGATATGGGCATGATTGTATGTGATTTCCTAGACCAGCATTTCGACAAAATCATGGACTACGGTTTTACCGCCGACATCGAGCGTCGTTTTGACGACATCGCCGACGGCAAGGTGGACTGGACAAAAATGATCGATGGTTTTTACCGCCCTTTCCACGAAACGGTGGAAAAAACCCTTAAGGAGGCCGACCGTGTAAGCGGCGAACGTATCCTCGGTACCGACCCGGAAACAGGCCGTACTGTCCTTGTGCGTATGAGTAGTTTGGGCAAACCCGTGGTGCAAATCGGCACAGGTGATGAGCTTGTTGAAAAGGAAAAACCGCGCTACGCCAACCTCAAATCAGGCACATCCCTTGAATCCGTTACACTTCAGGAGGCCATTGAAAGTTTCGCCCTGCCCAAAACGCTCGGCGAATTTGAAGGACTTGAAGTCAGTGTAAACTCCGGTCGTTACGGTCCGTACATCAAATTTGGCGAGCAGTTTATTTCACTGCCCAAAGGCGCGGATCCTTACGAAACGACCATGGATCAGGCACTGGAGCTTATCAGCGCCAAAAAAGAATCCGACAGGCCTGTGGCCCATTTTGAAGGACAACCTGTTACCAAGGGCAAAGGGCGTTTTGGTCCTTTCCTGAAATGGACCGATTTGTACGTCAACGTGCCTAAATCGGTGAACTTCGACCTGATTACGGAAAAACAGGCCATCGAACTGATCGAATCAAAAATTGAAAAAGAAGCCAACCGCTACATCCAGCACTGGCCGGAAGAAAAGATCAGCATCGAAAACGGCCGCTGGGGTCCGTACATTAAGTTTGGCAAAACCATGGTTTCCCTGCCCAAGCTGGAAGGTGGGAAAATGACCGCTGACCAATGCCGCACCCTCGAACTGGCCGATGTAAAAGCCATCATTGAAAAGGAAATGCCCGGCATCTTCGATAAAAAAGCCAAACCGGCCAAAGCGACGGGAAAAGCCAGCAAGGCGAAGAAGAAATAAGTCGTAAGTCGTAAGTCGGACTTAAGCTTGGGTTTGTAATGAAAAATGCCCAATTGTTTGTAAAACAAACGATTGGGCATTTTTTTATTGATATTCCAGGCTTAAGTCCGACTTACTACTTACGACTTACGACTTACGACTTATTTAATGTTGGATCCCGTCGAGGTCATCGTATTCGTAGATCTCATTTTGCAGGTGGTCGTTTGCCATGATTTCAGAGATCGGATTGATGATGCCGTTGTGCAGGTCGTATACCCAGCCATGGATGTGTGGCGCGTTGCGTTTTTTCCAGGCACGTTGTACGATGCTGGTTTCGGCGATGTTGTTCACCTGCTCCTGAACGTTGAGTTCGATCAGGCGGTTCAACCTTTGATCATCGTTGGCAATTTTCAGCAATTCCGGCTGGTGCAAACGGTACACATCCTTGATGTGGCGCAGCCATTTGTTGATCATGCCGAAAGAGTGGCGGCTCATGGCGGCTTTTACACCGCCGCAGCCGTAGTGGCCACAAACCACGATGTGTTTGACCTCCAAAACCTCCACAGCATATTGCAATACGCTGAGCATGTTCATGTCCGTGTGCACGGCGAGGTTGGCCACGTTGCGGTGGATGAATATGTCGCCCGGACGGGTTTGTGTGATTTCATTGGGTGGCACCCTGCTGTCGGAACATCCAATCCAAAGGAAGTTGGGTTTTTGGATGTCCACGAGGCGTTGAAAAAAATCCGGGTCTTCCTGCACCATGCGGGCGGCCCATGCTTTATTTGCTGAGAGTAGTTGCTGATAATCTTTCATAAACAGGTTGTGTAGGTAAAACAAAAACAGGGTTGATGGAAATCAACACAACGCAAGAAAGGTAAACATTCAGGAAGGATGCAGCAGAAGAATGGGTGCAAGTTAGGGCAATAACACGAAGTAAAAAAGAAGAAAACGTCCTGGTAAATACATTTTCCGTAAAAAGTGCAAAGGAATGTTCAAACGGTATGAACGCTGTGGGGTGTCTAACTGTTACTTTTGCACTCACTATGGAACAAGTCAAATGCCTCATCATCGGCTCGGGCCCAGCCGGATACACAGCGGCCATCTATGCGGCCCGCGCGGGCCTCAAACCCCTCATGTACACCGGTATGCAACCGGGAGGACAACTTATGACCACCACCGAGGTTGAAAACTACCCCGGTTATCCGCACGGCCGTACCGGTCCGGAAATGATGGACGACCTGCGCGAGCAGGCGCTTCGTTTCGACACGGAGATCCGTCAGGAAATGATCGTCAAGGTTGATTTCACCGGTCCCATCCACAAAGCATGGTCGGAAAGTGGTACGGAAATCCACGCGCCTGCCGTTGTCATCGCCACCGGCGCCAGCGCCAAATGGCTCGGCATTCCCGGCGAAGAACGCCTGCAAAACGCCGGCGTTTCCGCATGTGCGGTATGCGACGGTTTTTTCTTCCGCAAACAGGAAGTCGCCATCGTCGGTGCCGGTGATACCGCTGCCGAAGAAGCCACCTACCTGGCTAAAATTTGCTCAAAAGTGCACCTTCTCGTGCGCCGCGACGAAATGCGTGCCTCCAAAATCATGCAGGAACGCGTACTCGCCACACCCAACATCGAAGTGCACTGGAACACCGAAACCGAAGAGGTACTCGGCGCAGAAGGCGTGGAAGGCATCCGCATACGCAACAACAAAACAGGCGTGGTAAGTGAACTGCCGGTAACCGGCTTTTTCGTCGCCATCGGCCACAAACCGAATACGGACGTGTTCGCCGACTGGCTGACGCTCGACGAAACGGGTTACATCATCACCACCCCCGGTCGATCACTCACCAACATTCCCGGCGTTTTCGCTTCCGGCGACGCACAGGATAAAATTTACCGCCAGGCTGTAACGGCAGCCGGTACCGGCTGTATGGCCGCACTTGATGCCGAACGTTACATCACCGAACACGGTTTGTAAGTCGGTTGGTCGGTTAGTCTGTTGGTCTGTTGGTCGCGACTAACTGACCAACAGACTAACCGACTAACAGACTAACAGACTAATTTTTACCTTTGCCGGATTGTTCACCCTATGCCTCCTTTTTCAATGAAAAGATTTCGCCCAGGTGTGCTTCACGGCGATGAAGTTACCGAACTGTTCAACCACGCCCTCGAACACCAATATGCCCTGCCGGCCGTCAACGTGATCGGCACCAACTCGGTTAATGCTGTGCTCGAAACGGCCGCAGCCGTCAACAGCCCCGTCATCGTTCAGTACTCCAATGGAGGCGCCGCATTTTTCGCCGGCAAAGGTTTGTCGAACGACGGCCAGAAAGCAGCCATTGCAGGTGGTATCTCCGGTGCACAACACGTGCACGCCATGGCCGAAGCTTATGGCGTACCCGTTATTTTGCACACCGACCACTGCGCCCTGAACATCATTTCATGGGTAGACGGTTTGCTCGACGCGGGTGAAAAATTTTATGAAAAAAACGGCTTCCCGCTGTACAGCAGCCACATGCTCGACTTGTCGGAAGAGCCCATCCACGAAAACATCGAGATCAGCGCCAAATACCTCAAACGTATGCGCGAAATGGGTATGACCCTCGAAATTGAACTCGGCGTAACCGGCGGCGAAGAAGACGGCGTGGACAACTCCGATGTCGATTCGTCCAAGCTGTACACCCAGCCCAGCGAAGTGGCCTACGCTTACGACGAACTGATGAAAGTAAACCACCGCTTCACGGTAGCGGCTGCTTTTGGCAACGTGCACGGCGTGTACAAACCCGGCAACGTAAAACTGCAACCCGTGATTCTGAAAAACTCGCAGGATTTCATCCACAAGGAACGCGGCACCGCCAAAGCCAAACCGGTACACTTTGTGTTCCACGGCGGCTCAGGTTCAACGCAGGAAGAAATTCGCGAAGCCCTCAGCTATGGCGCCATCAAAATGAACATCGATACGGACATGCAATGGGCATTCTGGGACGGTATCCGCGGCTACTACGAAGCCAAAAAAGGTTACCTCCAGGCTCAGATCGGCAACCCCGACGGCGCAGACAAACCCAACAAAAAATACTACGACCCACGTGTTTGGCTGCGTGAAGGCGAAAAAACCTTCGTTACGCGTTTGAAACAGGCTTTTGAGGATTTGAATTGTATCGGACGCAACGCATAAATTAGTCGGTTGGTCGGCTAGTCAGTTGGTCGGTTAGTCAGAAAAGATGGCGTCGGGGAGCTTATCCTCAACACCATTTTTTTTGACTAACCGACCAACTGACTAGCCGACCAACCGACTAATTTTACTTTTTTACAAACTTAGCTCTACCTATTTCAACCAAAACCGGCAAAACCGAAATGCCGATGATGCCCAAAACAACGATTTCGAAATTGTCTTTTACGATGGGAATTTGTCCGAAAAAGTAGCCTGCGAGTGTAAGGGTAGATACCCACAAGGCGCCGCCGAAGAGGCAGTAGCCAAGGAATGTGCGGTAGGTCATGTCGCCAACACCGGCCACAAACGGCGCGAAGGTGCGAACAATAGGCACAAAACGCGCGATCACAAGGGTTCGGCCGCCGTATTTGGCATAAAATTCCTGGGTTTTGTCGATGTAACTGCGTTTCAGAAACCAGTAATCGCGGGTAAAAACTTTTTTGCCGAGGAATCTGCCAAAAAAGTAGTTCACGTGGTCGCCAAGGATGGCTGCGCAAAACAACAAACCGATCAGCACCCAAACGTTGAGGATGCCCGTTTTGGCGGTGATGGCGCCTGCGGCAAAAAGCAGGGAATCGCCGGGCAGGAATGGCGTAACCACCAAACCCGTTTCACAAAAAATAATCAGGAAAAGGATAAAATACGTTTGCCACTGGTACTGCGTCATGATGTTCTCCAAATGAACATCAAGGTGGCGCATAAAATCCAGGAATTGCGTGAGTAAATCGATCATGAACTAAGGGTGGTGAAAAAGAAGCCGCAAAACTAAATCAGGATTTGCAGGATTTTAGGATTTGCAGGATTTGATTCGAGGATTTAAAGGGATTCATACAAGAGTTGACTTATTTTATTTCATAAAATTCGGACCGTTTGACGGATTTTTTTGCCGTTTTTTTCCAAAACGATTTCCAAAAAATACATGGAAACGGGCAGGTTGGAGGCGTCCAGCGGAATTTGAACCCGGCCTTCCGGTGCGTTTTGGAGTTCGAATGTTTGCAATTCCTGTCCGTACACCGTTAGCCAGCGGCCTTGTACGTCGCCTGCGAAAGGCAGGTCGAGGTTGAGCGTGCCTGTGCCGGTAAAAGGCAACGGATAAACCATGGCGCCAAGGGTGGGATTTGCCGGCTCAGCGGCCGAGGTTGTGGAGCAAACATTCCATAGTTCCGGGCAATAGCCACGGTAGCCTAAGGTACAATCGAGGATAAACGGATTGGCTTTGCCGTCCTGGTAAGGGGCGATGCGCAGGGTACGTGTAAGCTCGGCCGAATCGGCCGGGTCGGCCACATGCCACTGGCAAAGGGTAGCGCGTTGGAGCCCGAAAAACTGAGGATCGGCGGCGTTGGCTTCGTTGTAGTACATGGTGTAGAAATAAAACACCGACCGGGCGATGTCGCCTTTCACCTGTTCACGGGGTTCGAATGCGATGCCGTCGTTTGATTCCGACCAGGCGTCGCGGTTTTGGGCTGGTGGTGTGTTTACTACAAAGGTGTTGCGGAACCAGCGGTCCGTTTGGGTGTCGGTGATGTCGGCAAACGGATTGTCGGCGCGGGCCTCGTTCACCGGACTGCGGGTGGGGTAGAGGTGGTTCATGTCGGAACGTGCGTTGCCGTCCGACGCGCCTTTGCTTTGCGGGTAGGCGTGTTCGGTGTTCATGCCCAGCGAGCTGCCGTTGAGGTACACGTATTGGGTAGGGTCGGCGTTGGGGTCGAGGTAAAGCGTATGGCCAGAATAAATGCAGCGCAGGCTGTCGTCGTCAATGGCGAGTACGCGGGAAAACAATGTGTCGCGCGATTGCGTCCAGTCGAGCACCGTACCGGGTTTGTAGGAAGCAACCAGGTTGTTGAGCAGGGTTTGTCCCGTTTGTCCGGGAAACACGGGCTGGTAGACCTGGGCGGAGGTGAAAAAGGGCAGAAAAAGAAGAAAGGCAATCAGGCGCATGGACGGGAATTTGCGCGAAGATACGGCTGATATTGTCAGGATGGTAAAGCCGTTGAAAAGGGTACCTTAAACGCTAAACGTTATTTTTCCTGTAGTGAAAATCCTTGGGCAACACGCCATCCTGAGGAGGTGAAAACCCGATAAGTGTAGCTTTCGACAATCCAGCCAGTTTCAGGATACAGATCGGATCGAATGAATTCGGTGAATTGGGCGGGCTGAAAGGATGAAAGGTCGTTGTTTATGGGGCGGCCATACAAATCAGCGCCCATTCTAAGGAAAAAATGCACCGCCTCGGTAACGGGAGTCTCATCAACGCTGATGTGAACGATAGCATGAACTGGATCGGTGGCGGATGTTTTTTCCAGAACCATATAGTTGCTAACATGCCAGGCGGGTTCTCCTGAGAAAAAATTAAGCATGGTGTCCTGGTAAGTTCTTGTGTGTCCCGGAGAAAGTTCTTTTCCAAAAAAAATGAAATAAGAACAAATTTCATGCATGGACATACGCTGATTGATAGCCTGGTTCCGGTATTGTCTCAACCGTAGTTTTGCCAGGGTTATTAAGTCGGCTCTTGAGTTGGGATCATTAAGCATGGCAACATACTTTGAACCTACGGCTTCTCCGATGGATTGCCAGTTTTCAACACCCAAAAATGCACCGTTTGCATCGGTCTTTACGATGTACCGTATGGAATCGTATACCGGGTCGCTGAAGGGAATGGTATCGCCATTTTCGATCCTGGCATTGTTGTACAACCTCCACCTAAGGGTCATTCCCGCATTGCTGGCTTCAAGGACTTCTACCTCCATGTCATAAATTCCCCCTCCAAAGTAGAATGTGTCTTTCTGAAAAGAACGTTCCTCTCCAAAGGAGCAGCGGTATGTTTTTATTTCGCCTTTTTTCCAATGCGGTCGGAGGAATTCCTGCCCTTTTTCGGGGGGTGTTTGCGCCTGCGTGAAGGCGAGGGCAGGCAGGAAAAGGAACAGAAAAAGCAGGCGCATGGACGGGATGTAAATTTGGACAAAGATACGCCGGTAAAGGTGGCAAGCGCTGAACTGCTTATTTTTCATCGATGGAATACTGTTGCATTATTATCCAGCCGCTGGTTTCGATGTGTTTATGTTGTAAGCAATGCTTAACCCATCCAGTTTTTTCATCAACAATGGACAAGGTTGTTTCATTTAGTGATGAGGGAAGGAGTAGTTGCTGTTCGTCGGGAAAAGGTTTGCCATTCATTTGTGCGCCAAGCCACAAAAAAAGACGCACATCTTTACTCACAGGCACTACTTTTGCTTGTTTGTGGCTTATAATCTCAAGCGACATCTGGTCGTTTCTTCTGAGGAGCTCAATAAGTTCCGTGGTGTAATCGACGGGTTCTCCGGTAAGGAAATGGGGGATGGTTTCTATGTTTTCTCCTTCCCGTACAACAAGAGATTTACCAAGAAAGGTATAAAACTGTCTGATACCGGGAATGTGCAGGTGTTCGAAGATGTTCCTGTCTTCAAACGACCTCATAACTATTGATGCAAACTTTTTGGCGGAATCGTTCATATCCGGGTCGTTCAGGACCTCGCGGAATGGTTGACTCATAGGGGCACTCAGGTTTTTCCAATTAACCAATTCCTGAAACGCACCAAATTTGGTGGTACGAACCAGGTATCGCATGGTATCGTAAAAAGCTGGTGAAGAAGTAGTATCTCCTTTCACAAGGCAAAGATAATTGTGAAAACGCCAGTCAATTATGTATCCCGAATCCGTTTTGGATTGAACGTCAACATCGACGTCGAAAATCATTTCGCTCCATTCAAACGTATCCTGCTCAAAAATTTTGTATTCGAGGAAGTAACCCTGATACGTTTTGTGTTCGCCTACGTTCCACTCAGCTGTTATGGTGGAGAAAGACGTATCTGGGTTGATTTGAGAAAGGCTGGTCGTTTTGCACAAAAGCAGCAAAACAGGCACAAGGAGGCAGTATTTCATGGGGGGCGGGTTGTAATGCCTCACAAGATACACACCAGCCTGTTTATTCCATTCAATCGATGTATTCCTGATACGTCGCCCTGTAACCAAGCATCTTCGCCACCGGACCCAAAAAGGCAAACAACACGCGCTGCACAGCATACGGTGGATTGGCCAAACGATATGCTTTGGAAAAATAACGCGCAATGGCGATGGCCTGCAACAAACCCGGGAGCCCTTTTTTGTTGGTTTTGCCGTCTTTAGCCAATCCCATGCCCGTTTCGAGCAGGTATTCGGTGTTCAGTGCGGGCCGCACTTGCCAATTGACAACGGCGGGCTCGTCCGAGTCATTCCACATGGCGTGCACCGTGTTGGGCGGAATGTGCAGTTTGTCGCCAGCCCGCAGCAACCGTGTGGCGCCGTTTAACGTAACGGTGATGACGCCCTGCAAAACGGTGAAATCCTCCTTTTGAATGGGATGGTAATGTTCGGCGGGTTTCGCAGAATGGGGTGCGTAGGTGTATTCCATTTCCAGCAATTCACCCTGGGTTTCGTGTGCGGTTTTTAGGAAAACGATGGATTGTCCGCTGTAGGGATTTTCGATACGTTTGTTGTGGTGGGCCATACAGGTGCTTTTGTTGGTCAGACAACAGCATCACCGCTTTGGTTACGGACGAACGCACGGTTTCGCACAGATTTTCGCAGAAGGTTTCACACAGATGAACACAGATGAACACACAGATTTTCGCAGAACCATTTCTGTGAAAATCTGTGTGTTCATCTGTGTTCATCTGTGTGAACCTTCTTCAAACTACTCCATCTCCAACGTAATCTCCTCCATGCTCACCACCGTGCCCAAATTTACTTCCCTTACAATCATCCCGAACATCACCCAGCCGGTTCCGCAGTGGATTTTCATGGAAATGCGGTCTTCCCGGTTCATCGGTGGCATTTCGTCGCGGTAGGGCAGATCGTTGTCGGGGTCGTCGTCTTCCGGCTGGTTTTTTTTCATGTAATCGTACACGGCATCCTGGAACTGTTCGTGGTCGGCGGTGAGCCAGCGGCGCAGCACTGCGGTTTGTTCCTTGTCGTTGATGTCGCTCAACAGGGTTTCCGTAGAGGCGTCGAAGGGTTTGTCGCCGTATACGTTGGGCATTTTGGATCTTAGCAATACCGGGTCATTGAATTTGTAAATTTCTCCAAAAAACGTATAGAACAATCGAATTTCCCTGATCATGGCGACCTCCAGGTCTTCACGCGAATCGGTGTATTCCGTAAGTTCGCGGATCATGGTATTCAGGGTGGCGTTGTCGGTTTGGTTCAGGGATTTCATGTCGTCCAAAACCTTTTTGGCCTGGTCACGAAGTTCCTCCCAGTTTTCTACCGATTCAAAATTGCCGTAAGGGTCGATGGCAACCTTAACTATCCTGTTTTGGTAAAGGCCGAGGTATTTGACAACATTCGAGTCTGCAACATTTTTCAAATCAGGATTCTGGTAACGCCATTCCATGATGTACCCGGCATCGGAAGAATCGGTTACTTCTACCTCTGCGTGCAATTTAAAGTTGCGGCGTTGCAGGGTGTCGTCGCCAACAATGCGGTATTTGTCGGTATGGATCAGGTAACGCTGACTTTCGCCGACGCGCCAAAAAGGCAACACCTGTGCCGAGGAGTCGTAGCGGTTGACTTGTGCAGAAAGCGCGGTGGTTAAAATGTGCAGCAAGAAAAATGGAATAAGCCTTTGCATGGCTGGATAAATTTTGATTTTCAATGCACAACGTACGGTTTTTTGAGAAAAACAGGTGACCTTTCAACCGAATTCAAAGCCTGAATGATGCGTTACCTATTTTTGCTTTTTGGATGTTTTTTTTGCCAAAACACTTTTTTTGCGCAGCAAAACTCACCTCGCCCTACGCCTGCCCAACTCACCTGGCACGACACCGAGTTTTACCTGTTCCTGCATTTCGGTCCCAACACGTTCACCAACAAGGAATGGGGCCACGGCGACGAACCGGAGTCGGTGTTTAATCCTACCGACCTCGATACCGACCAGTGGTGCCGCACGGCCAAACAGGCCGGCGCCCGGGGCATCGTCATCACCGCCAAACACCACGACGGGTTTTGCCTGTGGCCATCAAAATTTTCCACCCACACCGTGCGTGAAAGTCCGTGGAAAAACGGCCAGGGCGACGTCCTCCGCGAACTGTCCGACGCCTGCAAACGCCATGGATTGAAATTCGGCGTGTATCTGAGTCCGTGGGACCGCAACCATCCGCAATACGGCACACCGGAATACAACGACGTGTACGCCAGCACGCTCACGGAGCTGCTCACCAACTACGGGGAGTTGTTTGAAATTTGGTGGGACGGCGCCAACGGAGAAGGACCCAACGGCAAAAAACAAGTCTACGATTTTCACCGTTTTGAAAAACTGGCCGCCAAATTGCAACCCAATGCGGTGATTTTCAGCGACATCGGTCCGGGTTGCCGATGGGCCGGCAACGAACAGGGACTCATCCTCACCGAAACCAACTGGTGCATGCTCGATACCGCCGGTTTCCAACGTGGCGCAGGCGGCCCTCCCGTTGATGTGCTCAATGCCGGACAAGAAAACGGCGCCCTCTGGCTGCCCGCCGAATGCGATGTGAGCATCCGTCCGGGCTGGTTTTACCACGCAGAGGAAGACGATAAAGTGAAAACGCCCGATCAATTGTGGGACATCTACCTGCGCTCCGTGGGCCGCGGCGCCAACCTTATTCTCAACGTACCGCCCGACCGTCGCGGACGTATCCATCCAAACGATTCCCTGGCGCTGGTGCGGTTTGGAGAAAAAATCCGGTATGCTTTCATCGACAACCTGGCCTTAGGAACCCACGCCGCCCGCTACCTTACCGACGGCGACCGGGAAACGTTCGAAGTCCTGGATTTTGGTCCCTCAGGAAAAGGTTACGAACTGGATCTGGGCACCAAAAGAACGTTCAGTACCATCGTGTTGCGCGAAGCCATCCACGAGGGACAACACGTGCGGGCGTTCAAACTGGAAGTCCGCACAGACAAGGGCTGGCGGGAAATTGCACGCTCCAATACCATAGGTGCGCGCAGGATCCTAACGTTCCCAACGGTAACTTCGCAAAAAATCCGAATCACGGTTTTAGACAGCCGGCAGGCGCCGAAATTGGCGGAGGTTGAGGTGTATTAGGTCATTTCAATTCCAGCGTAATCTCCACAACATCAATCAAATGCCCCAGGTTGGCTTCACGAACGAAGGAGCTGTAAAGGATCCAGCCGGAAGGACAGTGGATTTTGGCGGCCGAACGTTCTTCGATGCTCGCCAGCGGCACATTACCGGGGTCGGTTACGGCCTTGTCGTTGAGATCGGGCGCCTTTTTTTCCAAAAACTCCGCTACCGCGAGTGCCACCTGGTCGGGGTCGGCGGTTTGCCAGGAGCGGAAAATGGCGGTTTGCTCGGCAAAGTCTATTTCACCGAGTTCCACCTCCAACTCGCCGTCAAAAGCCGTGCCGCCGAACAGGTTGGGTATTTTGGATTCCCTGACCACGTATTCATCGAGTTTTAAAACCTCTCCAAAAAATGCGTAAAACGTGCGGATATCCTTGATGAAGGCATTTTCGATGGCTGCGCGGGTACCGATGTTGGGGCCTATTTCGGTAAACATGATGTGGTCGGGCGTCTGGCTCGTCAACAACAGGTTTTTGATGCCCTGTTGCAGGTTGTCGCGTATTTCTTCCCAGTTTTCGACCGACAAAAAATTGCCGTATTCGTCTGTTTTCACCACCACTTTGTGGTTTTTATACAGCTCCATATAGTCCACCATCACCCGGTCGTCGATGCCTGCCAGGTCGGGCCGGCGGTAGCGCCATTCCATGGTATAAGAATGCTCCGAGGAATCCGTAACCACCACGTCGATGTCGAAATATACCTTGCGGCGCAGGATGGTATCGGTGCCTTCCACGCGGTATTTGTCGGTGGTGAGCATGTAGTGCTGGCTTTCGCCGAGGCGCCAGTAGGCTACAACCTGTACGATGGAGTCTTCAGGGCTGATTTGGGCGAAAAGGTGGGCGGCGCCCAACACATGCAGCAGGAATAGAAGGAGACGCGCCATTGGTTGATTTGTTATTCGATTCGGATGGGTTTGATGGCAATAGGTTTTCGTGCCTATTCAAAGGTAGGGGTTGGTAGTTTTGACCGGGTACCGTGGACTTTAAAAAACGGTATTGGGTCGGTTAAAAAAGCCATCCCTGAACTGTATAAAACTCTGACAAAGGTACATACGTTCGTGTAGTTTTTTGTTTGGCGAATTCGACCTAAAGTCAGCGCAAAAGGATTGTTTGGATACGGCCATTGTATCTTATTCAATTTCAATGTAAATTTCTTCGTAGGTGACGGAAACCGGGGTTATGCTTGCCTCGCGAATAAACTCCATCCGTACAAGCCAACCGGTCGGTCCATGAAAAACGGCGCCGTAGGCATCGTCGAAGGTGAAGTCGCGCAGGAATTCTTCGGTAACGAACGGTTCCGAAGCCTTTTCGGGGGCGATGTTTTCTACCATGTCGTCCATCATGTTTTTGAACTGGGTTTTGTCCAGCGTCTGATGCGAAAACAAAACATACGAATCGGAGCTTAAATCGATGCTGTCGATCCAGGTGGTGGATTCCATCTTCACCGTACCATCGCCCATGATGTAATCCACCTCCAGGGTGTCAATGAGCGGTTGGTGCACAACGAATTGGTACCCGTAAAACGTGAAGTACAATTTCAATTCCTTAAACGCTATGAAATAGAGTTCGGGGTCATCCATAAGCCCCTGAACCGCTTCCTTCACCTTGTCGGAGGTGGTATCTTTTTTACTTAACTGCTGTAGTGTGAGCAGTTTGTCCATTTGCTCCTTAACATCCCTCCAATTCAACCATTCATCAAACACGCCCAACTCGTCGGTTTTTACGACAAGTGTGTAGTCGGTGAATTTGCGAAATGGTTCCGCGATGATCATTTTTCGTCCATTGGCCGTCATGTCGAGCAGGTAATACTGCCAACGCACCGTGTAGCTGGTTTCCGTGGAGTCGTCGATGGTCATGGTGAGCCGGTACACGCTTTTTTGGATGGTGTCGGGCACGTTGTCTGTTTCCGTGATTTTGACCTTGGTCAAACGATACACCATCGTGTCGCGTTTTTGCCAATAGGCTACCGTTTGCACCGTGGAATCCTCGGCGTTGATTTGCGCATGCAGGGGAAATACTAGGCAAACGGGAATAAAAAGCAACAGGAGGTTTTTCATTGTGTTGTATTTCAGGACAAATGTAGAAATGAAACAAACCTGAATATACATCCGTTTTGTAAAACAGGTAACCGCAATGTGGAAAACTTATCGGCTGCAATGCCTTCCGGTGATTCCAAAAATCCCCAACTTCGCCGCCCAATTCGTAAAAACAAAGTCCGCATTTGGTTCCCACGCTTCGCTGGGATGACAAAATTCCGCCTCCTATGAATTACGCTCCAAGCATAGCCCAAACCCTCAACATTCCCCTGCGCCGCGTGGAGGCCACGCTCGAACTGCTCGAAGCAGGCGCCACCATACCGTTTATTTCCCGCTACCGCAAAGAAGCGACGGGCTCGCTCGACGAGGTGCAAATCGGCGACATCCAGGATTTGTTGAAAAAACTCACCGAACTCGACAAACGCCGCGAATCCATCCTCGCCAGCATCGAAGAGCAAGGCAAACTTACGCCCGAACTGAAAAAGGCCATCGAAGCGGCATACACCATGACCGAGCTCGAAGACCTTTATTTACCCTACAAACAAAAACGCAAAACCAAAGGCTCGGTGGCCATCGAGCGCGGACTCGAACCACTCGCCAAACGCCTTTTTGAACAACGCGACCGCGACGTGGAAACCCTCGCCGCAGCTTACATTACCGACCAGGTACCTACCGTGGACGACGCCCTGCAAGGCGCCCGCGACATCATGGCCGAATGGGTAAACGAGGACAAAACCGTGCGCGACAAAGTGCGCAGGCATTTTGAAAAAGGCGCAGTCGTAGCATCACGCCTCGTCAAAGGCAAGGACGAAGAAGCCAAAAAATACCGCGACTACTTCGAGTGGTCGGAGCCCCTGAAAAACTGTCCGTCGCACCGCCTGCTCGCCATGCGCCGTGGCGAAGAAGAAGGCTTCCTGCGTGTGGCCATTGCTCCCGACGAAGAAATGGCGGTTGCCGACATCGAACGCCAGATCCTGCGCGGGCATGGCGGCTCGGCCGACCAGGTGCGCCTGGCCGTGAAAGACAGTTACAAACGCCTGCTCCAGCCTTCCATTGAAACGGAATTCCGCAACACCAGCAAGGACAAAGCCGACCTCGAAGCCATCCGCGTTTTTGCAGAAAACCTGCGCCAGTTGCTTTTGTCCGCCCCGTTGGGGGAAAAACGTGTGCTTGGCATCGACCCCGGGTTCCGTACGGGTTGTAAAGTGGTGGTGCTCGACGCCAGCGGCAACCTCCTGCACAACACCACCATTTACCCACACGAACCCCAAAAACAAATCCAACAAAGCATCGAAACGTTAAGCGACCTCGTCCGACGTTACCAGATCGACGCGGTGAGTGTGGGCAACGGCACCGCCGGTCGCGAAACCATGGATTTCCTGCGTCAGGTGCATACCGACCGTCCCCTCGAAGTGTATCAGGTGAACGAAGCCGGCGCCTCCATTTATTCAGCTTCCGCAACGGCGCGTGAAGAATTTCCGGAGCAGGACGTTACGGTGCGCGGCGCCGTGAGCATTGGTCGCCGCCTCATGGACCCGCTTGCGGAGCTCGTAAAAATCGACCCAAAAAGTATCGGTGTAGGGCAATACCAGCACGATGTAAACCAAAACCAGCTCAAGGACAGTCTTGACCGCACGGTGGAAAGTTGTGTAAACAGTGTGGGAATCAACATCAACACGGCCAGCAAACACCTGCTCACGTACGTGTCGGGCCTGGGGCCCGTTCTTGCCCAAAACATCGTGAACTACCGCGCCGAAAACGGGGCGTTCAAAAAACGCAGCGAGCTGAAAAAAGTGCCACGTCTGGGCGACAAAGCTTTCGAACAAAGTGCCGGCTTTTTGCGCATCCGCGAAGCGGTTAATCCGCTCGACAATACCGCCGTGCACCCCGAGCGTTACCCTGTTGTGGAACAAATGGCCAAAGACCTGGGTTGCTCGGTGGCTGACCTCATCCACGACCGCGACAAACGACAAAGCATCGATTTGAAAAAATACGTGCAGGGCGATGTGGGTTTGCCCACCCTTCAGGACATTTTGAAAGAACTCGAAAAACCAGGACTCGACCCACGCGGCAGCGCCAAAACCTTCGAGTTTGGAAACGTGCGCTCGATAGAAGATCTTTCACCGGGCATGATCCTTCCCGGTATCGTCAACAACATCACCAACTTTGGTGTGTTTGTCGACATTGGAATAAAAGACAGCGGTTTGGTGCATATCTCGCAACTGGCTGATAAATTTGTGAGCAATCCGCTGGATGTGGTGCAATTGCAACAACACGTCATGGTGAGGGTGGTGGAAGTGGACCTGCAGCGCAAACGTGTTGCACTTTCCATGAAAGGGATTTGATAAAATAAAGTGGGGGGAATTATCGTCATGTATTCAGTCGTTTACAAATTGTGATTTTCAACAACCAAAGCCATTTCAATGAAACAGACACTCACATTTATTGCCGCATTTTTCTGTTTGGCAACTGTTGCCCAAACGCAGGACTGTAAAAGCGGTTTTGAAATTTTCAAAACTGGCGTGACGCTGGAATACACCAGCTTCGATAAAAACGATAAGGTTAGCACCGTCATGACTCAAAACGTGATGTCCGTGGAAACCGTGGACGATACACTTATCGCAAAAGTGGATGCCAAAGGAGTGGATGCCAAAGGCAAAGACATGTTTGTCAGCAAATTCCCCATCAAATGCCACAAAGGAACCCTGTATTTCGACATGCGTTCGATGGTGCCAGGCGTTCCCACTTCAACCGATCAATCGCAGGACATGCAAATGGAAATATCCGGCGACGCTTTGTTGTATCCCAACGATATGAAACCTGGTCAAACCTTACCCGATGGCAGCATCGAAATGAAAATGTCGATGAACGGTATGAAGTTGTACAACTCCCGCTACTTCATCACCAACCGCAAAGTGGAAGGCCGTGAATCCATCACCACCACCGCCGGAACGTTTGATTGCATCAAACTCAGTTACGACATGGAATACAAATTTATGGGCAGCCGCACCTCGCACAACGAAATCTGGTACAGCGAAAAACTGGGTATGGTAAAATCCATCGGTTACGACAAAAAAGGCAAGGTGGAAAGCACGATGCTGCTCACGAAATTTTTGAAATAATTAGCACATTAGGCACAAAGGAAACACATTAGGGCACATTAGAATTGATTGGTTTGTAAAGGATCACCAGTCGTTAGCCTGGCTGAATTGTTCCATTTCCAAAAATCAATTCTAATGTGCCCTAATGTGTTTCCTAATGTGCCTAATGTGATTTAAACATTACCGCCGCAGGCGGATGCTGATTGTGTCCCCGTTTGGAAGCGTTAACGAACCAAAGCGATCGCAATCGCCGTCGCCGAAATCAAGCGTGGAAGCATTGCCGTTGCGGGTGATTTGAAGGGTGCCTTCAGAAATCCAGCGGCATGCGGCTTTTTTAACCAAAGGACTGGTGATGGTGGCCGTGTAGGCAACGCCCTGGCGGCTGGTGCCCGTGGAAGTCCCCGTGATGTTCCACACATTGTCGATCCAGGTTGTGGTATTGCCGCCTTCGACTAGGGTGGAGGTGCGTACGGTCGTCCAGTTGGTGGAAGTGCCGTCGGGATAAAGCAAAGCGATGTCGGCGGATTTGGAATAGGAAAATAAACCAGCGGCGTCGGTGCCGTTGTTGGTCCAGGTGCGGGTGCCGGTGATTTGTACGTCGTCGACAAAAAAGTTGTCGTGGCTCACGTTGCGCACGGCGCCTGCGGTACGGATTTCATCGGTTTGCACAACGATGATTTTGCCTTTCAAAACACGGCCGTCGGGGCGGGTGCAACCGTCGCCGTAATCGATGGTGATGGTGTTGGGCCACGTGCCCCAGGGCGCTGTGGTGGTGACCGCTGGACAATCATTCGAGCCGCCGCGTTCTTCAACGGCCTGGTCGATGTCCATGTCGGTTTGTTCGGCGAAATCTTCGGAAGTTGCGATGTCTTCGGTGGCGGCTATTTCGGTTTCGTTGGTATTGTCGTCGTCTTTGTTACAAGCCTGGAACGTGGCGAGTCCGGCAAGCAGAAGCAGGAGAAAAAGTGATTTTTTCATGGAGGAGGTGTTTTTGTGTGTTGGTTGTAAAACGGTGAACCTGTCCGGATGGTATGGTGGTTCAGACGGTTGTACCGTGCCCGGGTTTAACCTCCTGCATTTTTTTAACAAAATGGTAACAGCGCTTAAAAGTTGATCTGCACACTTGCGCCGCTGCTCCAATCGAGCCAAAAATGGTCGTCGCAGGCGCCGTTGCCGAATTGCAGCAACGCATCTCCATTGTTGATGTTCAAAATGCCTGCATTGGTCCAGGCGCACAAGCTGGAGCTTTGGAGCGCGTTGCCAGGTTCTGTAAAGGCGTAGGTTTGCACATCAAAATAGTCATCAACAAACAAGGAATCGACGGATATGCTCCATTGGTCGTCTGTGGTTGTTACTGTTTCCAAACCTGAGGTCAACTGAGCTTTTGGGTAGCCATACAATCTGATTTTCCCGCTGCTGCCATACATCAAATCGGACCAAAAGTAGACATTCCAATGCCCAGGGCTCTGTTCCATCATGGTGAGGATACCGTTTAATCTTAAAGTATCTGCTACGAAGTAATCCGTAGTAATGAGTCGCCTTCTTAAACCTGTGTAAGGATCGTTATGGAATTCTGCAACGGTAAACGTACCATGCATTTCCATGCCGTTGGGCAGTGTGCAACCTTCGCCATAGTTAGCTACGTACCGATTTCCATTGCTTGCTGGCATGGGAAATACCTCGACAGCAATCGGACAATCATCGTATTCTTCAGCAACAATGCGATCCGACTCGTGTATGCACATTTGCATCATGCTCACCGATTGAGCAATCTCTCGACCGATTTCGTAAGTTATGATGGATTTTTCCTCTTCTTTTTTACAAGAAATAAGGAGAAGAATGCAGGCAAAAAACAGGATGGTGGATAGGTTTTTCATAAAAAGGGTATTGTATTTTTGAAAAATTCTAAATTTTGTAAAACAAAGAAACACCTCCGAAACTCTATGACAAAAGACCGTGGCCTTTTTATCTTTTTCTTAACTTTGCCGCCATGCAAGCCGGAAAATCTCTGCTGGCCAACCAGCGATTTGAGCTCACCATCGAAAGGCTCTGCCACCAACTCCTCGAGGATTGGGGCAATTTCGACAATGCCTGCCTCGTAGGAATACAACCACGTGGCACGGCCCTGGCCGACCGTATCCACAGCCGGCTGCAGGAACTGACCGGAAACCACCACATCGAATACGGTAAACTCGACATCACGTTTTACCGCGACGACTTCCGCATGCACGACAAACCCCTGGCCGCACACCCTACGGAAATGGATTTCCTGGTGGCCGGAAAAAAAGTGCTGCTGATCGACGATGTGTTGTACACTGGCCGAACCATTCAGGCTGCCCTCGCAGCCCTGCAACATTACGGCCGTCCGGATGTCGTGGAACTGCTTGTGCTCGTCGACCGCCGCTTCAACCGCCATCTGCCCATTCAGGCCGATTACATCGGCATCAGTGTGGACGCGGTGGACGAGGCTTACGTGCGGGTGCACTGGATGGAACAACACGGCGAGGATGAGATTTTACTGTTTGATAAAAAAGTATAGCAGCAACCCAACGGCATGAGCGGACTCTCAACACGCCACCTTATCGGCATCAAGGACATCACAGCGG
>JADLBE010000459.1 GCA_020847915.1 Saprospiraceae bacterium | reverse complement strand
TTCGGTGGTCGTTCCGGGAGGTAGGTTTAGGGTCAACAGGGTGTGGTTGAAAAAGGTTTGTGTATGAGCATTGTTGTGCTTTTTGTTCGGTGGTTACCACTCTTCCATGTTTATTTTAATTTTATTTTATCTTGCAATCGGTAACCTTATGCCGAATTTTTAAACCATCCATGAAAAACAACCCTGTAACCCCTGCAGAGCTTGCCGCCGCCCTTGCCGCTTCCGACCCCGAACGGCGCAGGGCAGCGTTGAAGACGCTGTTTGAAGATGTTGCTTTGCGAAAAAGAGCTTTTGCACAGGTGCGAAACTATGGTGGCAACCGACAGGACGGGGAAGACATGTTTCAGGAAGCCATCATTGTGCTGGACCGAAAATTGCGCCGGTTCGATTTTGTGGTTGAAATTTCGCTCGAAGCGTATTTCATCGGCATTGTGCGTTGGTGCTGGTTCAACGAAACCCAACGCCGCCGAAAAGCTGCTGTGATGCCCGCCGAATCCAGTCCTGAACCTCCGGCGGGTGGCAATCCGGAAATTGATTTCCTGCTTACCGAACAACGTGAGCAACTTGAAAAGCTTTTGGAAAAATTGCAGGAAAAGTGTTGTAAAATATTGAAAATGTATCAGTTGGAATATTCCATGGATGAAATTGCGCAAGCCATGGGTTTTGCCAACAGCGGTGTCGCCAAAAAAGAAGCATTCCTCTGCCGACAACGTTTTAAAGCGTTGCTGAATACGGCGCCGGAGTTGTGGAAAGACATCTACAAACAAAACAAAACATGACACAGGAACCCAAAGAAGAAACCATAAGGGCCTATCTGAAAGGAGGTTTGTCCGAAAACGAAAGGCAGGCCTTTGAGGCCGAGCTGAGCCGGGATACTGCATTGGCCGAAAGCATGGCTCTCATACGTGCTGAAATGGCCGCAGCCGAATGGCTGATCGCGCAGGAAAACCGCGCATTGTTTGCCCAATGGAAACTTGAAAAACAAAATACCGGGGCGAACTGGAGCATGGGCAAACTTTTTATTTTGGCCTTGTGCCTCGTGTTGGTTGCCGGTGCCGTATGGTACTTCCAGCAAAAACAACCTGCGCCTCCGGCAAACCCTGAAACGCCTGTTTTGCCGCAGGCAAATAAGGAAAAGAATCCTGTTGTTGAGGAAAAAAGCGACGTCAAATTACCTGTTCAACGGCCTGCCGGGCGCAATTATTTGGCCCTTGCCCGTCAACACTACAAGGAACCTGTTTTGTCCACCGTGCGCCGCACACCAACCGACACAACCAAAACACCCCTGATCCTCGCCCGGGAAGCTTATGCCGCCGGCAATTACAAGGAGGCGCTTGGATTGCTCGAACAGGTAGACAGCTCCCGCCAACAGGCTGCTGATTTCCTGGCCGCCAATGCATTGTACCATTTGGGAAAATACCCCGAAGCGGAAACGAAGTTTGAAAACCTTGTTACCTCCGGCAGTACACAATACCGTTATCCCAGCGAATGGAGCCTGTTGGTTTGCCGGCTGGCACAGCTTCCCGCACGGAATGCCGTTTTTGAAAAACAACTGGACGATGTGCTGAAACGTCCGGAACATCCGTATTTCCAACAAGCCGGGAACCTGAAAAAAGACCTGAAAAAGCAGTAACTCCAAGCCGTGGCTGCACCTTTGAAATTGTCTGTTGCGCTTTTTATTGCCGGTTTACTGATGCTGTTTGCAGGCATCGGTCGGGCACAATCCGTGCCCAATCCCGATTCAATGGCGGTGCGCCGGCTCATTGATTCCGCTAAATTTTTTTACGATGAAGTAAATGCAACCAAAGGGTTAAAAACCTCGCGGGAAGCTTACCAATTGGCCATGTCGCGTTTGGGCCCCAACCATGTACAGACCGCACAATCAGCCATGTATGTCGCCAAAGGATACCGCGAACTGGATCGCGAAAAAGAGGCGCTGCCGTTCATCGAATACAGCATCGGCGTTTACCACAGAGCCGGCAAAGTTGGATCGGAGGCCAATTGCCACAACAATGCGCTCATTTGCAAACGTAAAATGATGCGGTACACCGAAGCGCACGAACATGCCCGAAAGGCGTATGAACTGGCTTTGTCCGACAGTGCCCAATACGCGTCCCTCATTGCCAGCATTAAAATCAACGAATCATGGGTGTTTATTTTAGAAAAACGCTACCATGAAGCGCTGTTTATACTTCAGCAAGCGCGCACCACCTGCGAAATTTTGAAAGACACGATACAATTGGGATTTGTGTATTACCATCTTGGCGGCGCTTATTTTGGTTTGAATGATTTTACCCGGGCCCGCGAAAGCTACCTCAATGCATGGAGTTGTTTGGAAAAACGGATCAAACCCAGTCATACGTATTTTGCCGATTTGTACGACAGGATCGGCAGGTGCAGTCAAAAAAACGGAGACCCCGAAACGGGCCTGAAATTTTTGCTCTCAGCCCGCGCCATTTACCTGGAAATGGGCGCCGAGAAGCCCGATTACATTGCGTTTTTACAGTATTTCGGACAGTTTTATTTTGATGAAAACAGGTACGAGGAGGCCATGGTACAATTTGAAACCTGCCTCGAAGCTAAAGAGCAGTACTACGGAAAAAATAGCCGTTATTTGTTAAAAACCTTGTACGCTTTGGGCGAAACGGGCATTGCCACCGGCCGCTACGAACGTGCCGAACAATGCCTCCAACGCGGCATACAAATCCTGCGCGATTCGTTTGAAGGCAATGGCTTGTTGACTTTTCCGTACTTCACACAACGGGCAGCTTTGATGGAAAAACGCGGTCAATCCGAAGCTTGTATTGCTTTGTGTGACTCCGCCTTTGTCATGGCCGGGTTTGATGTTGAAAATCCCGAAAATTTCGTTTCCCGCAACCATGGGCGCGTTTTGTGTACGATGGTTGCGCGTGCACACGTGTCCGTTTTTGAAAAAACGGGCGATGTGCACAAGCTCCAAAAGGCGGAGTATTATTTCAGCGTCGCTACACGGTTGCTTTTTCTGGAGGTGAAGGAAATTTCCGAAGAAAGCTCCCGGGAGATTTTTTACGACAAAGACCATGGTGTGATTGATGACTGGCTCGATGCGCGTATGGCCCTTTACAAGGCGACCGGCGACCTGGAACATGCGCGGGTGGCCTTTCAAATCGCCTGTCAGGAGCGGGCGTTCCTGCTGTCGGAGGCGATGCGCAAAAGTGGCGCCCTGCAGTATGCCGGCGTGCCGGAGTCCATTTTGCAATCGGAACGAACGTTGCGGGAAACCATTGCCAAAGCTGAAAAAGCACGGTTGCAAAACAATTACCTTTCGACAAACCAAACCGACAGCGCCGCCCTCGTGCTGAACCATACACTGGCCGAAGCCAGGAAAAACCACGAAGCGCTGATGTTGCTGATTGAAAAAAATTATCCCGATTATTTTCATCTGCGTCACCTGAAAAACGACGTTTCGCCGGAAGTTTTACGCCGCCATTTTTTGGAAACAGATCAGGGGTTGCTGGTGTACAGTCCGACCAGCAACGGCGTTTTAGCATTCCTGCTGACGCGGGATACGTTTGTGGCGCAACAGTTGGCAACCACTCCCGAAGTAGGCGCATTCAACCAAAGTTTGACGGCTTATTTTGCCGAATCCGACCCTGACGATGAGATGTACGACCAAAACCTGAAGCAATACACCTTGCAGGCACAAAATTGGTACGATGTTTTGGTGCGGCCGTTGGAGGACTTGTTGCCCGAACGTCTCATCATTGTGCCGGGCGGCGAACTTTGTTATTTGCCTTTCGAGGCACTGTTGAGTGGTCCTCCGGGCGAGACGGGGAACTGGAAAACCTATCCATTCTGGACGAAGCAAAAGACCCTGCGTTATGCGCTTTCGCCCGATTTGCCTGTGCAAAACAAGCAGGTGGCGGCGCGAAAAACCAGCAAACCCTGGCTTGGGTTGGCGCCGTTTGCTACCGATGCAGAAGGTTTTGCCAACCGCAACCCGACCGGGGAAACCTTTGCACCCCTGCCTTTTTCGGGCAAGGAAGTACGCACCATAGCGGCACAAATGCATGGCGATTGTTGGTTAAACACGGCATCAGGTACCGATCGGTTTCTTCGCGAAGCGTCTGCCTACCGCATCCTGCACATGGCTACCCACAGTCGCGCCGACGACCGGCAGGGCGACTATTCCTACCTCGTTTTGTCGCCTTCCGGTGAACGGTTGCCGGCCAGGGATTTGTACCAATACGAACTTCCGGCCGACATGGTTGTGCTGTCATCCTGCGAGGCGGGCAGCGGCAAACTCATCAACGGCGAAGGCATCATCGGGTTGGTTCGGGCATTTACCTACGCCGGCGCAAAAAGCGTGGTGGCTTCCCAATGGGTCACCGGCGACCAAAGCTCGGCCGAACTGATGATCGCGTTTTACAGGTTTTTGGGA
>JADLBE010000458.1 GCA_020847915.1 Saprospiraceae bacterium | reverse complement strand
GTTTTGGATTTGATGGCCCTGTATTAGCGGCTATTTTGGCCGTAGGCCGAAATAGCCGCTAATACAGGGCCATCAAATCCAAATACGCTACGGTGTTTCCCACATATGCTACGTTTTTCCATAGAAAACAAACTGCTCGTCGGGCTCCTTGTCGCTGCCATTGTTGCCACAGGCATCTGGTCGTTTACACAGTTGCCCATCGACGCCATTCCCGACATCACCAACAACCAGGCACAGATACTTACCGTGTGCCCTACACTGGCTACCCAGGAGGTGGAACAATTTGTAACTGCGCCCATCGAAAACGCCGTCAAATCCATTCCCGGCGTACTTGAGTTGCGCTCCATTTCCCGCTTCGGCCTCAGCGTGGTTACGGTGGTGTTTGAAGAAGACCTCGACATTTACCGCGCCCGGCAGTTGTTGGGCGAAAAACTGCGCGAAGCCGAAGACATCATTCCGGCTGGTTTCGGCAAACCCGAACTGGCGCCTGTTTCCACTGGTCTGGGCGAAATCCTGCACTACCGCATCGAGCCTAAGCCGGGTTATGAAAACAAATATTCGGCTGCCGAACTGCGTACCATGCAGGACTGGATTGTAAAAAAACAGTTGCTTGGCATACCGGGGGTGGTCGAGATCAACAGTTTTGGCGGTTATTTGAAACAATACGAGGTTTCCGTCACGCCCGAACGCCTCAGGGCTTTTGGCATCAGTTTGGCCGAACTGCTTACTGCCCTCGAAAACGCCAACGAAAACACGGGTGGCGCTTACATTGAAAAGGACAACAGCGCTTATTTCATACGGGCGGAGGGTTTGGTACGCAGCCTCGACGATCTGCGCCAAATCGTGGTGCGTTCGGAGGGTGGGGCGCCCATCCGTGTGGCCGACGTGGCCGACGTCCGTTTCGGCCATGCCCTGCGTTACGGCGCAGTGAGCCACAACGGTGAAGGTGAAATCGTGCTTGGCATCGTTATGATGCTCAAAGGCGCCAACGCTTCCGATGTGATAGGCCGTGTAAAAGATCGGTTGGCAGAGGTGCAAAAATCGCTGCCCGAAGGCGTAACCATCACCACGTTCCTCGACCGCGAAAACCTCGTGGCCAGAACCATCGCCACCGTTCAAAAAAATCTTATTGAAGGTGCCTTGATCGTGGTGTTTGTTTTGGTGATGCTGGTGGGTAACTTTCGTGCCGGACTCATCATAGCAGCGGTGATTCCATTGTCCATGCTTTTTGCCATCTCCATGATGCGCCTGTTTGGCGTATCGGCAAACCTCATGTCGCTGGGCGCCATCGACTTTGGTCTGGTGGTCGACGGTGCGGTGATCATCGTGGAAGCCACATTGTATTATTTGCACACCCAGGTGTTTAAAAATGCAACAGGCCCCAGGATAACGCAGGAGGCAATGGACAAAAGTGTGTTGATCGCGTCAAGTGGTATTGTACGATCATCGGTGTTCGGCGTGATCATCATCCTGATTGTTTATTTGCCCATTTTATCACTTACAGGTGTGGAAGGGAAAATGTTCAGGCCCATGGCTCAAACGGTGTCGTTTGCCCTTATTGGCGCCCTTTTGTTGTCGGTTACCTTTGTGCCAGCCGCGTCGGCTATGTTTTTGAGCAAAAAAACGGAGCACAAGGAAACGTTCGCCGACAAGCTGATGGCGTTTTTTCAACGTATTTACGAACCTACGTTGTACCGCGCTTTTCACATGAAAACCATCGTGGTAGGACTCACCCTTGCGGTGTTTGTTTTTTCCATTGGCCTTTTTATGCGCATGGGTGGTGAGTTTATACCTACCCTCGACGAGGGCGACATCATGATGCATGGTTTCCTCCGTCCGGGTACGTCGCTTACCCAAACCCTGGAGAGCCACCGCCTGGTACAAAATATCATTTTGGAAAATTTTCCGGATGAGGTGGAACAAGTCATTTCCAAAATCGGCTCCGCCGAAATACCCACCGATCCCATGGCCATCGAGACGGCCGACAACATCATTTTGTTGCACGATAAGAAGAAGTGGACCAAAACAAAAAATAAGGAGGAACTCGTTGGCATGATTGAGGAAAAGGTCAAAGAAGTGCCCGGCATGGCCTTTGAATTTACCCAGCCCATCAAAATGCGTTTTGATGAAATGATGACCGGTGTACGCTCGGACATTGCGGTGAAAATTTTCGGCGACAACCTCGACTCGCTTGCCCGTGCCGGTCACCGCGTGGAGAAATTGCTTGAAAACGTACCCGGATTGGTCGATTTAAAAGTGGAACAAGTGGAAGGGTTACCTCAAATCGTGGTACGGTATGATTACGCCAAAATAGCCCGACACGGCGTGCACCTGCGCGATGTGAATGCCACCATCCGCACGGCATTTGCCGGTACCAGTGCGGGTGTAGTGTTTGAAGAAGAAAAACGTTTTGAACTTGTGGTTCGCCTGGATACCCTGCGCAGGCGCGACCTTGCCGATGTGCAAAACCTGCCCATCGCAACGGCTACCGGACAGCTTATTCCGCTGTCGGAACTTGCGGAAGTTCGTTACCAGCCTGGTGCTGCACAAATCAGTCGCGACGATGCGCACCGCCGCATCGTGGTAGGCGCCAACGTCCGTGGCCGCGACGTGGAAAGTGTCATCAGGGAGGTACAGCAAGTTATGGAGGATAAACTGCGCCTTCCCACGGGATATTATTTGAGTTATGGCGGACAATTTGAAAACCTGAAGGCTGCCAAGGAGCGATTGTCCATAGCTGTTCCTGTGGCTTTGGCGCTTATTTTTGTTTTGCTGTATTTTGCATTTAATTCCTTAAAATCCAGTGTATTGGTATTTACGGCGATACCCATGTCTGCCATAGGAGGCATTTTTGCCTTATGGTTGCTCGATATGCCGTTTTCCATTTCGGCAGGTGTGGGATTTATTGCCCTATTCGGCGTAGCCGTACTTAATGGTATCGTTTTGATTTCCTATTTCAACGAGTTGGAGAAGGAAGGTGTAAAAGACGTGTACGAACGTATTCGCCAGGGCGCCATGTTGCGGTTAAGACCGGTGCTTATGACGGCTTCGGTGGCGTCGTTGGGCTTTTTGCCCATGGCTTTGTCGAGCGGAGCAGGCGCCGAAGTACAACGTCCGCTGGCCACCGTGGTCATCGGCGGACTTGTGACCTCAACCTTACTTACCTTGTTGGTATTGCCCTTGCTGTACGCCATAGCCGTGGGTGAATACCGTCGCAAACGCAAACGCGGCCCGGTTTCCAACCTCCTGCTCATCCTTTTTGCGATGTTGCCGTTTGTAATGCCGGCGCAGCAGCGACTCTCCGAACAGGATGCCCTTCAATTGGCTTTGCAGAACCATCCGATGATCAAAGCTGCTGAATACCATGTGCAGCAACAACGAACATTGCAGGGAACGGCCAGGCATTACGATCCGATGGACATTTTTAACAACATCACGGCCGACCCCGATCTGGGGATGTTTGGAACCACGACGCTGGGTGCTGCGCAAACGTTTCCGGCACGGCGGATGACCAAAGCGATGTCGGATTATTACAGCCGCAGAGAAGCCTGGGCGAGTGCCGAAAAAATGTTGTCGGAACAAGAAATCACCCGCCAGGTACGCGACATTTACCAGCACCTGAGTTACCTTGAAAGCAAGGCGCAGTTGATCCGTCAGCTCGACACCATGGTGGTTGGTTTGGCCTCAGCTGCCGATGCGCGTTACCGAAACGGCGAGGCCGATTTGTCGGAAAAGTTGTCGACGCAGGACAAGGTTGCGCAGGTGCGGCTTGCTCTGGAAACCGTGGGGCATGAAATTGCTTTCGACCAGGTCGTGTTGGGACAGTTGCTGGGTTTGCCTGGTGCTGTTGTTGCCGTAACGGAGCCTTTCCAGCGCACATCATTTTCGTTGGCGGATACGGCTTTGGTGATGAACTCGGCACGTTCGCAGAGCAGTTTGAACAACATTGCGGTTGCAGGCGCGCAGGAAGCTGTTGAACAGGCCAAAAAAGCGCCTACATTTTCGGCGGGTGCTTATGCACAATTGCTTGGAAATGGTGCTTTTTATCCCGGTTACCAGCTTGGTCTTCAAGTGCCCATCATCGGTAAAAGCCGTCAAAAAGCCGTAGAGGCCGCAGCGTTAAATACCATGGCAGCCCGAGCCGGTTACGAAGAAGTATTGCTTCAACAACGTTCGGCGATGGCGCATTTGTTGCACGAGCAGGAAAAATACGAAATCCAGCTCGACTATTACGAGCGTCAGGGCCGTGCCCTGGCTGTCGAATTACGGCGTACGTCCATGCTTAATTACCGCGAAGGTGAAATGGATTACAACGAAATGATGCGTTACCTCGAACAGTCGCTGAAACTGGAACTGGACCACCTTGAAAACCTGTATGGGTTGAACCTGACGGTGATCGAACTCAGGGCTCTTGTTGGAAGATAAAGTTGCAAGTTGCAAGTAGCAAGTGGCAAGTTGCCGTTCAGAAATCAATTTTAAAAAAGAAAAAACATGAAAATGTCCATCATAAAAAACGGAATCATCCTTGGTATCGCGGTGTTTTTTGCCGCTTGCGGCGGTAAAGAACAACCGGCGGTTGAAGCAGCAGCAGAACAACCGGCCCTGGCTTCCGGAACGGTATACCTGACCAAAGCACAAATTCAGCAGGCAGGAATCCAAACCGGCACCTATGACAAACGCCATCTCGCAGCAGAATTGCCGGTAAACGGTGAAATGTTGCTTAACAAGGAAAATACGGCGTTGGTGAGTGTTGTAACCGACGGCGTGCTAACCAACCTGAAAGTGCGGATAAACCAATCGGTGCGAAAGGGTGAAATTTTGGCAACCTTGTTTAAGCCGAACCTTGTGGATTTGCAACAACAATTTCTCGAAAACCGCGACAAGTTGCAATATGCGCAGGCGGAATACGACCGATACAAAAACCTTCGTGACGCCGATGCAACGGCAGGCAAAAACCTGAGCAAAGCCGAAGCCGAATTGCGTGCTGCTCGAACACTGGACCAGGTGCTGGGTGCCAAATTGAAACAATACCAGATCGATCCTGCAAGTTTGCAAGCCGACAAACTGCATACGGAAATCCTGCTTCGGGCGCCCATCAGCGGCACCGTTACAGAGGTGATGGCAGGTACAGGTACAGCCATGAGCGCGGGTTCAGCCCTTTGTGAAATCAGCGATTTTAGTCAATTGCACCCAGTGTTTTATGTCTTTGAAAAAGACCTGTCAAAGGTAAAAAACGGGCAAAAAGTGAACGTTCGTTTTCCTTCAGAGCCGGGTGTTTTCCACCCTGCCCGGGTTTACGATGTAGAGCATACACTTGATCCCATGCGCAAATCCGTGCGGGTGCACGCACGTTTCGAACGCCAAACGCCCGAACACGCTGTTTCAGGCGCGTTCCTCGATGCGCGTTTGTTGCTGGGCGGCGATGCTGAATCCAACGCCTTACCCTCTGCTGCGGTGATCCGGGAGCAGGACGAGCACTACATTTTCATCCTGGAAAAAGAAGATGCAGAAGGCGCGACTTTCCGAAAGGTTGCTGTGCGTACCGGCGGCACAGATTCGAGCCATGTTGCTGTGTCGCCTGTGGAAGATCTGACCAAGGATGCCCGGATTGTGGTGAAGGGAGCTTATTATGTTTCTGCCCAGGGTGCGGGACTTGAGGTGGAGGAGTGAGTGGTAGGTAGCTGGTAGCCGCTAGCCGTTTGAAGGGCGGGGTACTAAGTCTATAGACCTGCCAAGTCTTAAGACTTGGAAAGTCTATAGACTTAGTGCCCCGCCACAATTTCCACAGGCACTTCCTCCTCATGCACCCCCTCCGGCAAATGAATTTTCGGCGGACAAGCATTCAAAATATCCTTCTTCACGTCAATGCCAGGCATCACTTTCCACAATTCGAGCCCGCGGGATGTGAGTTTGAATACCCCAACATGCGTCACGTAATACACGTTTTGCCCCCGTTTCAATGCTTGTTCGGCTGAGAACGTGATTTCATCCACTTCTTTGCAAAATTTCGGTGTCCCCGGTTTTTCCAAAGTCAGGTGATCTCCGTCTATAATGTAATGTGCGTTGGCCATCCAGCTGCCCACGAAAATCACCGTTTGGGCATAGGTAGATATGTCGGGGAAACCACCAGGGCCAACATAGTCGATACATTTGGGACCACGTTTGCTGGAATTCACATTTCCGTATTCATCCACCTGCAAAAAACCAAGTACACATGTACCCAGTTTTTGTGCATACAACCTGAACATGTCGGTTGATGGAATCAATTTTTTTGGATTGATGGCCGCACCGAAAAAAATGCCCGGCACGGGCAGTCCGCCGTAAGCACCGGCTTCTGTGGTGAATAAAAAATTGCGGTCCAGCCCCGATTCGGTCAAGCAACGAGCCACTTGCTCGGGGTGACCTACCCCAATGTTGACCATACTTCCGGCCGGTACCACCTGTGCGAAAACATGAGCACCCAGTCGGTCGAGCGCCAGGTCGGCGCCCTTGCGCACGGGTGTTATTTTTAAAAAAGTATTGATAAAATGCAGGCGTTCCTCTGCTTCATACACATTTTCCCTGCTTTCAGGTGTGAACATGGGCCAGTAACGGTACTGCCGCACCGACACCGTTTGCTCGTTGAGCGGATGCACGGCAATGTAATCCACGGAAGAAGCAGGCACGCTTATACGTGCAACGTCTTTGGTTATTACCTTACTTACGGTCACCATCACCTTTCCTCCGTTGGCCTTTGCCGCTTTTACGGCATGGATGTTTTCCGTAATGGTTGCGGCATGGTGGAAATAAATATTGCCTTCGGCATCGGCATAAGGCGCGTTAATAAGCACAAAGTCGATGTCGGGCAGGGTGTACAACAGGGCATCGCCATCTGCCTGCACCCAATGGGTTTCCGGATGAGGTGTCACTGCACCCCCATTGCCTACCCGGGGATCCATAAACGTGCCGACACCTACCTGACTTCGGTAGGTTTTTTCACCCTTACTGCGCGCTTCAAGCCATTGGGTCATCACACCCTGGGGCATGGTGTGTAACTCCACTTTTCCGGCATCACCCAAATTCAGCAGTGCTTTAACCGTTTCAAGGTGACCTGAAATGTATCGGGTAATCAGTCCCGGAAATGCGATTTCTTCGAGGGTGCCCGGAACTTTGCCGCGACCGCCCTGTGCAGCCACGTTGACCCAGGTGAGTCCGCGCGGATGACCCGTCTTTTGGAAATGTTCGCGGATGGACCAGAAAAAGGCCGAGCACCGTGCGTTGCCTGCAATGCCGCAACTGAAAACTGATGCGCCGTCGGGTATCAGTCCGGCAGCCGCACGGGATGTTAAAAATTTGGGATTGTCCACGCCCTTTGGGAAAAAATCAAGGTCGCGTTTGTTCCACGTAAACCTCCAGCGGAGGATGTGGTACACCAGTTTGCATTTTTCAAGCAGGTTCATGGCTTTTGGTTTTAGAGCATGAATCCAAACATGCTTTTATATGGAAATACTGCCCTTCCGAAAATCGGTCGACCCGATCACGGCATTGATGAGGTAAGGAACCCCGCGGTCCATGCTGGCTTTGGCATGTTGTACTGCATTGGTAAACGCTTCAAGCGTTTCCACCCGTTCTCCTGCAGCTCCAAAGGCTTCCACCACGCGTTCGTAATTGCTTTTGGGCAAAACGGTTGCCGTGGATGCGCCCAGCAAGGTGACCTGGTCCCTGGCGATTTGTTCCCAGGAACCGTTGTTGCCCACGATGGCGCATACCTTGAGTCCCATTTTGGTGTAAGTGTCGAACTCCATCAGACTGTATGCTGCGCTGCCGTCGCCGAAAACAATCCACACGTATTCGTCGGGATTGTACTGGGTGGTACCAAGGGCAAAACCTCCTCCCACGCCAAGGGTGCCAAATGCTCCCGGGTCGAGCCAGCCAAGCGGGTGGCGCGGTCGCAAGGTGTAGGCTGCCGTGGCGGCAAAATCACCGCCGTCGGCAACAATGGTCGAGTTTTGCGGCAAAAGTTCTTCCAGCCTTCTGAATAAAGCGATCGGATTGATGCTTTCTGCAGGCAGGTCGGCTTGTTTGGCGATTTGTGCTTCACGTGTTTTTTCACGTTCGTCGAGCGTGTTGCGCCATATTTCCCACGTCGGCAAACCAGTCGCTTTACCACCAACAGCTGTAAGCAACTGACCCGGATCGGCCAAAATGCGTTGATCGGCTTTCAGGTTTTTGTGCAGTTCCTCCCGACTCCGGCTTACAGCGATTTTGACTGCCTTGCGCGACAGTTGCCTGCCGTAATCCAGCCTGAAATCCACGGCCACTCCAGCCAACAGGATAAGGTCTGCTTCACGCAGTGCCTTTTTGCGTTCATGGCGGTATTGGGTCGGGAATTGGCGACCCAGCATTCCCCGGGCCATACCGCTCAGGTAGGTCGGGATGCCAAGCTTCTGCAAAACCAAGGAAAGTTCCGAAGCGTTCTGAGGCTGGAGCATCGCGCCACTGCTCACCACCAGCACAGGCCTTTCAGCTCTTTTCAAGGCAGCAACAACGGCATCAACTTCCGAAGCTGCTGCTGCAAGGTTTTGTACTTTTCGGGGCGGGTGGATGGTTTCAGATACACCGGAAAAAAGGTTGTTTACATGCCTGTTGATGTACCAGTGGGTGATTTTTTCAACCAGACTTTTCCCGGCTTCGTTTTTTTGCCCATACCATTCCCGAACGGTGGCTTCAGGGTACAGGAGGTCAACGGGTATTTCTACAAAAACAGGGCCCGGAATGCCTTCTTTAGCTATTTGCATGGCTTTGTTCAACACAGGCGCCAATTCGCGTACACGTTTGACCTGCGCAACCCATTTGACATGGGGAGCAACCAGCGCTTTTTGGTCGATGTCCTGCAATGCGCCGCGGTTGCGCAACAAGGTCGCCGTAGCACCACCGAGCAATACCACGGGCGATTGCGCCATTTGGGCGTTTTTCAATGCGGTGATGCTGTTGGTAACACCTGGACCTGCCGTCACTGCCGCTACGCCCGGAATGCCGGACAGACGGGACATGGCCTCTGCGCCAAACACAGCTGCCGCTTCGTGCCTGACGTCCACGACTTTGATGCCGACCTTGGCTGCTTCAACGTAAATGGGAGCGATGTGTCCTCCGCACAGCGTAAAAAGATGGTTGACACCGTGATTTTGCAATACCTGGGAAATTATTTGGCCGCCGTTCATGATACAAACTGTCGAAACCTTTTGTTGATGTTCCGGCCCTTCAAAATAAAATACCCCAACGCAGATTATCATTGACCTGCGTTGGGGCGTAAGGTGATTGTTGTCAGGAACTTTTACTTCGGATAACCCGCCTGAATCCAGCAGTTGATGCTGTCTCGGGCCGCTTGTGGCATACCGCCGCCTTCGGGCATGGTTTTGTTGATTACGACGTTTTCGAGTACGTGACCTTCGTCGAGGTGTGATTTCATGCCTTCGTACGTGCGGTAATCGTCGGGGCCCGGGCCCAAACCGCCATGGCAACTGATGCAATACGTGTCGATGATGTTTTTGATGTTGGTACTGTACGTAAGTGTTGCGCCGGGTAAATTACAGGCCGGTGCTTCTGGATCGTCGTCGTCGTTGTTGCAGGCAGGCCAGGTGAGGAGGGCGCCGGCCATGAGCAAGGCAGGGAGCAAAAAAGTTTTGATGGACATGAAGTACGTGTGTTTGTTGATGAATCGTTGGGAAAGAAACGGAAAACTGTTGATACAGGTATTTTCTGCCTGGCGGGGATGACAACAATGGCGAAAAAAAGAAGTCGGTAGGTGTATTACTATCGTTATATAGAAAATAAGGTGAATATTTAAATATATTTGAAATTCATTTTTAAAATCTTTCCAATATGAAACATCTATCTACCCTTGCTACCCTTGTAATTGTTTTTTTTATTTGTTTTAAAGCAACTGCTCAAGAAAAGCTGATCATCGACCTTGCAATTGAGCCGGCAAAAGCCAATCAACACGACACGATTTTTGTAGATTCTAAAAAAGACTACCTCATTTGGATGACAAATTTTGTTGTTGATGGTTCGGTACAATATGGGGTGTCGGTAAATGAAACCATCAATATTGACCCGCCTTTACCCGCACCAGGTGGTGCCTCCCTCACTGAAACATTAGATCCATGTGAACAACATTTGGATGACTTTCTAACTGAACTCCAAACCACAACAAAAGAACAACTGGTAGATCAGTTGGTGTATAAATTTGAAGCAACTAAACCTGTCGGTTGTACCACCATGTACAGGGACTTAGTGAGTAAGAACATCCACAGATTCCGTGCTTCCAGTGGGGCATCCATTACGGTAACCATCAAGCGGGGTGATGTAATTTGGGCCCGGACCTACAGATGCGCACCCAAAGGCCAGTGGGAAGTAAGTTTTGGTTTGGCGTCACCGACAGGTGTCTCCAGTTGGAGCAGAAATCAAAATTATTATTGTGCTGAAGATCCGACCAACTTGGGTAAATACATCATTAAAAAAGGCGGAGAAAGTCCAAGTGACTGGAAACCGATACCAACCGTATTTTATTCCTGGCATCCGTTTCATAACCGTTACATCAATTATTCTGTAACGGGAGGCTTGGGTCTTGATCTCGTGGATCCGGTTTTTCTTGTTGGCGGAACCTTCATTATTAAATACAACCTTTCCATTTCAACAGGTATGATTGTATCCAAAAAATGGAGACTTGATACAAGGTATTCGGAAGGGCAAACCATCGAAACTCCACTGGAATACGACCAATTGCACAAAGAAAAGTACAGGCCTGACTTGTATATTGCTGTTGCCTTTCGTT
>JADLBE010000457.1 GCA_020847915.1 Saprospiraceae bacterium | reverse complement strand
TACGACGCCGACAAGGTAGTTTCCACCGGTTTTTCGAAATCATTGTCCCAAAAAAGTTGCTTGCTTACGTACAGTTTGTGGTGCAACATGCTGGGTGGCGTGCGCTGACTTAGCAGGTTGCCCCGCAGGTAGCCAACTTTGCCAAGGCCCACACGGGCGGAGGCATCCACAAGGTATTCGCCAAAATTGTTCAGCATGCCCAGTTCGCCCCGGGCCACAATTTCAATGTTGTCGGTAGGCGCTATACCAAGTCTACCTGTAAGAAAAACGTTGGAAAACGTACTGTCGCCGGGCTCCTGGTGCAATAATAGGAGTGCATGGCGTGCACCCAGGCTCAACATGTTGGCGGGCCGGCCGGGCACCTTCGATTTGAAGGTGGTTATTTCAAAACGGTTGTCGAGTTGCCTTAATTCCCAATAATGGCGCAAACCACGCCTGTCGACCAGAAACGTGTCGTAAAAAGCGGTATCGGCGCGCATGTCGGCATCGGAAAACTTGAATTTCCTGGTGGTCCATGACGTGGCAAGCGAAGCGCGGTACACCTGTTTGCCTACGTCGCCGCGGTTGAATTTCAGGTGTTGTTGCAGGTGAATCACCTGCTTGTCGTCGCGGGTGAGGGCTTGTTCGTCGGAAAGGTTGATGGGTGCACTGATGGCGCCGGAAAAGTCATCCGTGCCAAAAATGGTGTCGGTGGTAATGCCGCCGTTTTCCTGTTGCCTGAAAACCTGTTTGTTGTACACGGCGAACATCTCGTAACGTTTGCCGAAGGGCAGCCACAAACCCACCGAAATCCGGTTGTGTTTGTCGCGTTGGTACCGGTATTGTCCGAGGTTGTTGATGCTCGCATAGTCGAACGAAAGGTTGGCGCCTTTTTGGAACGTTCGGGAAAACACCGCGCCGCTTTCAATTTCTTTTTGGTTGCGGCCCTGACTGAAATACACTTCGTTGTAACTGTTCGAATGGCGGGCATAACGCAACTGATCGGCCTCCTGTCGGTAAAGGTCGAAACTGTGGAAACCCGCATCAAAACCGCTGCGTGGACGGGTCATAAAATACAGCGGCCGGGCAGAGGAGCCGAAATTACCCAGCGTCCCCCAGTCGATAACCTGTTTGCGTGCCGGGTCGTACACCCTGAAACGCCAGTCTGCCAGGGTATCCACCATTGGATACGAACGTTCGGGCTCGGCGGCCAGGATGTAGGCCATGGGCGACGTGTCGCGGGCAAGGAATACCTGCGGCTCCGGCGTCGGAATTGGCGCAGGTATTTCCTGCGCCTGCATGAAGTTCAAAGGGAAGAGTACCAACAGGCAAAGCTGCAAGAGGCGACTCGCCCCTTGCAGCTTGTTACTTGCTACTTGCAACTTGCAACTTGCAACTTGCCTTGCAACTTGCAACTCAATTCTTGCCACTTGCCACTTGCAACTTGCAACTTTCATTATTGGATCAGGGCGGGGTTCATGCCCATGGTGGAGAATCCGCCGTCGTGGTAAAGGTTTTGCATGGTAACGTAACGTGTGTAATCGCTGAATAGTACCGTGCAGTAATCGGCACAGGCATCAGCGGAGGCATTGCCGAGGGGCGACATCTTGTCTGCGTAGCCGTAGAAGTCCGTAAAACCTTTTACGCCTTGTCCTGCTGTGGTCATGGTTGGCGATTGCGAAATGGTGTTTACACGCACGTTTTTCGCCGTGCCGTAGTGGTAACCGAAGCTGCGGGCGATGGATTCGAGCAGGGCTTTGGATTCGGCCATTTCGGAGTAGTCCGGGAACACACGTTGTGCTGCGATGTAGGTAAGTGCTACCACGCTGCCCCAGTCGTTGATGGCGTCGAGTTTCCACATGGTTTGCATCAGTTTGTGGAAAGAGACGGCGCTGACGTCGAAGGTTTTTTGCATCCACTCGTAGTTGAGGTCGGTGTATGCTTTGCCTTTGCGAACGTTCACCGACATGCCGATGGAGTGCAGCACAAAATCGATTTTGCCGCCGAAATGCTCCATGCTTTTGGTAACGAGGTTTTCGAGGTCTTCCAGCGACGTGGCGTCGGCCGGAATGACCGGCGAGTTGGTTTTTTCGGCCAGGCCGTTGATTTCACCCATACGCATGGCGACGGGTGCGTTGGTCAGAACGATGGAAGCGCCTTCTTTTACGCAGTGCTCCGCTACTTTCCAGGCGATGCTCTGGTTGTCGAGTGCGCCGAAAATGATGCCTTTTTTGCCTTTTAATATCATGTCTCGAGGGAAAGTTTGGTTTGTTAAAAGGGTTTTTGTCTCACAAAACCAATTCAAATGGTAGCTGAGGCAAAAACGGTGAGATCAAGGCGCAAAGATAACAAAGCCCTTCGCGTCGGGAAGTACACACGCGGTTTTATCCAGCAAAAGCAGGCATGAAGTTTAATATTTTGTTAATGACCTCATTTTTATGGCTTTTCCAAATAAAAATTTGCGCAACATCTTTACTTTTGTTGAAATACACCTATCTTTGTGTTGTTAAAACACTAACCCAAGGACTCAAAACGTTCATCAACCAACATCAGAAAAATTTATGGCATCGAAAAAGCAATCACCCAAAACAAAAGTAGCTGAGGCCAATGTGCCTGCCGCTGCTCCCGTGAAGAAAGCTGTCGCCACCAAAAGTGTAAAGCCTGCTGCTGAACCCGCCGTTGCGAAAAAAGCTGCTGCAGTTAAAGCCGAAGTAAAAACGCCGGCCGTTAAAAAAGCAACCAAACCTGTAGCTGAAGCCGCTCCTTCGGAAAAAGCAACTGCCGTTAAAACGACGAAAGTAACCTTCACGCTGCCCAAAGAAGCTGTGGAAACGGCTGAAACCGTAGCCCTGTTCGGCGACTTCAACAACTGGGATGCTTCCAAAAGCATCGCCCTGAAAAAACAAAAAGACGGTTCGTTCGCTACTTCGGTAGAACTCGAAAAAGGCCGCGCTTACCAGTACCGTTTCCTCATCAACGGCGAAACCTGGGAAAACGCCTGGAACGCGGATGCTTATGCTCCGACGCCGTTCGGCGAGTACAACTCGGTTATCTCCGTAGGTTAGTCGGTTGGTCGGCTGGTCAGTTTGTCTGTCGGTCGGCCTGCTTGTTTAAAGAAATGTTTGGAGCCATTCCCGGTTTGGGGATGGCTTTTTTTATTTGAGAATGCGGAATAGGGAATTCGGAATTGGGAGTATTTGCCTGGGCGCTTGGTAGTTTTATTGACGAGATACGAAATTTGAAATTTGATTTTAGAATTTGGGAAGTGCGCCGGGCATCACGAGATGCTTTATTTACCGATTGTCAAACGTAATACATATTTTCGCTTTTGACAACTTCTTTTGAAAAAAATGAATGTTAAATTGTTGTAACGTGAATTTTGTAATCCCGAAACACACGCTTTGGATAATTTCTCTGCTCATACTTTTGGGTCATTATGGTAATGCCCAAACACCCCACTGTGCCACCGGCAAAGAAGGCAACATCTGGTATTTCGGGGACTCGCTCGGGTTGGATTTCAATACCCTGCCTCCGCAGTTAGTGACCGACGGTAAGATGTATACATACGAGGCAAGCGCCACTGTAAGCGACGGCAACGGCGATCTGCTGTTTTATTTCAACGGAGAATACGTGTGGAACCGCAACCACCAGATCATGCCGGGGGTGAATCCGGCAACCGGAGCGGTTAAACTAAGCGGGTCCGAATCAGCCACCCAGGTCTTGGCACTTCAGCATCCCGGCCTTCCCGAACTTTATTATTTGTTTTACATGAATACGTTCGATCAGGCGGTAAATACGCAACAAGACACTACCCGGAGGATGTTTTATGCCATTGTAGATATAACTGCGGATGGCGGGTTGGGGGATGTTGTTTCCAAAAACAACCTGTTGTTTTCCAAAACCACGGAAAAAGTTATATCCGCGCGACATTGCAACGGTATTGATTGGTGGATCGTTACCCTGGAATCTGGTTCTAACAGGTTTTTGGTTTGGAGTTTGGATCAACTAGGACTTAATTTAACTCCAAAAATTTATTCATCCGGAAAAATTAGTCCTCCATTCGACGCATACAAAGCAGGCAACATTAAAATAAGTAACAATGCTAATTTTTTGCTTAAATGTAGCTACCCATTAAGAGTATTCAACGGTCCCACCTGGGACGGTTATGCCGAATTATTTCGTTTCGATAATGCAACAGGGACCATCAGCGCCCCAATTTTAGTTATCGATAGCGTAAGAAGCATTTACTCCGCTGAATTTTCCCCCGACAATAACAAACTTTACTTCAATCTTTGGACACCCAGCGACAGCCTGTACCAGTTCGACCTCTGTGTTTGGGACTCTACGACCATACGCAACTCCAAAGTCAACCTCGGCAAGGCCGCCGACAACACTGGCCAGCTCCAGCTCGGTCCCGATGGTAAAATTTACATTACCAGCACCTACCGAAATTACTTAAGCGTCATCCACAAACCCAACCTCGCTGGGGCAGCCTGTCAGTACGAGCCCCAAGCCATTGCTACCCCGCGTGAGTGCCTGTTGGGTTTGCCTACGTTTCCGGCATCGTATTATGCGCCCTACAAACCCTACATCACTCAGGATGCCGTGGTAGAAAACTGCACGCCGCCCTGTGCCGACAGCCTGCGCAAATACTACGTAACCGGCCAATGCCGAAACGGCGCCTCCTATGCCTGGAATGTTCTAGGCGGCACGGTTGAGCAGCAACAACACGATACCGTATGGGTGCGATGGACACAGCCTGGCACCGGCTTGGTTGCAGTAGAACATACCTGGGCTTGCG
>JADLBE010000456.1 GCA_020847915.1 Saprospiraceae bacterium | reverse complement strand
CTCGAATTCGCCAACAACCCGGATTGGCAGATCTGCATCAAGGAAGAACTGCTCGACGACGAGGAGTACGACATCATTTATACCCTAAACGCCTCGCTGCTGGAAGATTCGGTGGGAAGAGTACGGGTAAGTTTTGAAATGCCCTGCGGTATGAGCTGGTCAGGACAACCTTTTTTGATCAACAACATCGCCCCCGTTGATTTGGGAAACTATACGTTGGGCGACAACACGGTGCAGTGGTTCGAATTCACAACGCCTTTCAATACCGCCATTGCTACGGGCATTTACAGGTTACGGTGGGATTGCGATGCCGGTTGTCCGGGACTAAACGATGATTGTGCGTACAGTTTTGATGCCGACCATTGTGAAAACAGTTGCGACGCCAATCCGGACGAATATCCAAAAGCACTTATGCGGACGGTTACGGAGTTCAGGCTCCGTCCGGGACTCCTGCCCGGTTGCGGCATCAAAAATTGTATGGAATACGAGTTTACCTATTATTGTGGTGGATCAACTGCCTGCTCAACCACGCCAAAAGGCTGGATTGAGCACAACTCATCCATAAAGCGTACAAGTTTTGGTCGCGCCGACAACAACGGCGACCGCCTGCCCGACCCTGGCAACCCACCGCTGAATTTGAACCAGATCAGGACCGACCGCTTCCTGCCTGGCGACACCTCGGAAAGTTTCATCAGGGGCGTGGTACAAACCAACCAACCAGGCGCAACCTTCACAAATGCTTTGCTGAGTACCTATTTTGAAACACACGCGGTAGATGGCGGCATCGACGAAGGCTCACACCAGCCCTATTACAATCAGGATGATATCATCAACCTGGAATCCACCCTAAGCATTTGGGATGCCGAAACCGGACAGGTTTTCACCTGCAACCTCAATGCACCTGATGTTGCGGAAAAACTTGAAAAAGAAATCGTTACGCCCAATGTAAACTTCCTGGCCTGTCAGGATACGCTCAACTACATCTTTTATTCCATCCACTACCATGACATTTCCCCTGTGAAACTGGCATTGGCTGGTTGTAGTTTGCCTGTCGGGTTTGCGTACTCCCAGGGCGACAGCGTCGAATTGCGCACCGTGAACAGGTTCATGGCCAACCCGATAGATCAGTTCCACGTAAACATGCGGGTCAAAACATTTGCCAGCGTGTACAACATCGGGGAAACATTGCCACCGGAAAACACCGCACCGCCTGCTGATTTTTCCTGCAATTGTCCGTACGACCTGATTCAAATCACGCCGATTTTTACCAGAATTACCAAGTCAAAATATGTTTTTCAGCCTTGTGAAGACTCCGACACGCCTTTGCAGCCCTTTTTTGAAGTAAAACTGTCGAAAAACGACTTTTTTCCGTTTGAATACCGCCCGGTGTTGCATCCACAAACGTGGACAGATAGCATACCCCAGCCGGTTACGGGTGTGGTTATGGAAATAGATGAATACAAACGCCAGGACAGCAGTGTGGTGAACACCAACATCAACCTGCCATTCAACGTATCAGGGGAATACTACACCGCCAACCTGGCTACCCAGCCCATACCAGACGAGGGATTTACCTGGGAATTGTACCGCCTTGTCGACGGGCCTTGTTATTGGAACACCATCAAACCGCTTTACACCGAAATTCAATCGGTTTGGCTTCCCCCATCCCCACTTGCCGGGCAGGTTAAAACAGACAGTTTCCTATCCACCATAGATCTTCAGCTTGAGGATACATTCGGGTTTGTGCCCCAACACCCATCGTTGCTGGCCATCAGCCCCCTCAATAATCTGATCGACAACGACAACACCTCCGAATGGGACATAACGGTGCTTCATGGCGGCGACCCGGTAACGGCGCCCAATGCCTGGATGTACCTGAGTAATCCGGCCGGTGGACTGAGCGGTTACCAACTTTTGGAACTGCCCGGATTTATTGCGATACCCTTTGTCAACGGATTTTTCCAGCTTGGCGATTTCCAGCCCGGCGACGTGCGCATGTACAAATTGAAAGCCCTGAACAGCAGTTGTGATTTGCAAACCCTTGATATTCAGTACGGCTGGAATTGCACCGTTATTGAAAATTTCGACGAATTTCCTTGTGAGCAAAAAGTGTTGCGCCTGAACGTAATAACCCAACCGGCCGAACTCGAGCTGGGGCTTACCACGCCTCCAGGTCCGTTTTACGTGTGCGACACCACCGGCTACCATGTGGCTGAAGTTTTTAATGCCCTTTACGGCGCGGCGTACAACGTTCAGTTGCAGTTCAACCTGCCTGCGGGACTGGCCCTTTTGCCTGGTTCGTGCCAGATGAGTTACCCGATCGGAAGTGCCTATACCAACATCCCGGATCCACAGGTTTTGGGCGGTGGCTGGCGCGGCTGGAAACTGGCAGATCTTAATGGCGCCCTTGCAAACCTCGGACTTCGCGGTTTCCCCGAAGCACCTTTGCATGGGGCGGGTATCCGTTTCCGAACCATCAGCACCTGCGGTTTGGGTACGGGTGAAAAAATCATTTACCGCACCTTTGGGGAGCAAAACTGCGCCGATTCGACCAATTTGCTGGTCAAACCCGGCGAAGCCATCGAACTGGAGGGCGTGGTTGAACCCT
>JADLBE010000455.1 GCA_020847915.1 Saprospiraceae bacterium | reverse complement strand
CGGGTGTATGATTTGACTTCCGCATGGAAAGGCGCCGGCACGCCGGAGCTGATGTCGAGCCTGTCCAAAATGTGTACCCCCGGCGACGGCATGGGCATAAGCGGCGTTTGCGCTGCGGCGGGGAGGGTAGTGAGGATGAGAATGGAAAGGATGAGTTTTTTCAAAATAAAGATTGTTTCAGATTACGGCAGAAGGGATTTTTACAGATTACGAATGAAGGTTTCACGCAGATGTTCACAGATTTAAGGCACAGATTTACACAGAATTAAATCTGCGAAAACCTGCGTATACATCTGCGGAAATTTGAATAAAACCTTCTGTGGAAATTTGCAAGAATCCAATTTACGTCGTATTTTTTATTATCTCTTTATAAACAGCCTTCCACGGCTCCCAAAAAGGCGTATTCCACGACGAATTGTGCCATAAAACAACCCATTCCCCTCCGTGTTTTTCCACGTTCGCACGAAGCGCCATGGCTTGTTTTAACGCTTCCTTCACCGATGTTTTTTGGTAAAGCGCCAAACTTACATCCATAAACAGCAGCGGTTGTTCCAACAGATCCAGTCTTTTCCGTTTTAAAACATCAAACACAGGGAACGACCGGCAAATGCCGCAACGGAAACCGGGTATTTCGGCATAACCCATGCTGCTGTCGGTTTGCATGCCGGCATTTTGCCACCTGTTCCACGTTTCCGGCACGGCAAAGCGCAAGTAGTGTTGTCGGCCGGTGAAAACGGCTTCGTCGGAAACATCCCTTATGGATTGCAACTCGTTTTTAAACAAATTTTCATCCTCAAAAGCCTCGTAGGAAGGGTGGAAACCGATGAAATGGCCCCGTTCCCGGATACGTTTGATCAACGATGTTACAAATGGATGGTCCAACGGATACCAGGCGTCGGAACTTTTTGGCCGAAGGCCCATAAAATTGAAGCGGGAAGCCCAGCCGTTTTTTTCCGACAAGTCCATAAGCTCATCAAACGAATCGTAAGGATCATGCGACTGCCGGAACCACCAGCGTATCTCCTCCAAAGGATGTTCGCGGCGGAAACTGCCGGCAAGGGTGCGGAGCCGATCCATAGGTTTCCACCAAAGCAGCGGGTGATCCACATCGTGCGTGGGAACAACGGTGAACGTTTTTGCCGGAAACGGTTCGTTCCATCCGAGTTGAAGTAAAAAATGTCGGATCAGGGAGGCGTATTCATCAACGACGGGACGGTTCAGGAATCCGTATTTTACAGCTATGGAAGCGTTCGCAGGAAAACGGCCGTGCGCGTCACGCTCCGTTACCACAAATTCTTCCCACCGGCTTAGCATAAAAAACGCTGAAGCCACAAGGTCGATGCCGCAATACAAACCTTCTGGTGTGGATTCGAGGTGGTCGCGTCCGTACAGTCCTACCGTGTCGGTTTTTTTCGAAAAAAAGACCACCTTCGGCAAAAAGTGGGTTTCGAGGTAGTGGTTGTTGTTTTTGAAAAAATGGTCTTCAAATGTGAACGTTTTCCCGTTGGGCAACGTAAAACGGTATCCGTCCAAACCCTCGTTCGCCTGCATACGAAAGGGCACCCCCAGACAGGTTTCCAGCAAAACCTCCAAAGTCCAGGCTTTTTCGGCCCAACAAACGGATGTGCATTCGATCAAAAGCATGTGCGAAGATAATCCGAACTCCAAACTCCGAACTCCGAACTCCGAACTTCCTACTTTTTAGGTTTATGTCAGCCATAATCTTTTTGAACGGTCTCTGTTTCGAGGCTTAAAGCTATCTTTGCCGCCGCTTAATCAAACGACTTCATGAAGCATATCCTGATTTTCCTCTCGTTTACCCTTTTTCCGTGCTTTGTTTTTGCTCAAAAAACCGAAAAAGCAACTGTTCGGGGCAACATAGTTGACAAAGAAACAACCCAGCCTGCCGGTTTCGCCACCATACAAATACGGGGCGCCGACAAAGGCGCCATAGCCGATGTCAACGGCTTTTTCAGCATCGGAAACCTGGACCCCGGTACGTATACGGTTGTGGTATCGCTTACCGGATACGAAGACTTCGCCCAGGAAGTAGTGCTTGAAAAAGGTGAGATCGAGTTTATGAACATCTTCATCAACGAATCGGGCAACAAACTCGAAGAAGTGACCATCAGTGGTAAAAAAGAACAGGCTCGCGCAGACGTGCAGGTTTCCAAACTTACCGTAACGCCCAAACAAATACGTTCTTTGCCTTCGGCCGGTGGACAGTCCGACATAGCCCAGTACCTTACCGTACTTCCGGGTGTGATTTTTACGGGCGACCAGGGTGGTCAGCTCTACATCCGCGGTGGTTCTCCTGTTCAAAACAGGATCCTGCTCGACGGCATGACCATTTACAACCCCTTCCACAGCATCGGTTTTTTCTCGGTGTTTGAAACCGAACTGATCCGCAACGTGGATGTACTTACGGGTGGCTTCAATGCCGATTACGGTGGCCGTATTTCCGCCGTGGTAGACGTGAATACCCGCGAAGGCAACCGCAAACGTATTTCCGGGTTGGTTTCCGCCAGCCCTTTCCAGGCCAAAGCCATGATTGAAGGACCAATCATTCCCCTCAAGGAAGACGGTGGCAGCTCGGTTTCGTTTGTACTTACAGCCAAAAAAGCGCTGATCGATCAAACCGACGAAATTGTTTACGACTACGTCAACGACGGCGCGGGCATTCCTTTCAATTACCAGGATTTTTACGGTAAAATTTCCCTGCTGGCCGGCAACGGAAGCAAAGTAAACCTGTTTGGTTTCAGCTACGACGACGGCGTAAACTTCGACATCGCCGACTTTTCGTGGAAAAGCTCCGGCGGCGGTATGGACTTTACCCTGGTTCCCAGCAACTCCAACACCATTGTAAACGGCGTCTTTACATTTTCCGGATACGATTCCAAAATTCAGGACGCCGAAGACAAACCAAGGGAAAGTGGTATTTCAGGTTATTTCGGCGGGTTGAACTTCACCAACTTCGGTCGCAACAGCGAATTGAAATACGGTTTGGAACTCACGGGTTTCCGCACCGATTTCCAGTTTGTCAACTTCAACGACGTTACCCTCGAACAGTTTGAATACACGACCGAAATTGCCGTATTCCTGCGCTGGAAATACAAGTTTGGCAATCTGGTAATTGAGCCTGGCTACCGTCTTCAATATTACCAATCCCTTCCACAAGCCTGGCATGAGCCACGTTTGGGTCTCAAATACAACATTTCCAACCGTTTGCGCTTCAAAGCAGCCGGTGGTTTGTATTCGCAAAACCTGATTTCCACGACCAATGAACGCGACGTGGTGAACCTTTTCGTCGGCTTCCTTTCGGCGCCCGACGAACGTCCTTTGGACCCGTCCACAGGCGAACGTTCCGACCTGCGTATCCAAACGGCCTGGCATGCCGTAGGTGGTTTCGAATACGATTTGCTTCCCAACCTGGACGTGAACATCGAGTCGTATTACAAAGGATTTACCAACCTGCTTGCGCTCAACCGATTTAAAGAAGAAACCCAGGATCCCAACTTCATCGTTGAAACAGGCGATGCCTATGGTCTGGACATCTCCATGAAATACGAAGCCAAACGGATGTACGTGTGGTTTGCATACTCCCTTGGTTATGTTAACCGCAACGACGGATTCCAGGAATACCCACCTGTTTTCGACCGCCGCCACAACCTGAACGTGGTGACAACCTACCTGCTCGGCAAAAACAGGAACTGGGAGCTCGGCGCCCGCTGGAACTTCGGTTCGGGATTCCCGTTCACCCAAACACAAGGCTTTTTCACATCCTATACCTTCGACGAAGGCATAGGTACCGACTTCTACAGCGGAAACGGCGATCTCGGCCTCATTTACAGCGATACACGCAACGGCGGCCGTCTGCCGTACTACCACCGTCTAGACATTTCGCTCAAACGCGAATTCAAACTTTCGAAACACCAGAAACTGGAAGTTGTGGCATCCTGTACCAACGTGTACGACCGCGAGAACATTTTCTTTTTCGACCGTGTGAACTACGAGCGGGTGAACCAATTGCCCATCATGCCGAGTTTGAGCGCTACGTACCAATTCTAAATCAGGATTTAAGGATTTACAGGATTTTCAGGATGGATTTCAATGGATTTCCAGATTCCCAGGCAATTCTTTGAAATCCAACCTCAAAATCCAATCCTGTAAATTAAGTAATCCTAAAATCCTGATTGATTATGGCGTATAAACTCACGAGTTATTCCCACGGCGCAGGCTGCGGCTGTAAAATCGCGCCTGCCGTGCTGGATCATATTTTGAAAAGCGGCGTCGACAAGGCCCCGCATTTCCCGGCTTTGCTTGTGGGCAACGAGGAACGCGACGATGCTGCGGTTTTTGATCTCGGCGACGGGACGGCTGTGGTGAGCACAACCGACTTTTTTATGCCCATCGTGGACGATCCCGAAGATTTCGGCCGCATCGCTTCGGTGAATGCCATCAGCGACATTTACGCCATGGGTGGCACACCATTGGTAGCCATCGCCATCCTGGGTTGGCCCATCAACCTGCTGCCCCCGGAAGTCGCCAACGCCGTGATCGAAGGCAGCCGCAAAGCGTGTGCTGAAGCCGGTATTCCACTTGCCGGCGGGCACAGCATCGACAGTCCGGAACCCATTTTTGGTCTCGCCGTTACCGGTCGTGTAAACATCAGCAACCTGAAAAAAAACGGCGGCGCCACACCGGGCGCCAAACTATACCTCACCAAAGGTCTGGGCGTTGGCATCCTGACCACCGCTCAGAAAAAAGAACTGCTCCAGCCCGAACACGCCCACATGGCGCCCGAAAGCATGAAGAAGCTGAACAAAGTAGGCGAAATTTTCGGTCGCCTGCCGTACGTGCAGGCCATGACCGATGTGACGGGATTTGGACTCCTGGGGCACCTGGGTGAAATGTGCGACGCAAGCAATACCAGCGCCGTGGTGCATTTTGACAAGGTGCCTACGTTGGACCGCACCATCATCGACCATTACCTGGCACTGGGTTGTGTGCCTGGTGGTACCAACCGCAACTGGGACAGCTACGGCGCACCCATTTCGGGCGCCGAGGGCAATGTGCGTTCCATTTTGGCCGACCCACAAACCAGCGGCGGTTTGCTGGCGGCGGTACAACCTGAAAACGAGTCGGACTTTTTAAAAGTAGCTTCCGAAGCAGGCTTCGATTTGCAATCATTTGGTTTTATGACCGATCGGCAGGATGTAAAGATTACCGTACTTTAGCGCTCTATGCTGCGCTACATCGTCAACAAATTGCTTTATGGAATCCTGGTTTTGGTCCTCGTGGTTGTGGGGGTCAGTGCCATTGTTTTTCTGGCGCCCGTTGATCCGGCTCAACTCACGTTTGGACAGCGCAGCGACGTATCCACCGTTCAGGCCAAATCGACTGAACTGGGGTTGGACCAGCCCCTTCATGTACAATTGTGGCGCTACCTGGGTGATTTGTCACCTGTTTCTGTTTTGGAAAATACACCGGAGAACAAGCACAAATACCGTTTTATAACCCTCTGGGAAAAGGCCAACAACAAAGTTTTGGTCTTGAAAACACCTTACCTGCGTGAGTCGTACCAAAGCGGTCGGCCGGTGAGCGAAGTGCTGGCCGAAGCCATTCCACCTACGGCGCTGCTTGCCGGCGCTGCCATGTTGCTGGCTACTTTGCTGGGCATTTCCATGGGCGTTTTATCAGCACTGAAACCCAACAGTTGGATAGACAGGATTACTTCTGTGGTATCGGTTTTGGGTTATTCATTGCCATCGTATGTGGTGGCCGTTTTTTTCGCTTTGGTACTTGGGTACTGGCTTAGCGACTTCACAGGGCTCGAAGTGCAGGGCAGCTTGTACGTGCTTGATGATTTTGGAGACTGGCAGGTGCGTTGGCGCAACATGATTTTACCTGTATTGGCGCTTGGTTTACGTCCGGTAGCTCTTGTTACACAACTTACCCGTAGCGCCATGCTGGAAGTGTTGTCGCAGGATTACGTGCGTACCGCCCATGCCAAGGGCCTTTCAAACATGCGTGTTTGGTTGCGTCATGCTTTGCGCAACGCGCTCAACCCGGTGGTGTCCGCGTTGTCGGGCTGGTTCGCGGCCTTACTTACCGGCGCGTTTTTTGTGGAAAATGTTTTCAATTTTAAAGGACTAGGTTCGGTAACCGTAGCGGCATTGCTGCAATTCGATGTGCCTGTGGTGCTGGGCTGTGTGTTGTTCACCTCTGCCGTGTTTGTAATAATCAACCTGCTGGTGGATATGGTTTACGTGTGGATTGATCCGCGGGTGAAGCTTTGATCAGGGATCAGGATTATAAGATTTTCAGGATTTTAAATTGCTGGATATTTTCACTTTAGTCATCGCAAATCCTTATTTTGGTTGCCGACAAACACGCGTCCCAAGCATAACCCCAACTCAATATCCAATGAACAGGCCATCTCTTTTAGCCTTGTTGATTTTGGCAATAGCCGGCGTTCACAGCGTTTTGCCCAGTTGCAAAAATGAAGCCCAGCTCCATCGGCCGACAGAGATACAGGATACCATTCCCATGGATATTCCGGTATCCACCTTCAACATACCGGTTACCTATGCCATCAAAGACCTTGAGGGGTTTGTAAATAAAATCATCAGGGGTAAATTTATGACACTGAAGATCAATCCGTTACAAAACGTAAAGGATGTGGTTAAGGTGGAAATGTTCAGGGAAAAAAACATTAGGCTGTCGAGCAATGGTCAGGAGCTGGTTTGCCGATTTCCGGTAAAAGTTGTTGCAACCATCCTGAAATCCCGGTTGAATTTTTTAACCAAAGGCATTGACCCTGTAGAGACTGAACTGGAGCTTGAATTAAGAACGCCGGTTGCGCTCGATGCCAAATGGCATCTTGTTACACAGTTCCGATTAACCAAAACAACCTGGGTAAAGCCGCCCATCGTTACCGTCGCCGGAATAAACATCGATCTCACCAAAAAACTGGATGACTATTTGAAGGAAAACGAGGATAAGTTTATAGGCCTGATCAACGGTGGCATCAACAAATCCGTATCGCTTGAAGCACCGATTTCAAAAATCTGGTACAACCTTCAGAAACCTATTGTCATCCACAAAAAACCTCCACAGGCTTACCTGATGTTTGCGTGCGACAGCATTTCCGGCGATTTCGTTTTGGACAAGGACGACATCGTTTGCAATACATCCATCAAGGCTTCCGTCGTCATGCTGACCGACTCAGCGCACCACCAGCCCATTTCCAAACTGCCGCCATTTGTTTTTCAAAAAGGCAGCGAAGCCTATTCCGATGTTTACCTGTATGCCTTTACAGGATTTGAAGACATCAATGAGGAGCTTGCAAAACGGTTGAATGGGAAAACATTTACAGCCAAAGGATACACCTCCAAACTGGAATCCCTGAAAGTTTATGCCTCAGATGAGGGGCTTACCGTGGATTTGACCACTTCAGGAGACATCAAAACCAACATCATCGCCACGGGCAACCCACGGTATAGTCCAGAAACACATTCGATACACCTGGACAATTTTCAGTTCAACCTCGTTACCAACAACATCGTGCTCGAAGCCGGCGAAGCTTATTTGCACGATATGATACGCGATACCATTCAATCGCAACTTTCCATGGGTATGCATTCCTTCATCGAAATGGTGCCCGGTATCGTTGAACAAGCCATCGCCAAAGGCAAACCGGGAAAGTCTATTGACGTTGGTATGCACGACCTGGAAGTTTTGTCCTGCGACATCAGTCTGGGCGCCAAACGTATCCATTTCAAGGTTCATACCTCGTTTGCTGCAGACATCAGACTGAAAAAATTGAAAGCTAAAAAACAGCTTCGGATAAACCCCGGAAAATAAGACTACCCGATCACAACATCAAACTTGTCGAGCAACCCCGCTACGCCCGGCCATGAGAACCGTGCCTTTTTGACTTTGTTCCGGGAAGGATCCAGACTGTAGCCAAAAGCCGTGCGGAAATCTGCTTTTTCCAGGTTCGTATTGTCAAAAACGGCACGTTTCAGGTCGCAATCATCGAACTCGGCGCCACTGAGGTCGGCTCCGGAAAAATCCGTCTCGTGCATTGTACAATGCGCAAAAACCGTTTTTTTTAAAGGCATTTCAAAAAAAGAGGACAACGAAAGGTTGCAACGTTCAAAGGAGAATGCCAGCAAAAACGTATTGCAATGTTCAAAAGGCAGCCCCAGCATCTTGCAGTTGCGGAACACCACATCGCGAAACGACGTCTGACTTAGCTTTGCCGTGCTCAAATCACAGTCCACGAATGTACTGTCTATAAAAACACTGTCCGACAAGTTGTCAAAGGTGCAATTGTTGAAGGTGCAAGCTTCGTAGGTGCCTGGCGATAGGGTAGAGGCGGCTGTGAAGGTGAGGTCGGTTGTTTTTTGTGTGGACATATCAGGGTATTGAAAACTGCTTCAACCATTCCCAATGTAACTCAGCCGCCTTCATCCAGTGGTTTTCACCATTGGGGTAGGCGTGACCCAATCCTTTTACGAATACAAAACGGTAGTTGTTGGGGGAGCCTGCCGTGAGCGAAGGATAAGTGGCAATCACCGCAGTGTTGGTGTCGCCTGTGATTACGTAGTTTGGCGACAATCCGAAACTTTTGATGTGTGTGCTGGCAACCCGCGCAGGTTTGTAAGTTAAGTCGGTCAAGGCGACATCGATTTGGGAAAGTGGAATTTCAGGACCATCAACGCCCGGACCATAATCCTTGTTTCCCAATTGAAATGCTGTGGGTAGAATACGTTGGGGGGTGTAAGTGGTGTCCAGATTGAATGCTGCGGCATTGGACACCACGGCAGCAAGCCGGTCGCTCAATTCTATGGAGCATTTGGCGGACATTTGCCCACCGTTGGAAAAACCTACGAGGTAAACACGTTTGTAATCCACGTTGAAACGGTCGTCAAGATTGTCCAAAACGGCGTTCAGGAATTTGATGTCGTCGCGTGGTGTTTCATTGGCACAAAATACCCACTCTGCAGGTTGAACATTCCACTTGGTGGTGTTTTTCTGGCCGTCTACCGAATCAATGATGCAATACCGCAGGGATGAAGGGTAAACCGTCAGTATGTTTTCCATTTCACCCACTTCTTTCCAGCCACTTCGGTCGTACATGTCAAGCCCGTTGCCGCTGGTTCCGTGAAGCATCAAGACCACTGGTGTAGCTGTGTTGCCTGTATAGCCTTGCGGCACATGTACGTAATATTCACGTTCCGTAGTTTCCACCGTAAGGGTGTAACGGTTTTGACCAGAGGCATAAATCAACGGCTCGTTGTCGTTGTTGTCGCAAGCACCTAACAGAAGCACTAAAATGAAAAGAGCAAAGGGGAATGTTTTCATGAGGAATTGTTTGGGTTAAATTTACAAATTCAGTGAATACTTACCATATTCATTCCTAATTTGATGGTTCCTTACACGTCCATTTGGTTGCCTGACCAAGTCCTTATCATCCCTCCCATAACGTATCTTTTCATGGTAATACAAGTAGCCCCTGCGCCGGTGCGTAGCACCGCAGCGCAGGGGCTACTTGTATTACCATGAAAAGATACGTTTACTTCGACTTCTGAAATTTAATCACTTCTTCCATCACCGAATCCAATTGTTCGGCGCCGATACGTTTCATCAGGATCTCGTGTTTGCGGTCGAGGATAAAAATTTGGGGTGTGGTTTTTACATCGTAAAGCGTCTTGTACTTGCTCTGGATGTACGGGTCGTACATGTTCAGGAAGAACTCGTCGCTGAATTCCTTTTCTTCAGCGCTTTTCCAGCACTGGTCTGCTTTGTCGGTTACGGCCGTACAAATGGCAAATACGCGCACGCCGCGGGG
>JADLBE010000454.1 GCA_020847915.1 Saprospiraceae bacterium | reverse complement strand
CATTCGGTGGGCATGGGAACGATGCGTGTACGTTGGTTCGACCACGGCGATTGCGCCTGTACATGGGCGTGCAACCCGATGAGTCCCAAAAGGAGCGTCAGGATGCGGCGTGCGCATGTTTGCCGGAGGAGGCCGGCCCATTCGGGGCGGAAGTGGTACAAAGTCGTAAAAACGCGTTCAGGCAATGTAAACGCAAAGCGGGGGGATGATGACTTGGAGGTAGGCGAAAAAAATGATGTTTGCGTTGCTTGGAGCCGGTATAAATTTATGGAATAAAGGATTATCGGCCACCGTCGGGTTTAAAAATCGGTCCTACCGACAAGGTGTCCACCGGCTCGATGGGCGCAGGTTTGTTGGGTTTGCCCGGACGGCGGTTGAGCAGCGAATCGTTCAACCCGGCCTGTGCTTCTGCAAGCATCAGGGAATCAACCACTTTGTTGGCCTCGGCATAAAGTTGAGCACGGCATTCTTCCATTTTTTTAACCCGGACAACGTTTACCCTTTCCTCCACCCGTGCATTGATGGTGCGGCTGTTGTCCTTTTTACAACCCGTGCTCAAAAGTACCGCACAGCAAAAAAGTACACCCGCCTGAAAAAAAACTTCCTTCCTGATGTACATGGTGTTTGACATATCATTTACCTTTGGGATGCAAAAGTAAAACAAACGCAGGAACGAAGGTTCAGGCTTTTCCAAAAGATTGATTTGCAGTGTTAAGTTGTCGTAAATTTTTTTTTGATAAAAGTTTTGAAATGATTCCTGAATACTTTACCTTTGCACTGTTCAGCTGTTAAGACAACTAAAATATTTTTCAATTTTGTTCTGTTGCGCAATTTTTATTTAGTAAAAAATTGTTTTTACAGTATAAAATTTCAATCGCAAATTATCGTCCAAATTTGGACGTTTATATTTAAGAAGTTTTCATTTGGTTTTTTGGGGTTATACAGGGTGCTACCAGTAATGGTCAGTGCCCTGTTTCTTTTCCCCCCTTCCATGAATTGTTCGCTATGCTCCAACGTCCGCGCCGCAACCGGCAATCGGCCGCCATCCGCGGCCTTGCTACCGAAACCCACCTCCAGGTTCAGCACCTTGTTTACCCACTTTTTGTGCTCGACACGAAAGGGCTCAAACAGGAAATCCATTCCCTGCCCGGTGTGTACCGTTTTTCGCCAGACACGCTTTTAAAGGAAATCGAATCGTGTATGGAACTCGGGCTTTCCAGCTTCGTTTTGTTTCCCGCCGTGACCGATGCACTCAAAGATACCGTGGCGTCGTACAGCACGAACCCGGACAACTTTTACCTCCAAACCGCCCGCGAAATCAAAAAACGGTTCCCGGAATGTTGCCTCATCAGCGACGTGGCCATGGACCCCTACTCTTCCGACGGCCACGACGGACTCGTGCGCGACGGCCGCATCGTGAACGACGAAACTTTGCCCATCCTCGCCGCCATGTCGGTGGCCCAGGCCGAAGCGGGTTTTGACATGCTCGGTCCGTCCGACATGATGGATGGCCGTGTGCGAACCATGCGCCAGGCTCTGGATGCCGCGGGACATACCGGCACAGGCATCCTGTCCTACACCGCCAAATACGCCAGCGCGTTTTACGGTCCCTTCCGCGACGCCCTCGACTCTGCTCCGAAAAGCGGCGATAAAAAAACCTATCAGATGGATCCGGCCAACCGCCGCGAAGCCCTCACCGAAGCCCGTCTCGACACCGAAGAAGGCGCCGACATGCTCATGGTGAAACCGGCACTCCACTACCTCGACGTGATCCGTTTGTTGAAAGACAACAGCAACCTGCCCATAGCCGCCTACCACGTGAGCGGTGAATGTGCCATGCTGTCGGCCGCCTGCCAAAACGGTTGGCTCGATTTCGACCGCGCCATGCCCGAAACCCTGCTCAGCATCCGTCGGGCCGGCGCCGATGTGATTTTGACGTACTTCGCGAAAGCGTTTGCGGAGAAATTCCCTAGCGGGATTTAACCACATTAGGCACATTAGATTACTAAGGCACATTAGAGATTTTTTTCTAATGTGCCTTAGTATTCTTATGTGCCTAATGTGGTTATTATTTGGACTACAGAACTTTTACCTTACTTCTCTTTCTTTTCACTACAAGTGCCTCACTCGGTCGCCCGGCCCGGTTTTGGCGGTCGTAAGGAATCACCACATAAGTATAAAACTTCCCTTTTTTGGTTTGGGTATCCTCGTACGTCCACTTGCTCGGCCGGTAAGGCGTCATGTACAAAAGGTTTTTAGCATCCGTGAAATCGCCTGGATTTTTGCCGTTGAAGCGGTAGACCGCAAAATAGTACGGCAGTTGGGCGTCGTGGTACACGAAGCGGGTGGTCCAGTTCACGAACACGCTTTTGCGCGTGGCCGTGGGTATGTTGAACGTGGGTGAGAGTACCAGCGTGGCCGGCAATTTGGGATCGTCGGGCGGCAGGAGCACGGGTTTGCTGTAACCGTGTTCGCGCAGGGTATCGCGGAAACCCAATGGATTGGCGAGCAGGTATTTGGCCGAAAAAAAGATGCTGCCGAGCACGGCCGGATTTTTCCGGTTGGCCTGCAGTTGGGCGGCCAATTGACCGGGCTGGTTCCAGTTGGTATCGTCTCCCCCATTGCCCACCTTGTAGGCGGCGAGTCCGATGTACAGGTGGCGTCCGAAGGAGTTGCGGCTCCACCAGTCGAGCAGCAGGGCGTAATCGGCAGGCGAGTACCCGATGCTCCAATAGAGTTGGGGCGCCACGTAATCGATCCAGCCGCGCTGGAGCCACAGGCGCACGTCGGCGAACAGGTCGTCGTAGCTGGTCACACCTGCACGTGTGGGCGAGCCGGCGAGGCTGTCACGGCTGATGTTGCGCCACACGCCGAAGGGACTGATGCCGAAACGCACGTGGGGTTTGAGCGTATGCACATCACCGGCCACGGCGGCTACGAAGCGGTTCACGTTGTCGCGGCGCCAGTCGCTGATGTCCGTAAAACCGCGCGGCTCCGCCGCAAAAGAGGCCGAATCGGGCAGGGTTTCGCCTTTCACGGGGTATGGGTAAAAATAATCGTCGAAATGGATGCCGTCGATGTCGTATTTCGAAAGCAGCTCATACACCACTTCGCGCAGGTGGTTGTGCACGGCATCGCTGGCCGGATTGAAATACCATCGGTTGCCGTACTGGAAAAACTGTCTGGATTTCGATCCGGGATCGAGGGTGCGCAGTCGGTTGGTAGGCGCGAGTTTCGTCGTGTCGGAGTTCATGGCAGCCCGGAACGGGTTCATCCAGGCGTGGAAAGCCATTTGCCGGTGGTGTGCCGAGGCCACCATGTAGGCCAGCGGATCGAAGTTGTCTGCCGGCGCCTTGCCCTGCAAACCCGTGAGGTAGGCGCTCCAGGGCACAATTTCCGAGCGGTAAAACGCATCGCCAGCCGGCCGCACCTGTACAAACACGGCGTTGAGTCCCATGCTGTACAAGCTGTCGAGCAAACCGTCAAATTCGGCACAAAACTGCTGGGGCGTCAGTCCGGGTTTGGAAGGGAAATCGTTGTTGAACACCGTGGCGATCCACGCGCCGCGCAACTCGGCGGCGGGCTGTTGGGCGCGCAGGGCGAAAGGAAGGAGGAGAAGGAGGATGAATAGACGTAGCATGGCAGATGCAAAGATAAACCGAATAGGGAATGCGGAATGGGGAATGCGGAATTTGTGCCCACGGGAAGACATACGTAGAGAGGGTTCGCGCAGACGAACGTAAAGGGGGGTCGCCAGACGAACGTAGAGGGGGTTCGCGCAGACGTTACGCAGACGTATTGCGCAGACGTTACGCAGACGCGCGTAGAGGGGGTTTCGCGCAGATTTTACACAGATTTATTGCACAGATTTTACACAGAAGGTTTCACGCCGATTCACAGATTTAAGGCGCAGATTTACCTACCAATTATCCGTTTCTTAGTCGGCGATTACTAATTTTTTAACAACGCTCATTTTTTCCCCGGAGACGTTCAAAAAGTACATCCCCTCGGGCAAGGTACTTACATCAACTTCAAGTGCTTTCAAAGTATTCCAGTTTACACGACGGACAACCTTGCCCGCTGCGTTGATTAGGGAAACTTGCAATTCCGTTTCCTTCCGGAAAGCTGGATCCATTTGAATTATTACAACATTATGCGTGGGATTTGGGGAAAGCATGATTACCGGTTGTGGCATTTCTGGCGATTCCTTTACCGCCGTAAGAAACCCGCAATCGATGGAATCACCTTCGCAATAAGACACAAAACGAACCAAGGGGCCTTTTCTTCCAAAATTGAACAACCCATGCAGTTCGTAGCCGAAACCTTCGAGCAGTCGGCCAGGCATGGTGGGCAACAAACCTTCATTGATAAAAACACCTTGCGTATAAAAAGCCCTGGTCTCCTGTCCCAAAAAAGTTTCTTGCCGGATAGAATCTATACGGGGCACATAAGACAAAAAGGGTTCGGATATAATTTCCAGCACACAAGCATTTAAGGTATCCCCTTCCTGCAGGGAAAAATCGTACAACAAATGCTCCGTGGGCTGGCACATGGAAACCGTGTCCTGCAGCGGTAGCCAGTACACTTTTCGCGCTGTTGTATCTTCCCGCATCAATCCGTAAAGACTCGAGTTCAGGATTTGTTTTGGTTGATAAATGGCGGTTGAAAAATCATTTAAGCGCAGTCTGCGCTGGTATATTTTTTTGTAAAAATGGCCTTGTATCAACGTATCTCCCTGCATCGACAAGGCAAAAGCGACCGTGATGTGAATGGCAGGGTCGGGTTCGGAAGCCATTTTGGTGTAAATCCAGTGCCGATCATTCTTTAAAAGCTGATGATAAGGTTGTGCAAATAAACTTGAACGGCACGACAGCAAAAAAACGATCCAAACAACAAGTGATGTTCTCATAACAGCCTGATTAAGAGATTAATGTAGAACCAGCAATTGGGCAACAAAAACAAGACTCGCCCTGGGACTCTGATCTTACGGTCTCTAAAAATACCATCTTTTATGCAAGGTCTGCGTGAGAACCCTTTCTGTGTAAAATCTGCGCAAAAAATCTGCGTAAAATCTGCGCGAAACCTTTTCTGCGAAAACATACCTGTGCAACGTCTGCGTGAAACCCGTAAGGTCAATGGATGACACGAACTCCGGGCATAGAAAAAGACAGTTTTATCGTACCACCAATTTACCTACGCTTAATCGCACTCCATTTTCTGCGACCAAATCCCAAACATACAATCCTGAAGGTAGTCCAGACAAGGAAACTTCGATGGCTTCATCCATGCCTTTCAGCATAGTATTGCTTACACACCGTCCCAATCCGTCGTACAACGACCAAACAGTGCCTTCGGGTAGCGTTCTGTTGGGCAATACCCGCACATAAGCCGTTGCAGGATTGGGAAAAACAGACAACAACGGCAGGGCGGCGTTAAATACAGGCGGCTCCGTACTGTTTACCGTGTAACCGGCACACGGGCTCACGGGCTCGCCAAGCGCTCCAAGACGAAAATTGGGGAAATTGGGGAAGGTAGCTCCATGATACGATGGCGTCGGAAGACCGCGCTGATCGAAATTGCAGGCAACTCCCGCTTCGTTGGGGT
>JADLBE010000453.1 GCA_020847915.1 Saprospiraceae bacterium | reverse complement strand
GGGTGTTTATTTCCGAAATTTTTCCCAACGCCGTACGCGCATCGGGCATGGCCTGGGGCAGCCTCACCCATTGGGTGTTTGCGGCGCTTATTGCCAACCTTTTCCCCGTGGTGGCAGGCAAATTGGGGGGAGGACCCATCTTTGCGTTTTTCTGTGTGATGATGGTTTTTCAGGGGATCTATGTGTGGCGTTTGATGCCCGAAACCAAAGGAGTGTCGCTTGAGGATTTGCAAAAGAAGTTGGTGAAGGAATCCTCATAAATTGATTGATGAATGATGATTACATGAATGTTGATATTTGATTTTAGTCAACAGTCAACAGTCGACAGTCGGGACTTAAGCTTTAAGGGGACTGTCGACTGTGGGTTGTCGACTAAAATCAAATATCAACATTCATGTAATCATCAATCGTCAATCCTCTACGCGCCTTTGTTGCACAACGTCTGAACGAGTTTGAAAAAGCAATTAATATGAAGAATCTATTCCTTTTAACGATTTTTATATCCTCATTGCATACATCCTTTGCCCAAAGGCCGGAGTCCTGGTACAACGAGCCGCATCGTCCGCAAATCCATTTTTCCCCGGAGGCCAACTGGATGAACGACCCCAACGGCATGGTGTATTACGACGGGGAATACCACCTTTTTTACCAGTATTATCCCGACAGCACGGTGTGGGGGCCCATGCACTGGGGCCATGCCGTGAGTACCAACCTGACGCACTGGACGCACCTGCCTGTGGCCCTGGCACCCGACAAACACGGGTACATTTTTTCAGGCAGCGTGGTGGTGGACAAAAACAACACGTCGGGGTTGCAAAAAGGAAAAGAGGCGCCACTGATCGCCATGTTTACGTATTTCGATCCGGAAAAAAACAAGGCAGGTACCAACGACGACCAAACACAGGGCATTGCGTACAGCAACGACCGCGGACGCACCTGGACAAAATACAGTGGCAATCCTGTCATCCCCAACACCGAAAAAATCAAGGATTTTCGCGATCCCAAAATGTTTTGGTATGAGGAAGGCGGCTATTGGGTGATGGTTTTGGCCGTGGGTGATCACGTGCGTTTTTACAAGTCGGACAACCTGAAAAACTGGACCTTAACAGGAGAATTTGGTAAAAAGGAAGGCTCACATGGCGGGGTTTGGGAATGTCCCGACCTTTTTCCCCTCAAAGTTGAAAATTCGAAAACAACCCGATGGGTGCTGCTTGTAAGTTTGGGCACCGGTGGGCCCAACGGCGGTTCTGCCACGCAGTATTTCGTGGGAACCTTTGATGGAAAAACGTTTGTGAACGACAACAAAGCCGAAGACATCATGTGGATAGATTACGGTCGCGACAACTACGCCGGCGTGACGTGGTCAAACACCCCCGACGACGACCGTATTTTCCTGGGTTGGATGAGCAACTGGCAATACGCCCAGGTGGTGCCCACCAGTGCCTGGCGCAGCGCCATGACTTTGCCCCGGGAAATGGAACTTGAACAAACGCCTGCAGGTATCAGACTGGTGCAAGAGCCTGTTGAACAGGTGAAAAAACTGCGTGGCAAACCATACGGCAATTTGAAATCCTGGGTTTCGGGCAAGGATGCCGGCGGCTTGCGCATCGATGGTCCGGTGGAGATCGAACTGGAAATTGATTTGGAAAACAGCGTTGCCACCGAACTGGGCATGGAGCTGTCCAATGCCCGGGGAGAGGTATTTGTACTTGGTTATGAAGTAGCAACAAAACGTTATTTCACCGACCGAACCAAAGCAGGCAAACACGCATTTTCACCGGATTTTGCAAAAACACGCCATTACGCACCACGCACCGCTACCGAAAATGAACTCGAATGGCACCTGTTCATTGACCGTTCTTCTTTGGAATGGTTTGCCGACGATGGAGAAACGGTCATGACGGAGTTGTTTTTTCCTTCGGAACCATTTACCGCGGTTACTTTTTTCAGCAAAGGCGGCGCGTTGAAAATTGAAGAAGTTGAGGCCTGGCCGTTAAAAACGATCTGGAAATGAAATAGCAGGCAGCGGGCAGCAGGCAGTAAAAAAAACGTGAGAGAACTTTGACACAATAATTGAACAGTCTCTTTGTTTTTAAAGTGATTGGGCGTTTTTTTGCTGCCTGCTGCCTGCTGCCTGCTGCCTGCTGCCTGCTGCCTGCCAACTTTAAACTTCAAACTTTGAACTTACTCCTCCTCCATGGCGCTCTTGGCAGCGCCGATCAATTCGAACCTTTGTTGCCGCATTTGGGGCCGGATACGTCTGTGTACCGCATGAACTTCCCTGGTCACGGTGGTTTGCCGGCCGACGATCCTGTCTACATGCCGCAAATGGCCGAAGCTTTGGTGCAATTCGTTAAAGAACGTCGCCTGGAAGGGGCGCGGGTATTTGGGTACAGTATGGGCGGATATGCGGCATTGTGGGCTGCTTCGCAAAACCCGGGTTTGTTTTCAGAGATCCGGACGTTGGGTACCAAATTTGATTGGACGCCTGAAAGCGCCGAACGCGAAGCGGGCATGCTGAATGTGGAAAAAATCGAGGCCAAAGTGCCGCAGTTTGCGGCCGCACTTGCGCAACGCCATGCACCTGCCGATTGGAAACAGGTGTTGCAAAACACCAAAAAACTCATGACCGATCTGGGGTCGGGCAACAAGCTTGGAAAAGCCGAACTTTCGGGCATCACCATTCCGGTGACCATAGCCCGTGGCGAGCTCGACAACATGGTGACCGAAGCGGAAAGCAGGGAAGCCGCCTCCTGGTTGAAAAACGGCACTTTTACCACCTTGCCGGGCACAAAACATCCTCTGGAGCAAATCGATATGGTGGTTTTGGCAACTTATGTGGCAGGTGTTTAGAGCATGTCTCGCCTCAAAACCGAAAACTCAACATGCTCTTAAAAAAAATATTTATTTTCGTACCCAACCTGTAACCCCGATTCGCCTGTCGCTGTCTTACTTTTATTCCACGGATTAATCCATGGTAACCTAAGCCCCAAGCCGCGAAAACAGACATGGCCGCAACCTTATCAGATGAAACGTTGATCCAACAAGCAGTGCAAGGGCGCCAAAGCGCTTATGCGATGCTGGTGAAACGCTACGAGCAATACGTGTTTACACTGGCCTTGCGGTTTGTGAAAAACAGGGAAGATGCCCACGAAGTGGCTCAGGACAGTTTTATGCGCGCCTTCCGTTACCTGCCCGATTTTCGTGGCGATGCAAAATTTACGACCTGGTTGTACAAAATTGTTTTTTCAACCTCGTTGAACCATTTAAGAAAAAACAACCCCGATATTTTGTCGCTCGACGACGACGACAAACCCATCAAACTCAAAGACCCCGGAACCCCGGACGCCTCCTACGGGATGGAATTGGGCGACCGGAGCGCATCACTCCAAAGGGCCATCAATTTGTTGTCACCCGACGACGCCGGCATCATCACCTTGTTTTATTTGTACGAACAAAGTCTCGATGAAATTTGCCAGATCATGGGCCTCACGATGAGCAATGCCAAAACGAAACTTTGTCGCGCCAGACAGCGTCTAAAAGTGATACTCGACGAAAAATTTTCGTCTGAAGTCAAAGAATGGATTTAACCCGGGTTTCACCACGACCCAAAAGATATACGATCATGAACAACAACTTTCAGATCACCGAAGACTTGCTGTGGGACTATGCCGACGGCTTCCTCAGCAGTGAAGAAAAACACCAGGTGGAAGCATTTCTGGGACAACACCCGGAATGGCAGCAACGCCTGCAGGCCATCCGCGGCGAACAACAAGCCCTGTTCAATGTGCCGATGGAAAAACCCCGCGCTGATTTCGCCGACCGTGTGATGGCCTCCTGGGCCACCGAAATGGTGCACAACCACGCCAAAAACAAAGCCAAAGGACGCGACTGGATCATCATCGCCATAGCAGCCGTATTCGGACTTTTTATACTTACACCCATCGTTGTGATGGTGGTGGCTGCCCTGCAAAGCTCGGCGCCTGAAGTGAGCAACCAAATCACCAGCGTTGACTGGGGCACCCTTGCCACCACACCCGTGGTGCAATACGCAAGCTACCTCGGACTGACGTTCCTGACCCTCCGGTTCGCGGAGAAATGGTTTACGCAACGCAGCGTTTCCTTGAAAGCGACCGTATAGTGAGGTTTCACACAGATTCACACAGATTAAATGCACAGATTTACACAGAACTGCCTGTTTTTTCTGTGTAAATCTGTGTATTTAATCTGTGTAAATCTGTGTGAAACCCCTCTACATACGTTTGTTTAAATCCCTCTGCGCGAAAAATTCTGCGCAAAACCATTTCCAAAATCCCCGTACCTTCGTATCGATCAAACAACCCGATACGCATGCGTTTTTTCATTCTTTTCGCACTCTTTTTGGCCTCTGAAAGCCAAATGACGGCGCAAACAGCCCCCCGTTTCACCAAAACACCCATCGGGAATTCCGGTTGCAGCATTTACCTGCCCGGCAAACCGGATCCTTTGGACATTTCCAAATCGCCCGACAGCTCGGTGGTGTACACCATCGAAACAATTGATTCCACCTCCGGAAAATACTTCCGTTTCGGCACCATCCTTGTTGACCTGAAGGACATGGAATTGGCTGGTATAGAAGAAGACATGCTGGTATCGTACATGGATTATTTAAAAACTGCCTTCGACGTTGTGGAGGCAGCGGGTTACGGCAAGGGGCATTCGCTTTCAACCCACCCATCGGCCAAAGGCGTATTGGATTATTGGAAAGATTCCTCCGGCGACGAATGGGTCGTTAAAGGTTGGGCCGCAGAAAGCACACTGTTTGTGATGTTTGTGTACGGCCCCGAAGCATATCCGAATTACACCATTGTCGACACGTTTTTTAAAGGCGCACGATTCAAAGGAGATTGACCAGCAGAACATGGAAAAGGAAAAAAAGCAGAAACATTTTTTAAACCAGCCCAGTTACCCTGGTGGCCCCAAAGCCATCACGCAGTTCATTTATGCCAACCTGAAGTACCCCGATAAAGCGCTTGAAGCAGGGGTTGAAGGGACTGTTTACCTGGAGGCAGGCATCGACCACAAAGGCAACATTATTGAAACCAGGGTATTGCAGGGCATCGGTCACGGCTGCGACGAAGAAGCCGCACGGGTGCTTCGTTTGCTGAAATTTGATGTGCCCAAAAACCGCGGCGTAAACGTGCTTTTTCACAAAAAATTCAACATCCGTTTTCAGAAGCCAGTGCAAAAAACGGTTCCTGCGCCGCAGCAAAACATGCAAATCCAATACACGGTTACCAATACGCCGGCTGAACCCACTGCGCCTGCTCCGACAGAACCCAAGCCCAATATGTATACTTACACCATAAAGCTTTGATGGACGATATTTATTCCCCCAATGGGAAATATTACATCACAACCAACATGACTGAAATGCGCATGTCGCATTGGGTTTACGAGCCTTTTTTAATGGCGTTAAACCAGGAAAAATCCCTTTTTGATCTTAACAACACAGGCTGGAGCGTAGACAAAACCACCTGGTCAGACGACAGTGCCTCCGTGACGCTGGACCTGCGACGCTACCCAGGCACCCGTCCGCCTGTAGAATTGGTTTTGTACCCTTCAGAAAACCGCGCGGTAGTTGTTTATTTTGAAGAAAAAGTATTGGAAACGGATGGCATGGGACGAGCAATGCGGGTGTCGTACCACAAAAATGGAAGTGTTTTTGAGGGGACGTTGGCCGAGGTTCAGCAGCGGTTGTGCAAAGGATGAGGAGAATAAAGGAGGCAGGCGGCGTTTTTGGGGGGGGCGGATTTTTTTAAAATTTAACATTCAACAAAAAAAACATTCAACATTCAACAAGAAACATTCAACATTCAAGTAGGTGGATACGCCTGGTCATCCCGAATTAAATAACTGACCTAATGTGTAAAGAGGTGCTGGTTACTTCTATCGGAATGACCAGGCGTATCCACCTACTTGAATATTGAATGTTTCTTGTTGAGTGTTGAATGTTTTTTATTTTTTTTGTTGACTGTTGAAAAAAATGAGTGGCTCCTAAAAAGCTTCACGTCGCCCACATTTTACTCCTGCTCGTAGCATCCCGGATCAGGCATCGTCACGCTTCGAACTTTCCCATCCAAATCAATGGTAATACCGGGCACGGGAACGCCGTAGTTCCTTGCGATGGAGCGCAGGGTATCGAGCCTGTACATGTCCTCGTTGGCGTCCACAAAAAGGGTATCGCTGCCTTTTCCGAAAATGCAGGGATTGCAGTGGTCGGGGAAATCGGGGTAGGCGTCGGGTTCGGTGAGGCGATCGATGCGCACCACGCAATTGATGAACTGGTAGTCGAAAAACGCGGGGTCGTCGACACGGTCGAACAATGTAATCTGATCGGCCCGGCCGCCAAAAATGATGCAATTGGTAAAACGGGCTTTGAGCGGGAAGGCGTCGTATTCGGCGCAGAAATCGTCGAAACAAATGGCATTACCCATCCGTAAAGCCTCGCCGTCTACGCCGTAACTGGCCACGGTACAGTAGGTAAAATCGTAATCGCCGCCGTATTCAATTTGCACGGAATAGCCCGTATTGTTGTAAAAAAGACAGTTTTCGGCCGTTATTTTGGCGTGAACGCCGATAAGTCCGCTGCTGGAGGTGTTGTAAATTTGGGAATTGCGCAGGGTGAGGTCCACCGCCGAATCGACGCGGATACCGATGATGGAATTGCGCACAATGCAGTTTTCGATGCTGTGGCCGGTTGAGCCCGATTGTAACCAGATGCCCGTCCATTGTCCGGGAACAAAATCAAACTCAGGTTCCAGTCTGTCGCTTTCAAAAATGACCGGATTGTCTTTTGTACCTTCCACGATAAGTTTGCCGGAACCCTGGAAAGCGATGAAGCCGTCGTTGTAACGGACTACCGAGGTGTCGGTTACCTGTTTGGCGAGGCCGCCGTGTACGTACACGCGGGTACCTGCGGGCATCCGCACGGTACATTCGTCGACGACCAGGATGCCGTAGATGACGTAGGGCCGTGGGTCGTCCCACACCCATTCGTCGCCGTTGCAGCCGTAACCCACCACGCCACCTGCGCCGAAACGGGAAGGCAGGT
>JADLBE010000452.1 GCA_020847915.1 Saprospiraceae bacterium | reverse complement strand
TCGAACAGGTTTTTCTGTACGTATTCGGCATAGGTCATGCCACTTACTTTTTCGATGATGACACCCAGGAGAATGTATGCCGAGTTGTTGTATTCGTATTTGGTACCAGGATCGAAATCCATGGGTTCGTTTTTGAAAAAATCGACCAATTCGAGGGGTGTGAAATCCTTGCGGTGAACTTCGGGTGTCCATTTTTCCATACTGGTGTAACTTTTAATGCCCGAGGTATGGTTGAGCAATTGTTCCACCGTGATTTTTTTTCCCTGCGTAGGGTAATCGGGCAGGAATTTGGTGATCTCGTCGGTGAGGGCGAGTTTGCCGTCTTTGGCAAGTTGAAGAATGGCTACGGCGGTGAACTGCTTGGTGATGGAACCTATGCGGAACACGTGGTCGGTACGGGCCGCGACTTTGTTTTCAAGGTCGGCGAAACCAAGGGCCTTTTCATAGATGGTTTTGCCGTTTTTCACCACACGAACCGAACCTGCCGGACCGTCGGCGGGAAATGTTTCCAAAACCAGTTTGTCGAAATCGGCTGTTTGGGTATGAAGGTTAAGGGTGGTAAATACAAGGATCAGGGCAAGTAATGTTTTCATAAACTCGGAGGATTTGTAGGTAAACTAGGTTTACAAAGATGAAAACTCTTGTCATTAACAGGTGTTTTTTAGGCATAAATGCTGAAAATAGTCGTCGAACGGTTGAAAAAACCCGTTTAATCCGTGTTTGTTAGTATCCATGTCATTCCACCACCGTAGACATACGATGAAATGGTAAGTATCCGGAAATAAAGAAACTTTTACAGAAGATACATTGGTGTTATTTAACTTCTAATGCCCGAAAACTGGTTGATATTTTGACAAAAATCTGTTAGTTTTGTATTTTAAAAGACGTGTTACCATGTTAGTTGAAGTTCCCAATGATATTATCGGCATATCGGACTACTCCGAACAAGACTTAAAAGTTGACGTTGCCGTATTGCTTTATCACCGCAAAGTTCTTACGCTTGCTCGTGCAGCGCGTTGGGTTGGCATGTCGCGTCTGGAATTTCAGAAAGCACTCGCCGAGAGAGGCTTCACCGTGAATTATTCGATAGAGGATTTTGATAGGGATATAAAAACCCTCAAATCGATGACAGGATAATGCTTGTTGTCAGCGATACCTCCCCCATCATCAACCTTGCTAGGATCGGGTATCTCCATCTACTTCCCGAGCTATTCTCTGAAATTATCATCCCTACGGCGGTTTTTAACGAAATTGCGGGACCGGGCAATAATGAGCCAGGTTCCGATGAAATGAAAACTGTTAACTGGGTCAAAATTCTTCCTGCACCTATTCAATCTCCTCTTCCTCAACTTCTCCATGATTTGGATCAGGGAGAAGCGGAAGCGATAGTTTTAGCGCTGGATATTAAAGCCGACTATATTTTGATGGACGAAACATTGGGCAGGCAAATTGCATTAACCTACCATTTACAACCGCTTGGGTTGCTCGGCATTCTGGTTTTGGCCAAACAAAAAGGGCTTGTTGGCGCAGTTGCACCATTGATGGACAAGCTTCGATCTGATGCTAATTTTTTCATAGATATACGGTTGTATCAGTATATAAAAACACTGGCAAAAGAGTAGTTATGAATGAGTAATTCTCGAAATTACCAGTTGGATAAAAGTGCTATAAAAGCATATAGGACAAGGTTTTGATGCAGCGATAAAACATAACATGAATTTTTTTGCAACTTCGCCCTAAATCAACCGATAAAAATATGCGCTCCATCCTCACTTCTTTTCTTTTGCTTCTTTCCCTTGAAGCCCACCTGCAAACCGACAGTCCGTGGCTCATCACGGCCCAAAATTTTGATCCCAACAACTACTACGGCATCACCGTAGCCAACGGCATGATCGGGCTGGTGAGCAGTCCCGACCCCATGCGTGTAAAAGACGTGGTGCTCAACGGCGCTTACGACAACTACCAGCGCGGCCGCGTGAGCAACATCCTCAAAGGGTTCAATTTTGTAAACATGAACCTCGATGTGGACGGAAACCGCATTTCCCGGAAGTCCATTTCCAATTACACCCAGGTACTCGACATGCGCAACGCCGAGCTCAACACCACGTTTGACGTGGGCGACAAAATCAGCGTGAGCCACCGTGTCATGGCCCTGCGCCACCTGCCTTATTGCGCCCTGAGCATTGTGGAAATCAAAGCCAAAAAAGACGTGACCATCACACCGGCAAGTGTGATCGAAGCGCCCGACATGCTTCAGGACGTGCGTAACCTCTACGCCGAAATCGACAGGCCACACGTGATCATCCCGCTTATGAGTTCGGTTGGCAAATCGCCGAGTGGCAAATACACCGTAGCGGCCACCACGAGTTTTGTTTTTGAAGAAAAACACGGCTCCGAACCCAGGCTTATACACGAGGACTGGGACTACAACATGCACCTGCTCAAATTTACCAAAAAACTCAAAGCCGGTGAAACCTACCGCTTTGCTGTGGTAGGCAGCGTGATCAGTTCGGCCCATGTGGCCGACGCGCACAACGAAGCCGAACGCCTCACCATTTATGCCGCTTTGGAAAAAACCGACCGCCTGCTCAAACGCCACCGGGCGGAGTGGGACAAACTCTGGCAGTCGGACATCATCATCGACGGCCCCGTGGCCGAACAACGTGCCGTACACTCTGCCCTATACCATCTCTACAGTTTCGCACGCGAAGGCACCGCATTGAGCTTGTCGCCCATGGGCCTGAGTGGTTTGGGTTACAACGGCCACGTGTTTTGGGACACCGAACTTTGGATGTACCCACCGTTGCTGCTTTTGCAACCCGGCATGGCGCGTTCGTTGCTCGAATTCCGTTACCAGTTGCTGGATGAGGCCAAACAAAACGCGTTTTCGCACGGTTACCGAGGCGCCATGTATCCCTGGGAAAGCACCACGACCGGACAGGAAGAAACACCCGTTTGGGCGCTCACGGGTCCATTTCAACACCACATCAGCGGTTGTGTAAGCTGGGCGGCGTGGCAATACTATTTGGTTACCAAGGATAAAACATGGCTGCGCGACCGCGGTTGGCCCATGTTGAAAGAAGTGGCCGATTTTTGGGCAAGCCGTGTGGAACGCAACGGTCCGGGCCGTTACGACATCAACAACGTGATCGGCGCCAACGAATGGCAGGAAAACATCGACAACAACGCCTTCACCAACGGCATGGCCAAAACCGCCCTGGAATACGCCACACTCGCCGCCAAGGAACTGGGTGAAACAGCCGATCCCGATTGGATGCATGTGGCACAAAACATTCCCATTTTGAAATTTCCCGACGGCGTGACCAAAGAAAACGCCACTTACGACGGCGTGAACATCAAACAAGCTGACGTGAACCTGCTCGCCTACCCTTTGAGCGTAATCACCGATCCCGCGCAAATCAAAAAAGACCTGGATTATTACGAACCGAGGATGGATGCGGGCGGTCCGGCCATGGGCAACGCCATCCTGAGTTTGTTGGCTTCGCGCAGCGGCGACAACAAACGCGCCTACGACCTTTGGGTAAAAAGTTACCTGCCCAACGAGGTGCCGCCTTTCGGCGTTTTGTCCGAAACGGCCGGCGGTACCAACCCTTATTTCGCCACCGGCGCAGGTGGTTTTTTACAAGCCACCATGATGGGTTTCGGCGGCCTGGAAATAGGTCCTGGCGGCGTTACGCAGCGCAAAGTCAAGTTGCCTGCCGGTTGGAAAAGTTTGAAAATAACGGGGGTTGGGGTTGAAAAGAAGACGTTTGAGGTGAAATGAAAATAGTCGACAGTCGACAGTCCTGAACTAAATACTTAGAACTGACTAACGACTGTCGACTGTCGACTAATTTATTCTTTCACCACCCTTTTCACCACCCTTTCGGTCTCCGTGCGCAGTTCCACCACATAAAGTCCGGAATGCAGCAAACTTAGGTCAAGGGGCAGTTCATTGGAGCCTGCCGGCGCAAGTCCGTCCTCCGTCAGCACCGTCCGACCTGTTTGATCGTATACGGCAACATGGTAAGGCTGGACTTCTTTCAGTTCAAACGTAAGCACGATGGCGCCTGTCGTAGGATTTGGATAGAGTGCCATGCTCAGTGCTTCCCCATTGTTTCCTCTTGCCGGCTCAACATTGGGCGACACCGGCAATCCGGGGATTACCTTGTCATCCTCATCATCACCAACGATGTTGGTCGGCTGGTCTCTGGGAGCTTCCGGACGTTCGGACGGACCATTCGGCAGCACGGTCACGAATGAGGTACAGGTAGCGGCATTGCCCGACCAGTCTTTTACC
>JADLBE010000451.1 GCA_020847915.1 Saprospiraceae bacterium | reverse complement strand
ACCCCGCCGCTCTGTCACCCGCACCTGCCCGATTCTGCCATTTTGGACCCGTTCGCCTGTCAATCCGTCAGATTCTTCCGCATGGCACAACGATTGATACATGGAGATAGCCGGACGACTTCAACACGCGTCCAGCAAGCCCTTCAAAAGGGTGAAATCAACCATTCAAACCGGAAAAAGTAACAGAATATCCACATTATGGGAAAAATTATTGGCATTGACTTAGGAACAACCAACTCTTGCGTATCCGTTATGGTGGGCAACGAACCGGTTGTTATCGCCAACGATGAAGGCGCACGCACTACGCCGTCAATCGTAGGTTTCCTCGACAACGGTGAGCGTAAAATAGGCGCCCCGGCCAAACGCCAGGCCATCACCAACCCAACGCGTACGGTCGCTTCCATCAAACGTTTTATGGGCAGCCGCTTCTCGGAACGAAACGAAGAAGTTACCCGTGTACCTTACAAAGTAGTGCGCGGCGACAACGACACCGTACGTGTCGACATCGACGGACGCCTCTACTCGCCGCAGGAAATCTCGGCCATGGTGCTTCAGAAAATGAAAAAAATCGCCGAAGACTACCTCGGTGAACCCGTTACCGAAGCGGTCATCACCGTACCCGCCTACTTCAACGACTCGCAACGCCAGGCAACCAAAGAAGCCGGCGCCGTTGCAGGTCTCGAAGTAAAACGTATCGTGAACGAACCCACGGCTGCCGCCCTGGCCTACGGCCTCGACAAGCAGCACAAGGACATGAAAATTGCCGTGTATGACCTCGGTGGCGGTACCTTCGACATCTCCATCCTCGAACTCGGCGGCGGTGTGTTTGAAGTGAAATCCACCAACGGTGACACGCACCTCGGCGGCGACGACTTCGACCAGGTCATCATCAACTGGCTCGCCGAAGAGTTCATCAAAGCGGAAAAAACCGATCTTCGCAAAGATCCCATGGCCCTCCAGCGCCTCAAAGAAGCCGCTGAAAAAGCCAAAATTGAACTGTCCGCAGGCACGGAAACCGAAATCAACCTGCCTTACATCACAGCCATTGATGGTGTGCCCAAGCACCTCGTGCAAAAGCTCAGCCGTGCCCGTTTCGAACAAATGGTGGATCCGTTGGTACAACGTACCCTCGAACCCTGCCGCAAAGCGATGAAAGACGCAGGCCTCAACAACAGCCAGATCGATGAGGTGATTCTTGTGGGCGGTTCCACACGTATTCCGCGTATCCAGGAAGAAGTGGAAAAATTCTTCGGCAAAAAACCGAACCGCAGCGTGAACCCCGATGAAGTGGTGGCCGTAGGCGCAGCCGTTCAAGGCGGCATCCTCTCCGGTGCACTCGACGATAAAAACCTGCTCCTGCTCGACGTTACCCCGCTGTCGCTGGGCATCGAAACCATGGGCAACATCTACGACGTGGTCATTGAAGCCAACACAACCATACCGACCAAAAAGTCGAAAACGTATTCCACTGCCGCTGACAACCAGCCCCAGGTGGAAATCCACATCCTTCAGGGCGAACGCCCGATGGCACGCGACAACCGCTCGGTAGGCCGCTTCATCCTCGATGGCATCCCACCCGCACCGCGCGGCGTACCACAGGTTGAAGTCATCTTCGACATCGACGCCAACGGCATCCTGTCGGTGACCGCCATGGACAAAGGCACCGGCCGCCAGCAGAACATCCGCGTGGAAGCCAGCACGGGCCTCAGCAAAGAGGAAATTGCACGTATGAAAGCTGAAGCCGAAGCCAATGCAGCTACCGACAAGGAAATACGCGAACGCGCCGAAAAGCTCAATGCCGCCGATGCGCTCATGTTCCAAACGGAAAAACAACTGCGCGAATTTGGCGACAAAGTACCTGCCAACCACAAGGAGAAAATTGAAGGCGCCCTTACCGATCTGCGCGAAGCACACAAGTCGGAAGACCTCGGACGCATCGAAACGGCTTCCGCTGCCCTCACAGAGGCCTGGAATGCCGCCAGTCAGGAGCTTTACCAGAACACCCAGGGCGCAGGCGCTGAAAACCCCTACGGTTCCGCTACAGGCGGCCCTGCAGGCGGTGGTGGCGCCGGCAGCTCAGCCGATGTTCAGGACGTCGAATTCGACGAAGTGAAGAATTAAGTTTAAAGTTTAAAGTTTAAAGTTTAACAAGAGTCATCCCGAATTTTTTCGGGGTGACTCTTGTGCTTTAGGCCTAATTTTTTTTGAATAAATACTTTTAAATCAGGTTTTTATGGATGCGTTTCAACTCGAGTCATTCTTGCCTGAGGTTGTGCCAAAAGGGTTTTCCGAGTTAGACAAGATAGCACACCTACGGCGTGCCGGTTCCATGCTTTGATCGGTGCTACAAAGATGCCACACCTACGGCGTGTCAAACCATGGAACCGGCACGCCGTAGGTGTGCTATCTTGACTCACTCGGAAGATTTTGCACAACCTCAGCAAGAACGCCAAAATAAAGCCTAAATAGCTGATTTAAAGGCGTTTGTTCAATATAAATAGACCCTTAAACACAAGAGTCACCCCGAAAAAATTCGGGATGACTCTTTTTTAAACTTTAAACTTTCAACTTCCTATCCACCGAAGAAAAAAGAAAATCCCAAATCAAGGTTAACGCCGCTGTTGACGGTTTTTACCTCTTCGAACTGATTGGGAAGGAGCTCAATGTCCTGTTTGGCAATGTTTGCTCCAAAACCGATACCAAGGTTGACGGAAAAGTTTTCGGCAAGGAACCACGCAATGCCTGCGGTGCCTTCGTATTGTTGTAAATGTTTGGGTTCTCCAATGTTCTCACCACCGATTTCTGATTCTGTAGTGCCAAAGCCTGCTTCACCCCGGATGTAAACCTTGGTTTTGTCCGAAACCGTGAAATAATAGCGCATTTCCGGTCCGGCCATAAATACCGTACTTACGGATTTGACATCAGCTTTGTTTGTAGTCGACTGGGTGAAAACACCCAGGTTGATGCCGGCGGCAAGGTTGTCGATGATGAAATAATTGACGCCTGCCTGAAGTCCAATAGTAGTGTAGGAACCAGCATCCTCATCATCCACTTTGGTATTTCCAAAACTGATACCAAGGCTGTTGGAAGGCGCAATAAAATCGCTTTCTGTCAACAAAGGAGAATAATTGTGCAGATTAAGCATCCACCTGCCCTGTTCGGTTTGTGCCTGGAGGTACATGGCGGAAAGCACGAGCGTTGCGGTTAATAGCATGCGTTTCATTAGTAGAAGGTTTTTATGATTATAAATAAGTATATTTTTTTACATATTTAATGGCATTTGAAATAATCAAACGGCTCCAGACAGTCCATACACCTGAAAAGCGCTTTGCAGGCCGTGGAGCCAAATTGTGAAATCATCTCGGTATTGTCGGAGCCGCAATGCGGGCATACCAGCGCGCGGCGTTCACCGAGCAGGGCACGTTTGTCGGCGCTAGAGCCGGCCGGTGGCGCAATTCCGTAAGTCTGAAGCTTTTTTTTGCCTTCCTCGCTCATCCAGTCTGTCGTCCAGGCCGGACTAAGCACTGTAATCACCCTGACGTTTTCAAAACCTGCTTCCTGCAGGGCTGCGCGGATGTTGATTTCGATGGCGTTCATGGCGGGGCACCCGCTGTAGGTGGGGGTGATGAGCACTTCCAGGCAACCATCGGGCCGCAGAAGTACGTCGCGGATGATGCCGAGATCGCGGATGGTAAGCACCGGTATCTCGGGGTCGCAAACGGCTTCGAGGCACCTGTTGGCGGCCTCAAGTTGTTCGAAAGGGGAAAGTGGTTGAACGTTCACGGCGGCACCAATTTTACGGTAAATGTGAATAATTACAGGTTTCGAAGCAAGGCAATTTTAGCGCTGTTGTTGCCTTTTTCATGGTTACTCATAAGATTTACACCCATTTGCAGCACACGACCCGGTTTTACAATCCTTTTCGCCAGATCTGCTGAATTTTGATCAAGTTTGTTGATGATGGCGGTTTCTGAAGCCTTGTCTGTTGTTAGGGCAAGGGCTGTGGCAGCCCTCCAGGAAGCGCCACGTGCGGTTTTGAGGCTGAAATGCATCCAGCCTTCGTCTTCGGTGCGCACCATGTGGCTGAGCCAGGGATAAGGGAGCCAGCTTTCCGAAATGGTATCGGTTGCCCGGTCGGTGATTTCAGCGATGATGTCGTTGATCCTTTCAAAATCAGGTCTCAAACCAAAAATAGCTTCACCGGATCGTGTTTCGGCAGCGGCAATGGTCAGGTCGAGGTTGAGGTGTGCGTTGAGTCCAAGCATGAGGTGTTGAACCACGGAAATGGTGTCGTCGTTTGATGCGTCGAAAGCGACTTGCCACGATTTGCTGCAAGGTTTGCCGGCATACCAGTTGTCGTAAGCATCGAAGTACCTTCGGGAAAACAAAACGCAGAGCCTGTCCATACGTGCACCGTTTTCAAAACGGCTTGCCCTGATGCCTTGGCGCACACATTCGGCTATTCGGCAATAAAATGCCGGGAAATATCCCATCGGCGATTCCCTTTCACTTTCGGCCGCCACGATGGTGTCGAGCCTTTCAAGTACATCGGCAATGGTTTGCATAAAAATACGTGCGGTTGAATGTAGTGCTTCAGGTGGTAAATGTAATCATTCACCACATTTCACAAAACGCCAATGCGCGCCGTTCGCTCCAGGTGAATTCGTCGGTACCACGGGTTTGAAATCCACAATGTCCACCTTCGGCAGGCATTTCAAAATGGAAAAAATCGTGCTTGCGCGCAAGTTCATGCGGCATACATTCGGGCGTTAGGATGGGATCGTTGGCCGCGTTGGCGAGCAGGGTAGGGATGCGTAATCCTTCAATAAAATGCCGGGCGGAAGCCTGGGTATAAAAATCATCGGCATTGCGGTAGCCGCAAACAGGGGCGCTGAACCACTCGTCGAAATCGCGCCAACGTTTTACCTGTGGCAGCTTGGAAACATCGATGCGGCCGGGGTATTGTTCACTTTTGGCGTGCATTTTACCTGCCAGCGCCTTCAGGAAACGGCGGCGGTAAATGGAGTTGTCCCATCGGTCGAGCACTTCGGCGCCCGAACGCAGGTCACATGGGGCTGAAAACACCGCAGCGGCTTTGATGGCGGAAGGTAATTTTTCTCCTTGCGTACCCAGGTACTTGAGTGTGATGTTGGCGCCCATACTGAAGCCGGTCATCACCACTTTGTTGTAACGTCCTGTACCCAGGGCATGGTTCACAACGGCGCTGATGTCGTCGGTGTCGCCATGGTGGTACATGCGGAAGGCGCGGTTCATTTCACCCGAACAGGAACGGCAGTTCCAGGCAAGTACATCGTAGCCGTTTTGGGAAAACAATTTGGCGGCGCCCATCACATATTGCCTGGTTGAGTTGCCCTCCAGTCCATGGGTGATGATCAGCAGCCGCGGATGGCCGCTTACGATCCAGTCAAGGTCGAGGAAATCACCGTCGGGTGTCTCAATACGTTCACGGTTGTATTCAATACCTTCCACACGGCGCATGATGCCGGGAACCAGGGTTTGCAAGTGTCCGTTGTATTGCCAGAAAGGGGCAGCGGGGAATGAGGAACGTTCAATGAAGGGCATGGTAGTCGACGGTCGTCAGTCGCAAGTCGTCAGTCCAAAATAAAACGGTGCGGCAGTGTTGGGAAGGGAGGTGCCGGGAATCAGACGTATTTGGTCTGGTTTTTTTCGATGATGATGTCCTTCAGTTCCTTGATCATGGCATACTGCTCGGGCATCACTCGTTTGAATGCTTCTTTAACGGCAACGAAGGTGCCCTTATCGAGGTCTGGCAAAAGGTTTTTGATGTGTTCGCGTGCTTTTTCCTTGGCTACACGGTAGTCTTCGTACATAAGTGCGCGCAGGGAAGGAATTTCATGCCAATCGGCCTCTACAGCAAAAGCCTGGCGTGTTTCACCGCCATCGGCACGTTCCACGGGGTCGAGCTCGATGCAGTTTGCATCGCGTAGACGTTCTGTGGCGGCATCATGTGCGGTAAGCATTTTTAATTGACCGTTTTGAGGCGTTTGCTCATCGTTCACCATGAAAATTTCGAGTCCGTTATCGCGGACGCGGTAGATGATCAGGTCAATAGGTTCGTTTGATGGCATCGGTCGGATGTTTGCCTTGTCGTTGGTTGCTTACTGAAACAACAGCGTTAAGCAAATGTTTGAAATTCGGAAGATAATAATGATTGCAAAGATCGTTCATGCCGGCCAAACGGCCAAGCCTGATTTTTCAGATGCGTATGCTCTGTTTTTTCGCCTGCGATTTTGATTCTGCAGGCTTTTTTTCGGGCGTGTTTTCCTGCCTGAGTTTTTCTTCGGGCAACAATTCTTCCTCAGACTTCCGCATGCCACCGTCGTCGGCAGGTTGCCTTGGTTCACCAAAGTAAGGCATGTCGCCAAATCCCTGAAACAGGTCGTTGAACATCCGGTCGAACTCATCAAACATGTCGTCGCTTCCGCCGGGTGTTCCGAACTGGAAAAACTGCGCCGAGCCATTTTCAAACGTGGTGTCGAGGCGGAAGAAAAATGTGGTGTCTGAGAACAAACTTCCGTTGGTTAACGGGCTGTTGCGGAGTTCCTGCATGAGGCGCTGCTGCATGTCCAGCATCTGGCGTTGCATCTCATCCATACCCGGCATGCTTTGCCCCTGAGCGCCCGGCATAACGGCGCCAAACAAAGCAACAAACAACATCAAACGAAGGTTACGCATGGTGATTTATGTTTTTTTTTAAAGCGTGTTCGGGATTTTGGTTCGAGGCGAAAGCGCTTTTATGCTGCAAAAATAACAATCAATACAATGGCTGTTAACGCTTTAACAGCTCTTTAAGACATGCGCTTATTTGCGCTCCAGTTTGTTTGTCAATATTTTGGTCGCCGCTTTTGGGTCGGCCTTGCCCTTGCTTGCTTTCATAAGCTCGCCCATAAAAAAGCCCATCAACCCTTTTTTGCCCTTTTGGTATTCCGTCACTTTTTCAGGACTGGCCTGCAAAACCATGTCTGCAAGTCCCGATAAAAAGTCGTCGTCGTTGGTTTGTCGCAAACCCAGTTTTTCTATCAATCCGTCTATATATTCCTCCGCCGACTGTCGGCTGCCGAAGGTTAACTGTTGACTTACTGCCAGCAACCCACTTACTGCTGAAAACGCCGCCGTGGCGCTTACGACACCCGTTTCCACCCGGTCGATCAGGATGGTCCAGACGGTTGCCGGCACCGGACAATCGGCCAAGGCAATACCACTTGCGTTGCTCCAGGGTATGATTTTTTGAATCAGCAGGTTGGCGGCACCACGGGCAGGTGTTTCAGGCCGTTTTTCAAGCCACGAAAGCAGGTAATCGGCGGTGGCTTTTTCCTGGCAAATCAGCCGGGCATCCTGGGGTTGTAGTCCAAGGGCCATGAGGTGTTTTTCCACTTCCCAGGGCATGGGAGGCTGCTCGGTACGCCATTTTT
>JADLBE010000450.1 GCA_020847915.1 Saprospiraceae bacterium | reverse complement strand
CTTCGTCGCGGTCGAGCTGCGCAAAAGCCTGGAATACGCTGGTCTGGTTTTCGTATTCGCCGCCACGGACTTCGAGGGGTAACCCAATGTCGTCGTACACGGTTACGTTGCTGCCTTCACGACCGAAGATGACTTTTTGTACAAAAGGGTAGTTGGAGCGTCCTATGGGTTCTTCCAGACTGGTTTCCAGCAACAAAGGGTGCTCCGGGAACAAATCCCACAGGTATTTCAAAAAAGCTTTCGATTGGAACATCAGCGTGTAGGCCGGATTAAGCACCACGGCCTGGCCGCGCCTTACGATGTTGGTCAGCATGGTACACAGTTCCGGTTCATCAAATGCAATGTATTCCCAGGGCACCAGTTTGAACCAGAACGGGAATTGAAGGGGTTGATTACCCAATTCACCAGGCGCAAATATGCCGTTGATGTCGGAAAAAACAACCTCGTCCACATAAGCAAATGCCGTTTCAAAACCGGCTTCGGTAGCTGCTTCGCGCAGCAGGGCCACGTTGTGGTCATCTTCGGGTGCGCCGCGCAGGGTGGAAAACAGGATGGCCGGTTCGCGCTCCGGGTTGAGACTGCGCAGGCGCCTGAACTGGTCGATGAGCGCCTCATACACGAAATTGAACTGTTTGTCCTGCGCTATGCCGTTTGCTTCGAGTTGCGCCCATTGGATGATGGCCGTTTCGGGCAAGGACGTGGGCGTATCGGCGTTGAATTCAAGCATTTTGACGGGCAAACCGGAAGTGCCGCCGGCAAAATCGAATCGGCCGAACAGGTGCAGGTTGCGCTCGTCTTCCCAAGTCAAACGAATGAGTTCGTGCATGTTGGCAGGAATGCCAAGTTCGCGCAGCAGGTTTTTTTGCAGGATGTATTCCCCGGTTTGCACCATCATGTCGTACAACGTGTTGGCGGCATCGGCGTAGGCGTCCTGCTGGACAGCGGTGATGTGCACCATGTCGGCGCTCAGGTAATTTTCCGCTTCTTCGGAGATGAAATATTCCCAGCCGAGTTGGCGAAAAACCTGGGCGGGCACGTGTTTAATGGGTCGAATGGGTATCATGCGCCTGCGCCGCCTCCCCGGCTGCTGTTGCGGAAAAAACCACTACGGCCTTTTACAGGGCGCAGTTCGGTGCGGGTAACCGACGAGCGGCGCAGTTCGGTGGCCGTGTTGGAACCGCTGGCGTAGGCGGCGTTGCTGCCCGGACGGTAAACATACGACTGCACCGGCGAACCCATGTTGCGGCCCATCATGTAACCCATGGCGCCCCACCACAATACGCGGCCCATGCCGTTGTTGTGGTGGTTGTTGTTTTGGTTTTGTACGTGCGTCGTGTCGGACGCCTGCACGAGGCTTTTGGCCTGGTCCAGACTCATGGTGTCGGTCACACCGCTCAGGCGTTGTACGATGATCCTGGAGTCGTTTTTATTGGCTGTCACCTGTTCGTCCACGATGGCGAATTGACCTTCGCTGGTTTCTTCGATGGTGGTGATCACACCTTTGGCGGGTTCTGAAACGGTGACTTCTTCCCAGTCGCCGCCGTTTTGGTTGTTGTCCGAGCCGCAGGCCGCCATCATGGTGGCCACGGCGATGTACATGCTTCCGCGGCGCAAACGGTTGTGCCAGGAGGGGTTTTTACTGAAATTTTTAAAGGGTGCCATAACAGGAGTTTGCGGCGTATAAGTTGGACGCCGCGGTACAAAGGTGCATCAAAGCGAACCGCTCATCAAGGGTGGGGTAGTCCGCTTTCGATGAGTGTGTTACTTTTGCCGATCAAGCCGGATTGGTTTAACGTCTAAAGGTATCCACATCATGCCACAGATTTTGGTTTTCGCCACCAACAACGCACACAAAGCCCTGGAAGTAGAACAAATTTTGGGCCCGGACTTCCAGATCAAAACCCTGCGCGACATCGGTTGCACCGAAGATATTGAAGAAACGGAGGATACTTTGGAAGGCAACGCCATCCTCAAAGCGCGTTATGTAAAACACAACTATGGATACGATTGTTTTTCGGAAGACACGGGCCTGGAAGTAACGGCCCTTGGGGGCGCCCCCGGCGTACACACGGCCCGTTATGCCGGCGAAAGCAGGGACCCGCAAGCCAACATCCACAAACTTTTGGAAAATTTAAAAGATAAGGCTGACCGCTCGGCGCAGTTCCGCACAGTAATCGCCATGGTGCGCGGCGAAGAAACCGTGCTTTTTGAAGGCATATGCAAGGGACACATTGCTGAGGCGCCGTCGGGCACCGAAGGATTCGGTTACGATCCGGTGTTTGTGCCGGAAGGTTACGATGTAACGTTCGCGCAGTTGGGCGTGGAGGTGAAAAATGTGATTAGCCATAGGGCGAGAGCGATGGGGAAATTGGTGGGTAAGATGGGTGAAATACATGATTTTGGAAGAAACATATAGAATTATGCGAGCAGCATTGTTAAGGTAAACTGACTCTTTATGTTTGGAAAGCGGTCGTCAAACATGGTGAGCATGTCGTAGTTTCAATTATTTTGTCAAACACAATACATAATTTCGCTTTTGACAACATCTTTTGGAAAAAGTGAATGTTAAATGTTTGTAACGTGAATTTTGTAATCCCGAAACACAAGCTTTGTATTTTTTTTCTGCTCATACTTTTGGGTGGTTATGGTATTGCCCAAACGCCCACCTGCGCCACCGGCAAGGAAGGCAACCTTTGGTATTTCGGGGACTCTCTCGGACTGGATTTTAACACCTTACCCCCACAAGTAGTGACCGATGGGAAGATGCGTACATACGAAGCAAGTGCAATTGTGAGCGATGCCAATGGTGATTTGTTGTTTTATTTCAATGGTGAATATGTGTGGAATAGAAATCACGAGATCATGCCCACTGTAAATCCTCAATCAGGTGGAAGCAAATTAAAAGGTTCAGAATCTTCTACTCAATCTTTAATTGTTAAGCAACCATCATCCGACAGTATCTTCTATTTGTTTTATATGCAAAGCTGGGACCTTGTACTTGGAACACCGTTAGACACCCAAAGGATTTTATACTATGCTATTGTTGATATGTCATTAGAATCAGGGAACGGAGATGTTATTGTTCGCGACGAGGTTTTGTTAACAAAGTCTAATGAAAAAGTTGCTACCACCAGTCATTGCAACGGAATAGATCAATGGGTGATTGGTTCAAGTTCAGCTACAAACCAGATTTATTGTTGGAGTTTGAGTTCAACCGGTCTAAGTCTGACTCCTGTAATTTCTTCCGTAGGCAAACCAAATTCAGGATTTATTGCAAGTAAAGTGGGAGAGCTTACGCTTAGTCCAAACGCATCAACGTTGATTAGGATTACAAGTGCAATAAGAAATCTAACAAATGCAACATGGGATGCATTTGTCGAACTTTTTAAATTTGATAACAGTACTGGAATTGTTTCGGAACCACTTATGATTTGGGAGAATACCCGTTCCTTTTACTCCGCCGAATTTTCTCCCGACAACAAAAAACTCTACTTCAACGCCTGGACACCCAGCGATAGCCTGTACCAATTCGATCTTTGTGTTTGGGATTCTACGGCCATTCGGAACTCTAAAGTCAACCTTGGCAGGGCTGCCGACAATACAGGCCAGCTTCAGCTCGGGCCCGATGGCAAAATTTACCTTACCAGTAATTTCCGAAACTATATAAGCGTCATCCACAAACCCAACCTCGCCGGGGCAGCCTGCCAGTATGAGCCCCAGGCCATCGTCACGCCGCGTGAGTGCCTGTTGGGTTTGCCTACGTTTCCGGCATCGTATTATGCGCCCTACAAACCCTACATCACCCAGGATGCCGTGGCAGAAAACTGCACTCCACCCTGCGCCGATAGCCTGCGCAAATACTACGTAACCGGCCAATGCCGCAACGGCGCCACCTATGCCTGGAGTGTTCTGGGCGGCACGGTTGAGCAGCAACAACACGATACCGTATGGGTGCGATGGACACAGCCTGGCACCGGCTTGGTTGCAGTAGAACATACCTGGGCTTGCGGGACGTATGTGGATACGGTGAGGGTAGAGGTGTTGGATTGTGCACCTTGTGCGCCAGTCTACGACACTTTGCTTGCAACTGCTTGCTCAGGCGAAACGTATGCTTACAACGGTGTCTATATTCCCGCTGGCAGTACCCAAAATTTTGTTTTTTCCAATGCCTCCGGTTGCGATTCTACAGTTACGGTGAATGTAGCCGCGTTGCAACCTTCTACTTCTACAATCGATGCAAGTACTTGCGCAGGTGAGACGTACAGCTACAATGGCGTTGATATTCCCGCAGGCAGCTCCCAAACCTTTGTATTTTCAAGCGCCGCCGGTTGTGATTCTACGGTTACAGTTAATGTAGCCGCTTTACAGCCTTCGGTAAGTTTTATAAATACAAGTGCTTGCGCAGGTGAGACTTACAGGTACTATGGCGTAGACATTCCTGCGGGCAACTCCCAAACCTTTGTGTTTTTAAACGCCGCCGGTTGCGATTCCACGATTACGGTCAGCGTTGCGGCTTTGCAACCATCCTTCGTAACAGTCACGCCAAGCGCCTGCGCGGGTGAGGCATACAGCTACAACGGTGTCGACATTCCTGCCGGCAGCACCCAATCGTTTGTTTTTTCAAACGCGGCCGGTTGTGATTCCACGGTTACGGTCAACGTTGCAGCCTTACAGCCGTCAGCCGTCACATTCAACGCAAGTGCCTGCGAGGGAGAAACGTACAGCTACAACGGTGTCGATATTCCTGCCGGCAGCACCCAATCGTTTGTTTTTTCAAACGCGGCCGGTTGTGATTCTACGGTGACGGTCAACGTTGCAGCCTTACAGCCGTCAGCCGTCACATTCAACGCAAGTGCCTGCGAGGGCGGTACGTACGCTTACAACGATGTAGATATTCCCGCCGGAAGTTCTCAAACCTTTGTTTTTTCCAATATCGCCGGTTGCGATTCTACAGTGACAGTGAATGTAGCCGCCCTGGAGCCGTCAACCGCCACAATCAACGCAAGCGCCTGCGCGGGCGGTACATATACTTACAATGGCGTTGACATTCCTGCAGGAAGCTCCCAAGACTTTGTGTTTTCCAATGCCTCCGGTTGCGATTCCATAGTAACGATCAATGTAGCCGCAATGCAACCATCGGTCGCGACAATTATTGCAAGTGCTTGTGCAGGTGAAGCATACAACTACAATGGCGTCGACATTTCTGCGGGAAGCACCCAATCTTTTGTGTTTTCAACCACGGCCGGTTGCGATTCCACAGTAACGGTCAATGTAGCCGCATTGCAACCATCGGTCTCTACAATTTCTGCAAGCGCCTGCGAGGGTGAGGCATACACATACAATGGTATCGACATTCCTGCTGGAAGTTCCCAATCGTTTGTTTTTTCAAATGCCGCCGGTTGTGATTCTACTGTTACGATTAATGTAGCCGCGTTGCAACCTTCTTATTCTACAATCACCGCAAGTGCCTGCGCAGGTGAGGCATACACATACAATGGTGTCGACATTCCTGCTGGAAGTTCCCAATCGTTTGTTTTTTCAAATGCCGCCGGTTGTGATTCTACGGTTACGGTCAACGTTCCAGCGTTGCAACCTTCAACCTTTACACTCAACGCAAGCGCCTGCGCGGGCGGAGCGTACAATTACAACGGCGTGGACATTCCTGCAGGCAACTCCCAAAACTTTATGTTTTCAAACGCCGCCGGTTGTGATTCTACAGTTACAGTTAATGTAGCCGCTTTACAGCCTTCGGTAAGTTCTATAAATGCAAGTGCTTGCACAGGTGAGTCATATAATTTCAACGGCACGGACATTCCCACAGGCAGTTCCCAATCGTTTGTTTTATCCAACAACGCCGGTTGCGATTCAACAGTGACGGTTTCAGTACTAGAACTTCCCTTGCCACAATTTGAGACAAGTACTACACCCGCTTGTCCAGGCGAAACAGATGGCGCCATACTGGTAGATGCAGCCGCTGCCCAACCGTTGGTTTTTCAAATTGACGGTACTATGGTCGACGAAGAAGTTTTGCTACAACTGACTTCAGGCACTTATACGCTCGGTGTGTCTGACGCTTCTTCTGGATGTATGGTTGTGGAAGAAATTACGGTAGAGGAGCAACCCACAGCACTGGCCGTTCTACCGCAGCGTCACCTATTGCCATGTGACACCTGGGAAATCGGGTTGTCCGTAACAATATATGGTCCGGCGCCAGCCACCGGTTTTTTGTGGTCTACCGGAGCGCAAACCCCAGAAATCATAGTAAACGAACCCGGACCCTATTGGGTGGAGGTTACCGATGCTTGCGGTGTGCAAAAACTCGAAACCACGGTAGAGCCTGAAATGCCCAATGAGGCCACCGATATCGTTTACATGGCCAATGTATTCCGTCCATCGGGCGCTGAAAATCCGTTCAACAGCGTGTTTTTACCCCAATTTTCAAGTGAAATAACGGTCAACAACCTTACATTTTCAGTCTACGACCGCTGGGGCGGTTTGTTGTTCACCTCGCACAGCAGCGATTGGGGTTGGGACGGCAGAGACGCGCAGCCAGGCGTGTACATTTGGCTGTTAAAAGCTGAGGTAACATATTGCGGGCATACATTCGCCGTTGAGCGAAGTGGTGATGTGTTGGTGGTAAGATAAAAGTCCGAAGTCCGAAAAAAAAATGCCCAATCGTTTGTATTCCAAACCATTGGGCATTTTTTTATTCAAATCTCAAGCCGAACGCTGACTTACGACTTACGACTTACGACTTTTTTACATCGTTGACGCCGACTTAAATATCCGATCCCAGTTGATGCCGTTGGCCATGCTGCCGTTTTTCGTGGAGAACCAGATGAACAACGGTTTGCCCACCACGTGGTTTTCGGGCACATAGCCCCACACGCGGGAATCTTCGGAGTTGTGGCGGTTGTCGCCCATCATCCAGTAATAGTTCTGTTTGAAGGTGTAAGTCGTCGTTTCCGAGCCGTTGAGGATGAACTTGCCGTTTTGCACAATCAGTTCGTTGCCCTCGTACACGCGGATGATGCGTTCGTACATGGAGATGTTTTGCGGCGTGAGGGTTACCGTGGCGCCGGCTTTGGGGATGTAGATGGGACCGAAGTCGTCGACCGTCCAGCCGCCGTAGTTTTTTGCATCGTTGGGGAACACGTAGCCGGGGTAGCGTGATTGCGCGGGCACCACTTCCACCTTAATGTCGTTGCCGAGGGTTTTTACTTTTTCCACCTGTTTGGCGTCGAGGTTGAAATAACCAGCGCCGGGAGCTGCTTCACCAAGGTCGGTGAGGTTCACACCCCATTCGTCCAGTTTTTTCAAGTTAACGGGTGATCCGCCGGAAGAAACGTGGTAGGTCATTTGCAGGTGCTCCGGATTTTGTGCCATTTGACCGTTGATGTACAACTGACCTTTGCGGATTTCCAAACTGTCGCCGGGAATACCCACGCAACGTTTGATGTAGTGGTCTTTTTTGTCCACCGGGCGCGTTACCACCTTGTAGTTGGGCATCCTTTTGTCGTAACCCTCGCGGCGCCATTGGTACACGTCGAACGTGCGTCCGGGCGTGATCACCACACTGTCGCCGGCCGGGAAGTTGAACACCACAGGTTCGTTGCGGTCAATGTTTTCGATGGCTGGCAAACGGTAGTAGGGGAGCGACGGGTTTTTCAAATACGATTCACGCGCCATCAAACCGTTCGCGTTTTGCGAAAAGCGGTTGTGGATGAGCGGGAACTGGATCACCGTCATGGGCGTGCGGATCCCGTAATGGGCTTTGCTTACAAACAAAAAGTCACCCACTTTCAACGTGCCTTCCATCGAAGATGTTGGAATAACGTACGCTTCGATGAGGAACATGCGGATGAAAGCGGCGGCAAAAACGGCGAAAATGACGGCTTCCGACCATTCCCGGGTTTGCGACTTCTGCATGTCCGGGTATTGGGTGGCCAGTTTGCGCAAAGCAGCCTGGTCTTTGGATTCCACGGCGGCGTGGTGCAAACGGTGGTATTCACGTTCGCGGTCGAGGGCCGGACCGAGGTATTTGTCGCTGGACGCGCCGATCTGGAAAAAAGGAATGGGCGCATAAACAACGGCCAGTACCGATTGCCAAAATCCTGTTTTACCAAACGACCGCACCATGTCGATGCACAAGCCGGCATAAATGAAAATGTTGACGACGGGGAACAAAAACCAAAGGGCATAGGCAGGTTTGCGGCCCACCATTTTGCACCATTCCATGGCAGCCAGACCGGGAACAAGTGCTTTCCAGCCTGGAATACCGGCTTTTTCAAACAATTTCATCATGCTTATCCCAAGCAGGATGTACAAAACAACTAAAAAAAGTAGTACCGACATGATCGATGTTGTTTGGCCGAAAAAACCTTCAGCCGTTCTGGCAAAAGAGGAAGCGACGGAAATGAGGTTGAAAATTAAACGTTGGCAAATACAGGAGTGTCCATTTTTCTACAAAGCCGAACGCTCTATCTACCAACAGACTTACTAGTCCTCCTTGCGTTTTTTCCGACGCGTTTTGAACATTTCAACCACCTCTTTTTCCCTCAAAAAGCCAAATTCTACAAACTGTGTGGAAATGAATTTTTTCACGTCCTGGTAGTCCTTGGCGCGTTTGTCCGTAAAACGTTTCATCAGTTTGTCGATGTATTTCATGGAAACCTTTTCAACCGACTGGTTGAATTGCTGATTTCCGAAAATTTTCATGTAAACGCCGAAAATTTTGTTCAGTTCGAAATAATCGAGGTATTCACGTTCGGTCAAACCGTTGATCAGTCGTTCGAAATAGATGAGCACAACCTGGCGCAGGCAGGAGCTTTCCACCGAAAGGCCTTCGTGGGCATTGTAAAATTCCTGAACGGCTTCGATGGTATCGGCATGTACATAACCGTAGCCATGTACTTTATCGGCAATGCGGTAAAAATCGGAAATTTTATCCTTCACCGATTTGTCCACTACGGCGCTCATACGTTCGTCGTTGCTGGCGTCCATGCCCAACTTGGCCTGGTAAAGCGACAACAGGAAGGTGAGGTAACGCGTATCGAATTCGGGGAATTTTTTGCGTTCGCGGGCGAAATGGTCGGCATATTCTTTCACTTCATCGCCCTGAAGGATCATGAAGTTGCCGTACATGGCCAGCATTTCGAGGTATTCCTCATGGCCCTGGAAAGCGGTATTGTTGAGGAATTCGCGGATTTTGGCTTTGAAGCTGGAGTTGTCGCCGCCGACTTCAAAACGTTTGAGCAGGAACTGGCGCAGGGCGGAAAAGTTGGCTTTCATTTCGCCGGCCGTAGCTGGGAAATCGGCCGAAAAGTACAGTTCGTTGCGGAACTGTTTGGCGTAACGCTGGTGCAGTTCTTCGCGGTCTTTGGTGTCGCGAAAACGGTCGCTTTTTTGTTGCTGGAGGAAAAAACGGATGCGTTTGTTTTCCACCTGACCCATGAGGTTGGTGATCCAGATGTCGCTGCTGAGCGCGAAACCTACCTGGATGCTTTGGCCGATGCGTTTTTTCAACTGATCGAAATGCGGGGAGTTGCAGATGGCCAGCAAAATGTCCTTAAAGTGGTCGTTCGGACGAACGTAACGGTACTGGTCGGTGATTTCACCGCGCAGCACCGAATAACCCAAAACACGTGGCAGGTAAAGTCCTTCGAAAGTGTCGGCGAGCAACGCCTTTTCGAACGTAACCAACTGCAGCGGAGCGGCAGAAGCTACCTGGTGGTGAAGTTCTGAGATGGCCGGTTCGAATTCCTGGCGCAATTCGTTGTAGAGCTCATCTTCCTCTTCTTCGAGGTATTGGGCTAAAACCGGCGCAGCCTGAATCTGGCTCGCGATTTCATCAAGGCGGGTTTGGTATTGCTCACTTAAGGTTTGCATGGCGCGAAAATGTGGTCTTATTTGAAAAAAGACCTGGCAAAGCTATCAGAGGCTTTGCCAGGTCTACAATCACCGGAATGGTGCAAATATAGCAACTGTATTTGAATCGTCGATTAAGCTTCGGCCGATTTTTCTTCTTCTTCAGTAGCAGGTGTTGCTTCTTCAGCAGCAGGAGCTTCAACTTCAGCAACCGGAGCTTCTTCAACAACAGCAGCAGGGGTTTCAACTTCAGCAACCGGAGCTTCTTCAGCAGCAGGAGCTTCAACTTCAGCAACCGGAGCTTCTTCAACAACAGCGGCAGGAGCTTCAACTTCAGCAACCGGAGCTTCTTCAACTACAGCGGCAGGAGCTTCAACTTCAGCAACCGGAGTTTCAACCACCGTTTCTACAGCAGCTTCTACAGGAGCTTCTACTTCAGCAACGGGTTCTTCAACAACTGGTTTGGCTTTTACTTTGGGTTTGCCGTCAACGTGGGCGATGAACTGGCGTTTTTTCTCCACGGTTTGTTCGCGGCGGGCAGCGATTTTGCTTTCTTTTGCCTCAATCCATGCAGCGAGTTTCTCTGCAGCCTGTTCGGTTGTCAGAGCGCCTTTTTTAACACCACCGTCGAGGTGCTGCTGGTACAATACGCCTTTGAAACGAAGGATGGCACGAACGGTGTCGGTGGGCTGGGCGCCATTTTGCAACCACTTGTAAGCGCTTTCGCGGTTCAGTTCGATGGTGGCAGGAACGGTGAGGGGGTTGTAGGTACCGATTTTTTCGATGAAACGGCCATCACGTGGTGCGCGGCTGTCGGCTACAACAATGTGGTAAAAAGGTGATTTGGTGCGGCCTTTGCGCTGCAAGCGGAGTTTAACAGACATGCTAAACGAAAATTTAAAATGAAGAAATATGAGATAAAATCTCGCCCGGTTCCTTACGTCAAGTAGCGCCGGGCTTTTCGCGGCCGCAAAGGTACGAAAAAGGGTTTTAAAAAAACAAATAAATCAGAATATTTGAAGCTACTGTATCTTTAGTCCTGTTGTAAAAACCGATCCGAAGGCATGGTGAAAGCGCCAAAAGGTTCTTTTCCCACCACGGTAAAAATCATCCCACATGCTCCTGCGCTTCTTTTTGTTTACCCTTATTTCGATTTTTAGTCTCTCCGTTCATTCCCAAAACCTTTCGGGCGTCATCAACCATTATGCCGCTGTTGAGGCCATTGATTCCTGCAACGGAAGGTTAACGGTGAACGACACCACCGGTTTCCGGCCGGGCAATACGGTCCTGCTTATTCAAATGCAGGGCGCTGAAATCCTTGAACCCAACAATGCGCTGTACGGGACCATTTCCGCCCTGAACACAGCCGGCCGGTACGAACGGGCCCTGATTGATTCGATAGCGCCAGGTGCCGTATACTTGTTGTACCGACCATTGTATGGTTACGATCCCGCTGCAAAGGTACAATTGGTGTCCCTTCCGCAATACACCGATGCCGTAGTCACCGATACGCTGCGCGCCATGCCGTGGAATGGTTCAACCGGTGGCATCATCGCCCTGGAGGTTAGTGGAACACTCACACTCAATGCACCAATCAGTGCCGACGGTGCCGGATTTCGTGGTGGTGATGCCGTGCCGGTGACCGACAACAACTGCAATTTTCTGGTGCCGGTCATCAGTTATTTCTTCGCCTCCGGTGACTGGAGGGGCGCTACCAAAGGGGAAGGCATAGCCATTGTGGATGCCGATAAAGTTTTGGGCCGCGGACCGCAAGCCAATGGTGGCGGTGGCGGAAACGACCACAACAGCGGCGGCGGTGGCGGCGCCAACACAACCGACGGCGGCAACGGCGGCGACAACGACGAGCCCGGATTTTTGAATTGCGACGGCTATTATCCCGGGTTGGGTGGAAACGATATCCCGACCGTCCAGTCACGTCTGTTCCTGGGCGGCGGCGGCGGTGCAGGCCATGGCAACGGCACCGGAACGGGTTTCGGTGGCCACGGTGGCGGTATTGTTTATGTAAAAGCTGGAACCATCAACGGAACAAGCCCTGTTTTGTCTGCAAACGGACTGCATGGCGGTGCAGCCTTAGGCGACGGCGGTGGCGGTGGCGGCGCAGGCGGCACGATCCTGCTTGATGTTTTGGCCGCGCCTGCCAACCTGCAGGTCGACGCCTCCGGCGGCAGCGGCGGTAACAGCGACAATTTCAACCAAAACCGGTGTTTCGGTCCGGGCGGTGGCGGCAGTGGCGGCCGTTTCCTCACCAATGTGCCCGGCATCTTACCTTCGGTGGGCGGACTCCCGGGCATTATCGTCAATTCCACCAACGGTTGCAATGGATCCAACAATGGGGCGCAGGCAGGTGAAACTGGTGTTACAGAACCGTTGCCCGGCTTGCCTCAAAGCAACGAGGATTTTGATATACCGACAATAACCGTTTCGCCACTACCTCAATCGGTTTGTGAAGGCAAAGCGGTTGTATTTGCCGTACAAACCAATGCCGGCAGTTGGACTTATCAATGGCAGGTTAACGACGGCAGTGGTTGGAACAACCTCTTCAACACGCCGCCTTACACGGTTACAGACGATACCCTGATGATAAACAATGCAACCAGCAATCTCGACGGCAACCTTTACCGTTGCCTTGTTGAACGTGTGGGTTGTTACACCGTAACGTCCGGTGAAGCCATACTCACCATTGAGCCCGCTCCCAATGCTGCATTTAATGCATTTTTGACCGGGACTGTGCTGGATGTGATCAATGTTTCAAACAATGCGACCTCGTATTTTTGGGATTTCGGCGACGGGTCATCCAGCACCCAGGTCATGCCGCAACACAACTACGGCGCTGAAGGCACCTACATACTTACCCTGTATGCCATCAATGGTTGCGATACTTCGGTTTCCGTGCAAACGGTGACCACCCTGTTGTTGCCCGAGGCTGCATTCGAAATACAACAGACGGCTGTTCAATGTGAAACCGCTCAGGTGCTATTTAACAACCAATCTGAGGGCACGGGTTTGAGTTACAATTGGTTGTTTCCCGGTGGTTCGCCTTCCGCAAGTACGGGTACAAATCCTGTTGTTACCTACACCAATTCAGGCACGTACACTGCCACCCTTGTAACTTCCAACGCGGCGGGCAGCGATACCAGTACCATGCAGGTGGTGGTAAACATCGTCGATACGCTTGCCGGGACATTCACGTACACCGATTTATCGGATGGTGTTTTCCAATTCACCAATCTGAATTTATCGGCGGTTGATTGGCTTTGGGATTTTGGCGACGGTACCCAATCTGCGGAATTTGATCCCTTGCACCAGTATTTTTTCGAAGGTATTTTCACGGTAACTCTTATAGTTTGGAACGCTTGTGATACCCTGGAAATCCAACAAACGGTAACCTGGTTAGCGCCCCCCCAGGCAGGTATGACGTTGCCCGATACGGTATTTGCCTGCCAAACAGCTCAGGTGTTTTTCAACAACACTTCCACGGGTTCGGGCCTTCAGTACCAATGGTTTTTTTCCGGTGGAACACCGGCGTCGTCGGTGCAAACCAATCCGTTGGTAAGTTATCCGGTTTCCGGCGATTACCAGGCCACATTGATTGCTACCAACAGCTTCGGTGCCGACACCCTTGTCCAAAGTTTCAACATCCAGGTTTTGGATTTTCCGATGGCAGCTTTTGATGCGTCGGTGCCGGTAAACGGCCTGGTGCAGTTCCAAAATTTGAGTCAACAGGCAACGTCCTACACCTGGGATTTTGGCGATGGCTCGGCCAATGTATTCACCGTTGATGCTGCCCATGTGTACACACAAACGGGCGTATTTGTGGTGACCCTGGTGGCAGCCAATCCTTGTGGCGCATCGGTTTTGCAACAAAACATCGAAGTTTTGGTGGCAGGCGTGGGCACAAACGCACCCGTTGGGCTCGAAAACGTACTTGTTTACCCCAATCCGAGTTATGGTGTGGTACACGTAGATGCTTCAAAAACGGGCGACCGTTTGATGTTTTGGCGTTTGTTTGGATCCGACGGAAGGCTGGTTCAGGAACAACAAGTGGAGGCCTTTTCGCAGCAATGCACCATCCATTTTGAGCAAGTCCCGTCGGGCGCCTGTTTTTTGGAATTGATTTTTGAAAACGGAAGGGTAGGGCGAAGGCTTTTGCGACTTTAAACGTTTCTACTTTCTCAAAAGCAACGGCGCTTTATTACCTTTGCGTTTTGACAGCGCACCATGGAAAAAATTCTGATTCTCGATTTTGGTTCGCAGTACACCCAGCTCATTGCCCGCCGTGTTCGGGAAATGAACGTTTACTGCGAAATTCTCCCTTACAACAAACTTCCCGAACAAACCCACGACATCAAGGGCGTTATTCTTTCGGGCAGTCCTTTTTCGGTGAAACAACCCGATGCTTTGCGGCTAAACCTTGATGCCATTACCGGCAAATGGCCGATGCTTGGGGTTTGTTACGGCGCCCAGCTTACGGCCGAATTTTACGGCGGTGAGGTGGCCCGTTCGGAAAAACGCGAATACGGCAAAGCTTTTTTGATCCAGCAGGATCATAGCGACCCGTTTTTTCACAGCGTTGAACCACGGTCGCAGGTTTGGATGAGCCACGGCGATACCATACTCAAACTCCCCGAAGGTTTTGAACTTTTGGCCACCACCGACAGCATCCCGGTCGCTGCATTCCGTGCCAAAGCCGGCAGGTTTGCCGCCCCGGTTTATGGCATACAGTTTCACCCGGAGGTGTACCACAGCCTGGAAGGTTTTCAAATGTTGAAAAACTTCGTTCATGGCGTATGTGGTTGTTCGGGCGACTGGACTCCGGCGCATTTCGTTGAGGAATCCGTTCAAAAGTTGCGTGAACAAATCGGCTCGGAAAAGGTGATCATGGCCCTTTCGGGTGGTGTCGACTCCACCGTTGCCGCCGAGTTGTTGCACAGGGCCATCGGAAGTCAGTTGTTTTGCTTTTTTGTCGACAATGGTTTGCTGCGCAAAAATGAGTACCAGGAAGTTTTGAATTCATACAAACAGATGGGTCTCAACATTGAAGGTGTTGATGCGCGCGACAAGTTTTATACCGCACTTGCGGGGGTAAGCGATCCGGAAGGAAAACGCAAAATCATCGGTAAAGGATTCATCGATGTATTTGAATACGAATCCGAAAAGCATCCCGACAGTAAGTGGCTGGGACAGGGTACCATTTACCCCGACGTGATCGAGTCGATCAGTGTACATGGTCCTTCGGTAACCATCAAAAGCCACCACAACGTGGGTGGTTTGCCCGACAAACTGAAACTTAAAATCGTGGAACCTTTGCGCATGTTGTTTAAGGACGAAGTGCGCAGGGTAGGCCGCGAATTGCACATACCTGAAAATATTTTACATCGACACCCATTTCCGGGACCCGGATTGGGCATCCGAATTTTGGGAGACATTACGCCCGAAAAAGTTCGTTTGCTTCAGGAAGCCGATGCCATTTACATCGGAAAACTGAAAGAACACGGCTTGTATGATGCTGTTTGGCAGGCGGGAACAATTTTATTACCCATTCAGTCTGTTGGTGTTATGGGTGATGAACGCACCTACGAACAGGCTGTCGCCCTTCGTGCGGTGAACTCAACCGATGGCATGACAGCGGAATGGAGCCGGTTGCCCTACGAGTTTTTGGCAGAGGTTTCAAGCGAAATCATCAACCAGGTACGTGGCATCAACAGGGTAGTGTACGACATCAGTACCAAACCGCCGGCGACCATTGAATGGGAATAATGGGCAGTGCAGGCATCAAAACGATCGAATGAGCGTTTTATCTGTCATGAAAAAATTATTTTTAACCACAGCAGTTGGTTTGAGCCTCTTGTTTGCACAGGGGTGTTACACCTTGTCCGGCATCTCCGTAGATCCCTCGGTGAGCACTTTTGCCGTGCGTACGTTCGACAACATTGCGCCCAATGCACCACCGACGCTTGCGGTGGACTTTACGGAAAGATTGAAAGATAAAGTCCGCAGAGAAACAAGGCTTACCCTGAACGGCGATAGTCCCGACATTGAGTTTTCCGGTAAAATCACCGACTACCGCGTAGTACCCGTAGCGCCCAAGCCCAATGAGGTTGTATCGCTGAACCGACTGGAGATCCGCGTAAGGGTAGGTCTGTTAAACAATAAGGACGAGAAAAAATCGTGGACAAACGAGCGTGATTTCAGCTTTTTTGCCGAATTTTCGAATACAACAGACCTGCTTAGTGTGCAGGATGCATTGATTCAAACCATCAGCAACCAACTGCTGGAAGATATTTTCAACGCAGCTTTCAACGATTGGTAATGACCCACGAACGCCTTCATCAATTGCTTGAGAATCCTGCCTTGCTGGCGGGAATGCCTTACGAGGAGTTGAAAACCCTGGCGTTGTCGTACCCCTACGCACACAATCTGCGTTACCTGCTTGCGCTGAAATCAAACCATGAACAACGTCCGGATGCGCAGAGAACACTTACGGCCGCTTCTGTTTACAGCTTGAACCGCAGCCGCTTGTACGCACTTATTGCTCCGCAAAAAATTGTACAGCATGAGGAAGTATTGGAACTGAAACCCATCGAGTCTTTGCAAAAAACACTGGAGACCCGTGTTCCCATAACACGTCAAGTAACTGAAGCCCGGCAATTTTTATCGAATGAACCGCTTGTATTGCCGGAAACTCCCGTTGTTGAGCCAGTCCAGGAAGCTGTGGTTGAAATTAACCCTGAAAAGCCATGGGTTCAAATTCCTCCAGTCACTACAAAACCAAGTTTTGGTGTTTGGATCAGCCAGTTTAATCCGGTGCAAATATCAGCAGTCAGCGGTCAGCAGGCAGCGGGCAGCGATCAGCAGGCAGCAGGCAGCGGGCAGCGGGCAGCAGTCAGTGGGCAGCAGTCGGCGGGTGGCGATCAGCAGGCAGCAGGCAGCGGGCAGCAGGCAGCAGTCCGCGATCAGAAGGCAGCAGGCAGTGGGCAGCAGTCGGTGGGTGGCACAAGTGAGGCGCCTAATGTTGTTGAAAATACCCCTTTGCATCGGCCTACGCCGCCGGAGGTTGTTGAAGAAGAACCGGAAGCACTTGGAGAAGATCCGATGCGGAAGGAAGACTTGGAAGCTAAAAAAGCCAATGATGCGGCCCATGCGGCACAGCGGCTTGCGGAGCGCAGTGTACAGGAAAACAAAGAAATTGCTTCGGAAACATTGGCCCGATTGTATTGGCGTCAGGGGCACAAAGAAAAAGCACTTGCGATGTATGAACGATTATGTTTGTTGTTTCCCGAAAAAAGTGATTACTTTGCGTCCGAAATTGATAAACTTAAAAAATAATACGCGATGTTATCCACCCTTGCGGTCTTGATTGCCATCATCAGTGTGTTGCTGATGGCTGTTGTATTGGTTCAAAATCCGAAAGGCGGCGGTATTGACGCCACTTTTGGCGGTCAGGCTCAGCAGCTCTTCGGCGCTGCACGTTCCACCGACTTTGTTGAAAAAGCCACCTGGGTGCTTGCCGGCGCCCTGCTTGTTTTGTGCATTGTAGCTGTACTTATGGTAGGTTCAGGTGCACCCACCGGAGCTGAAATTCCGCTTCAGTCGCAATAATTCAGATTTTTACAAAGTCTTATTGATAAACATGAGTCATTCCGGTTGTTCCGGAATGACTCATGTGTGTTTGTAGATGTCGCTTCTTATGAACCCGGAGCTATTCATGTTCAACCGCTTCGCGGTTGGCAGCTCATGGTTCATTTTCGATAAGCAAAGCCCCAAAGTGTTCCGTGCTTAGGTTTTGCAATTATGGCAACATCACTTCTTCCTGCGCATCAGCAACGACATCATACTTATCCAATCCCAGCGATTGGATCATGGCAATGAGTTTTTCTCCGTACTGCTTGTCGGTGGCATAACCAGCTTTGGCCAATCCACGCGCCCAGCTTTTGTAATCGGTGGCATCATATTTGAACAACTTTTGGTACCGTTTTCCTGATTTCAGGAATTTGCTGTGGTCGCGGTAGCTGGCCCATGCGTTGCCGTATTGCACAAAGAAGTCCTTGTGTGAGTCGTCCGTGAAGTTGGCGCAATGACCTTTGCGGCAATTTTTGGAGAAACATTTCATGCCGAAATGGTTGTTGGTTTGTTTGGCCAGTTTGCTTTGGCCGGCGTCGCTTTCAAGCAACGCCTGGGCAAGGATGATGCTTGCCGGTATGCCGGAACGTTGCATTTCGGTTTGTGCCACCGGGGCAAAACGTTTGATGTATTCCTGGCAGGTGGAAAGGCTCCTGCGTACTTCGGCGGGTTCGACGTCGTAACGAGCAGCAAAACCCGGATCGATGGCGTACGACAGGTTATTTTTAGCCGTTCGGGGTAATTCAAGGGATGTTTTTTTGACAGGACTGTTTTTGGGGTGCTCTACCGAAAAGTCGCTTGAAAATCCTGCTTCGGCGGCTGTTTGCTCAGGTGCATGTAAGTTCAGGGCGCCCCCGCCAAAATCGAAAACAATGGTGAATTTTTCGCTCCATACCAGGTAGGCAAGGGCGGTGAGAAGCAATAATTTCCACAAAATAGCTTCCGGGAGTACCGTATCAGCAGACGTTTGCTGGGCCATCCGGGCTCCCGGACGCTGGGATTGAGCGTATTGCAGTTGTGCCATGGTGCGTTGTATTTCAGAGTGGTGAAACAAAATCTGGACACAAATTAAAACACTTTGTTTGTAATAAACAACAAAATGTTTGATAATTATTTTTGCGCTCCAAAAACGGCATAAGTTTTTTCCGTTTTTGCCAAAAAATGTTGGATTTATTGCGGAATGGTTTACATTTGCCCACCTTCAAGCTTCGTGTATTTTTTACACCCACGCCGGCTTGCGGCATCCTTTTTCAGAGACTTATTCGTACATCATGGTTATAATTGCCGATTGTGGCTCCACCAAATGCGACTGGCTGCTGGTACATGGCGGTCGGAACCAGCAGTTGGAAAATACGGTAGGATTCAGCCCGTTTTTCCACAGCACTGCGGATATTTTAAACATCATTCGGGAACAGCTGCTTGAGAAGCTCGATCCTCAGGAAGTGGAGCGCGTTTGGTTTTACGGCACCGGTATCCACGATGAGCACCGGGCAGAAATCGTTGCTACTGCATTGCGCGAAGCGTTTCCGCAGGCCGAAGTAGAAGTGGAGCACGATTTGCTGGCCGCAGCACGGGCAACCTGTGGCCGCAGTGCCGGTATCGCCTGTATTCTTGGTACCGGTTCGAACAGCTGTTATTACGACGGAGTAAAAATCCTGGACAATGTACCTTCGCTCGGCTGGTTGCTTGGTGATGAAGGCAGTGGCACCCATTTGGGTAAAAAACTGTTGCGGTCGTGGTTTTACCGCGAACTTCCCGCCGACCTGGCAAGTCTGTTTGAGGCAGAACACCCTGAAGGTCCGGATGCCATCAAAGACCGTATCTATGAAAAGGGCGCCAATGCGTACCTTGCAACGTTTACACGCTTTTTGGGCGAAAACGTCCAGCATCCTTACGTTCAACACCTCGTATCGGACTCGCTGGGGGAATTCCTCGACAGGCATGTGTGCAAGTACCAGGGTTTTCAGCATGTTCCCGTACACTTTGTAGGCTCCATTGCCCACCATTTTCAGGACGGTTTGTTCAAGTGTATGGAGGAACGCCGCCTTAAACCCGGTGTAATTGTGCGCAAGCCCATCTATCCCCTTGCCGATTACCACCTGATTTCGCTTGATTAACAACCTTATGAATAAAGACATCAAACGTATAGCTGTTCTTACCTCCGGTGGCGACGCCCCAGGTATGAATGCGGCAGTACGCGCTATCGTGCGCAATGCTTTCAACAACGACCTGCACATCTACGGCATCATGCGCGGTTACCAGGGCATGATTGAAGGCACCATCAAAAGGCTCGAAACCTCCGACGTTTCCAACATCATCCACCGGGGTGGAACTGTGCTGAAGACAGCGCGAAGCAAAGAATTCATGACGCCTGAAGGCCGGAAAAAAGCCTACGAGAACCTGATTTACAACGATATCGATGCTGTGATCGCCATCGGTGGCAATGGTACGTTTACAGGCGCTATGCACTTCATCGAAGAATACCCCGACATCCCCATCGTCGGCATTCCAGGCACCATCGACAACGACCTCTACGGCACCGATTTCACCATCGGTTTCGATACTGCCGTCAATACAGCCGTACAGGCTGTGGATAAAATCCGCGATACGGCCGACTCACACAACCGTTTGTTCTTTGTAGAGGTCATGGGCCGCCATTCAGGCTACATAGCGCTGCATACGGCCATCGCAGGCGGAGCAGGTGGCGTTTTGATTCCGGAAGAAGAAACAAACCTCGACGACCTCGTCAAATTGCTTAAACGCGGCGCCAAACGCGCCAAACTGTTCAGCATCGTGGTCGTGGCCGAAGGCAACCACATGGGAACCGTGTACGACATTGCCAAAAAAGTGGAAGACAAGGTCGATTTTTACGACGACATCAAAGTAACTGTCATCGGCCACCTGCAACGCGGCGGCTCACCTTCGTATTTCGATCGTGTTTTGGCCAGCATACTCGGATTCGGTGCTGTGGAAGCCCTGATGAACCACAAAACCGGCATCATGGTCGGCATCAAAAACAACAACGTACATTTTACACCCTTCAAAGATGCCATCACCAAAAGCAAACCACTCAACAAGGAGTTGCTGAGGATGGCACACATACTGGCGCAATAAAAAAGTCGTAAGTCGTAAGTCGTAAGTCTTTAGGTTTGAACTTGCCAATACAAAAAAGGGATAAAAAGCGTAGCTTTTTATCCCTTTTACTTACGACTTACGACTATTTTTCGTCGTAATTGTAGGGGAGTACTTTTGAGTCTTTCACGGTGGAAAGCGTCATGAGGGTTTTCAGACGTTCAATTTCTTCGATTTGGCTGAGGGTTTTGAACAGGAGTTGTTCGTAGGTGGGAATGTCGCGGCAAACGATTTTCATCAAAAAGTCGGCTTCGCCGGTGATGATGTAACATTCCGTGATCTCATCAATTTTGGTAATTTTCTCCAAAAAGTTGTTGAGGGCGTTTTCACGCTTCCATGCCAGCGAAACGAGTACAAACGTTTTTACGTTCAAACCCATCATTTGGGGATTCACCTGGGCGTGGTAGCTCTGGATGATATCGCTTTGCTCAAGTTTTTTTACACGCTCAAGTGTTGGGGCAGGCGAGAGGCCGATCTTTTTGGAAAGGTCGAGGTTCGTGATTTTGCTGTTGTCCTGCAGGATCTTGAGGATCTTCAGGTCTATTTTGTCTAGTTTCTCCGACATAGCGTTTGCAGTGTTTAAAAGAATATTATTCTGATTTGAAAAATTTCCCCAAAGGTAGGTCAGCAAAAAATAATTTACAAGTCATTCCATAAAAAACCTTTGTTAATTTTGTTAATAAAGGTTTTTTGGCACTTGCCTTCCCGGAAATTCGTCCAGATAAAACACATTAACGTCATCTAACCAACAATTATTTGTTAAAACAGAAGGATAATAGTCAATTAACTAAAAAAGGCTGAACCAACGGACGGGTGGAATAAAACACCAAACATTGTCCGTTGATTCAGCCTTCTGGCCGATAAATGGGCTATTGTTATGGGAAAATGCCCATGGAAACGTAATCGCTGGCAATTTTTTTCAGCGAACAAACAAACGCTGCCGTACGCACATCCTTGATGTCAGGGTGTTGTTTGAAGGTTTCGCGGATCTGTTGGTAGGCAGTGATCATCGTGTCTTCCAGGCCGGAGTTTACAAGATCAACCTCGGTTCCACCACGGGTAAGGAATTCGCGTTCGCGTTCAGATACCTTTTTGCCTGTCATTTCTTCCACCTTGTTTACAATGGCGTTGTAGGCATTGTGTTGGAAACGGTTTTCCAAACGGCCAAAACGGTGGTGTGACAGGTTTTTGAGCCATTCGAAATACGAAACAGTCACACCGCCTGCATTGATGTAAAAGTCAGGAAGAATCATGATGCCTTTTTTCACCAGGATCTCATCGGCATCGGCCGTAATGGGGCCGTTGGCAGCTTCGGCAATAAGTTTGGCCTTGATGCGGTCTGCGTTGTCGAGGGTGATCTGGTTTTCGAGGGCAGCAGGAACAAGGATGTCGCACTCCAGTTCAAGGGCTGCCGAAGCGTCGCCGATGTGTTTGGAGCCGGGGAATCCGATGATGGAGCCGGTCGATTTGCGGAAAGCAAGCAGTTGTTCCACATCGATGCCGTTGGGATCGTGGATGGAACCTTCACGTTCTGCAATACCGATGATTTTGGCGTCGCCTTCCTTCTGACTGATCAGGGCAGTGTTGCTGCCTACGTTGCCGAGGCCCTGGACCACCATGGTTTTGCCGGCCATACCTTTGGTAAGACCGATTTTGACCATATCTTCCTCGTGCGACATGCATTCGCGGATACCGTAATACACGCCGCGACCCGTAGCTTCTGCACGACCGCGGATACCGTTCTGGGTAACAGGTTTGCCGGTTACACAACCGATGGAGTCGATTTCACCGTGGCGGAAAGCCTGGTAAGTATCAAGGATCCAGGCCATTTCACGCGGACCGGTACCGTAGTCGGGCGCCGGAACGTCGATGCCCGGGCCGATGAAGTTTTTCTTGATAAGTTCGGTGGTGTAACGGCGTGTGATGTTTTGCAGTTGCTCAACCGTATACTTGGCCGGGTTGATACGAATGCCGCCTTTGGCGCCGCCGAAAGGAACGTCTACCAGGGCGCATTTGTACGACATGAGGGCAGCAAGGGCCATCACTTCGTCCTGGTCAACCGTTTCTGCGTAACGAATACCACCTTTTGTCGGCAGCCTGTGGTGACTGTGCTGCACGCGGTAGGCCTCGATAACCTCATAATCGTTGCCTACGCGCACCGGGAAGCGGATTTGCAGAACCAGGTTGCAGGCTTTGATTTGTTCGATGAGACCTTTGGGAATGTCGGTGTAAGAGGCTGCTTTATCCACGTAGTCTTCTACGCTCTTAAAGAAGCTAATTTTTCCACTCATGATCGTCGTTAATTTGGTGCTCTAATTTGGTTAGTTTACGTTCAAGCCGGATCAGGTATGCTACGATGCCGAAAAACAACAGCAGGATAACACCTACCACAACGTTGATTTTACCGGTTTCACGCATGAAATCACCAGCGGCGTAAGCGTTTGCCGGGCACAAATATAGCGCGCCAAACAAAACAATTATAAAAAAAATCCGCGTTTTAAAAAATTTCATGTTATGAAAAATAAAAAAAGTTAATTTCCATTGTTGAAAGAAGACTTGACTAATCCAGTCCTCCAAGTTTGTCTTCGATGCGTTTTGCACGGATGCGAAGGGATGTCATCCAGAACCCCAGGAGCGTCCAGCCAATGATGGCAGGATAAAACACGGCACGCATGGTGTTGTCAAGATCCTGACCTCCGAAGGCCGGGCTGCCTGTAGCACCGGGGTGCAAACTTGCGAACATTCGGGGAACGACGTACAACAAAGGAATGAGCGTTGCAAACGCGAAAATGTTGTACACCGCGCTCAACCTTGCGCCTTTTTCCGGTTCATCGAACGAACTGCGCAGGATAAAATAGGCCATGTAAATAAGCAGAGCAACGGCCGTGGTGATTTGTTTGATGTCGTTGCTCCAGGCTTTGCCCCAGGCGTAATGTGCCCACAACATGCCGGTGACAAGCCCAAGCAACCCAAAAAGCAAACCAGTTTCGGCGTAAGCGGAAGCTTTGCTGTCGTATTCCGGTTTCGGGTTCAATAGGTAAATCACACTATACGTAGCCGATGCGAGAAGCAGAAATAGCAGCACAAACCACATGGGCACGTGGAAGTAGGTATTGCGGATGGTTTCGTAGATGACGTTGCGGTATGGGTAGGTGAAGCCCTTTTTGACATTCAGTTTTTCTACGGGATGGGCTTTCCATGTCGGATCGTATTCCTGCATCGTTGTGCTGTCCAATTTGAGCTGAAAGGCATTGGGAAGCACGGAGGTGCCGTCCGCCGGGTTGTCGACAATGCAGTTGAGCACCATGGTGGCTTCACCTTTGGGCAGGTTGGCCGGCAATTGGAATTCGGCTTCGAGCTGGGTATCGCTGAGTGCTTTTACCCGGTGGGCCAGGATGGCATTTTCGTCGTCGTACGTGAGCCACACACGGGTTTGTCCTTCCCCTTGTGTAAAATGGGCGTTGTAACCACTGATGGTCAGCACAGTAGACTGGCGTGTTAAACCACTTTCAGGCGACACCGTCAGGATGCCCGGCCTCAAGGGCACCAGCATTCCTAAGGTAAAGGTGTAAACAAGTAATAGTACGGATGTTATTTTCCACCACATGGGCTGAAGTATGGGTAATTTACTGGATGGTTCAATCGCGCCAAATGTACGGGAAGAGCACGAAAGTTAAGGTGAGCAAAATGGCGTCAATGGCCAGAAGGTTGATGATGTCGCGTTGGTAAGAAGTATCCTGAATAACCCTTAGGGCTATGTTGGATAGGCGCATAAGTGTAAGCAGGATGGGTATGATGATCGGAAAACTCAAAATGGCCATCAGGGTGGCACTGTTGTTGGCTTTGGCGGCAATGGATGCCGTAAAAGTAAAGGTTATGGAAAATCCAAAACTTCCAAGCAGCAACACCAGTGCAAACAATGGGTAATCAAACACAGGATTGCCAGCAACGATGCTGTAAGTTCCAAACGCAAGGGCGCTGATCACCAAAAGCAGCAAGGTGTTGTAAATGATTTTGGTTAGCAATAAAACGACCGGGTTGGCTACCTGGTAATAATAAAGTTGCCTGGAGCCACTTTCCTGGACAAAACTTTTAACCACGGCATTAATCGATACAAACAGCATGATGAGCCAGAACAGGATGTTCCAAACAGGTGGTTGAACCCTGACGGAAGCTATGTAAACCACGAAAACCATGCTGAAAACATACAAAACGATGCCACTGATGGCATAGCGTTGCCTGAATTCAAGCAAAAACTCTTTGTGAAGCAGGGTTTTAAAAACTAACCATTTCATACGAGTAAAGGTACTTCAGGGTTGATGAATAAAGTTGGACAATTGATGTAATTTTATCCGTTTCGTTGTCCAGTTAAGGAACTGTTTAAAAAAAAACTGCAAGCCAGCGAAGCGCGTCGCTGTCGGGTCGTATCTTTGCCGTCCGTTTTGTCTGCAACAGAGAAAACATGCGCAGAATAAGCCTGATTATTGGCAAATTTTCCTAAAAACAGCACCAATGAGTTGGTTCAAACGATTGAAAGAAGGCATTTCAACGGCTTCCAAGTCCAAAAAGGATGTGCCTGAAGGCATTTGGTTCCAATGTAAAAAATGCAAGGAAACCAGTACCACCAAAGAACTGCGTGAAAATTACTACAAGTGCCCCAAGTGCGATTACCACACCGCCATCGGCTCGGCAGAATATTTTGATCTGCTTTTCGACGACCGTCAGTACAACCGTCTGCACGACGACCTCACATCGGTCGATTTCCTGAATTTTACCGACCTGAAACCCTACGCCCGTCGTCTTGAAGAAACCATGAACAAAACAGGGCTTAAAGACGCCATGGCCGTCGCGGAAGGTTACGTCAACGGCAGTCCGCTCGTGATCGCATGTATGGATTTCCGGTTTATTGGTGGTTCCATGGGATCGGTAGTTGGTGAAAAAATCTCGTTGGCCATCGACCAGGCCCTGAAAAACAAAGCCGGGCTGCTTATTATTTCCAAATCGGGTGGAGCACGCATGATGGAAAGTGCATTTTCACTGATGCAAATGGCCAAAACCAGTGCCAAGCTAACCCTGCTGGCCAGGGCTGGTTTGCCTTATTTTTCCCTGATGACGGATCCCACCACAGGAGGTGTAACGGCTTCCTTTGCCATGCTTGGCGATATCAACATCGCAGAACCCGAAGCCCTCATCGGTTTCGCCGGTCCACGCGTTATCCGCGAAACCATCAAACGCGATTTGCCGGAAGGATTCCAAACCTCCGAGTTTGTGCTTGAAAACGGTTTCCTCGACCTGGTGGTCAACCGAAAAGACATGAAAGAAACGCTCGGCGATTTGCTGGCTTTTTTCCGGCCGGAAAAAAGACTACGCGTCTGACCTACTCATCAATGCGTAATTTACACCATACCCCGTGCAGGAAATTCCGGCACGGGGTATGGTTTTTGGTGCAAATGCGTGGATTTGAGCGTGTTTTTTGCTCGTTTTTTTAAATTTCAGGCAAAAAAAATGGCTGACCAGCCTTCCAATGGCTGATCAGTATACATTTCGCAAATACTTCAGGTTAACTTTGCAAAAAATTTATCCATCATGAAACACAAAACCATCTTTTACCGTACGGGCATTCCAATGCTTGCGGCAGTTTTTTCCATGCTGTTGTACAGCAGTTGTTTGCCGCCCCTTCCCGACAATGTTGAGGACTACGACCTGACCATTACCACTTTTGATGAGGACTACAACTTCAGCACCGTGCAAACCTATCTGCTGCCCGATACGGTTGCCCACCTGATTCCGGCTGGTGAAACACCCACCACCACCTTTGACGACGAAATACTGAACTCGCTGGCCCGCAACCTTGATGCGCTGGGCTGGACACGCACGACGGATATGGCAGCTGCCGACATCGTGGTTATTGCCACAGCTTTTGGTCAGGACAATGAAGTATGTTACTACTGGTGGGATTACTGGGGTTACTATTGGGGTTATTACCCGCCGTACGGTGGATACCCGGGCTATCCAGGTTACGCTTCGTGCAGTTCATTTAAAACAGGTTCCGTGATTGTTCAAATGATGGACCGCACCATTGATACCGACTCCGAAGAACTTCCCCTGCGCTGGATCGGCGCCATGAACGGATTGTTGGAAGGCTCCAACGCAAGCGTATCCGTACGTATCGTCAACAGCATTGATCAAATGTTTGCACAATCATCTTACCTGAAAAACTAATCTACGCCATGAAACGTCTCTTTATAGCTTGCATGTTCCTTTTTGCAGGATATGCATCAAATGCTCAGGGTGCTTCTGAGTTTACGTACCAAATGTCGTTGCCGGCCGGTGGTGAATTTGGTGATTTCATCAGCAAAGCGACCTGGGTAGGTTTCACGTACCAGGGCCGCAAAATGCTTTCCGACGAACAATGGTCGGTGGGTGGTTCCATGAGCTGGTTTTACATGGTGGATGAAAAAGGTATTACTACCTACGAACGTGAAAATGTAACTGTTACCGGTTATGTAACCACCTTTACCAATATTTTCCCATTGTTGCTCACCATCCAACGCGATTTCCAGGATCCTTATGGCACCGTCGTTCCGTTTGCCCGCATCGGCCTGGGTGGCGCATGGCAGGATCAGCGCCTCGACACAGGCACTTACGAATTCAAAGGTGATGACCTTCAATTTGCCTTAAACGGCGAAATCGGCGTTCGTTTGAATGCAGCCGGTGGCCGCAATGGCGCCATCATCGCTGCTACCTACCATTGGATGCCGGGTACCGACGAACTGCTTAATACCAATTTCTTTGGAGTGAAAGTTGGTTTT
>JADLBE010000449.1 GCA_020847915.1 Saprospiraceae bacterium | reverse complement strand
CGACTATTTAAAGTACGGGCTGCTGTTTTTGCCGCCGCCTTTTACAACTTCGAGGCGTTTTTTGAACTCAAGCGACAGTTCATCTTCTTTGCGGGCGTAAATTTCCGTCAAAGCGATGATGGTATTCAAGTCGTTGGGATCAAGACTTTCGGCCTTTTGGAAGTAGGGCAGGGCCTGATCAAACAAAGCCATTACCTCATCTTTTTTCGCATTGTATTTTTTCATACCTGCCGTGGAGAAGTCTTCGGGCATGGCATTGAGTTCCTGGGTCAGGAATGCGGCTTTGTTGTAGTAGAGCGCGCCGAGGGCATAGTTGGCGTCAGCATTTTTCGGATCTTTTTCTGTAGCCTGGGTGTAATTGGTTTTGGCTTCGTTGAAATATTCCGTGGACTTGGCTTCGTTTTTGGCTGCCTGTTCGCGCTGGTACAGGTTGTCGTACACGTTGCCGAGCGTAATGTAGAGTCCGACGTTGGAAGGCTCCTGAGCGATGGCCTGTTTGAGGCGGGTGGTAAGTTCGTCAAGTTTGCCGGCTTTCAGATACTGGTTGATTTCGGCAAACAAAAGACCTGGATCATCGGGGAATTTCTGGCGGCCTTCGCTCAACACTTTGGCTGCACCGTCGGCGTCGCCGAGTTCAATTTTGCAGGTATAAAGACCTTCGTAGATGGCAGGTTTGTCGGTGCCTTTGCGGTACAGATTTTCAAAGTACGGCATGGCATCGCTGTAACGCGTGGCCAACATGGCGGCCAAACCTGTGATGTACATCTGATTATCGTACTGAATTTGGTCGTCAAGGGCACTTTTAGCGCCACTTGCGGTCAGCATTTCGTGGCTTTGAAGTGAACCGCGGAACGAGTAAAAGGCCTTTTCATATTCACCGGCTTCGTATTTGGTGACGCCGATGTTGATCATGTGACCTTGAACTTCACCGACACCTTTGATGGCATCGGATTTTTCGAACTTTTTGGTCGCGATTTCGTAGCCTTTTTTATAAGCGTCGAACGCTACAAGCGCATCGTTGTCACCAGTCAGCGGCGCGTTTGGATTAACCATACGTTTGGCCATATCGCGCTGAAGGATGGTGTTGTAGATGTCGCCTTTGGTGATCCAGGCGGAAGGCAAAGCCTGTGCATCGCCAAACTTGAGGGCTTCTTCGATTTTTTGTTTGGCCTCATCCAGTTTGGATTGGTTGTTGGACGGGTCGATGTTGTAGCTGGTAAGGGCTTTGCCGGCACTTTTGGCAAGTTTGGCGCCATCTTCCTGAGCCTGAACGAAACCGGCGCTGAGCAGGAGGCCCAACAAAGCAACGAACATTTTTTTCATTGTTTTTTGCAATTTTAACTGAGTTGTTAGATTCTGTTTCAGACGCCGTTTGGGCGTATTTGTTTTACAATGGTTTGTTAACGGTTGATTATTCTGAAATTTCAGGAGATTCAGGAGTTTCCATGTCTGTTTCAGTCTCCTCAATTTCAGCTTTCATCACAACTGTTACATCAGCGATTTCATCGCTGCCATCCAAACGGATGATCCGTACACCCTGGGTGTTTCGGCCCATCACACGCAATTCGTCGGCACCGGTACGGATGGTAACGCCGTTGGTGGTGGTTACCATAAGATCGCTTTCGTCGGTTACCACTTTGATGGCGACAAGATTGCCGGTTTTTGCGGTAAGTTGCATGGTTTTGATGCCTTTACCGCCGCGACCCTGTGTACGGTAATCTTCCAGGGCTGAACGTTTGCCCATGCCTTTTTCAGATACAACAAGTACGCTCGACGCTGTATCGGAGGTATCAACGCATACCATACCCACCACGGTATCTTCACCATCGTCGGGTACCTGTATACCACGAACACCTGCAGCCGTACGGCCCATTGGGCGTACGTCCTGTTCGTTGAAACGTATGGCGCGACCGCTGCGAACGGCCAGAATAATCTCATTGTTGCCGTTGGTCAGCTTGGCTTCGATGAGCCTGTCGCCCTCGTTGATGCCAATGGCGTTGATGCCGCCCTGACGGGGCCTGGAGTATTCTTCCAACAGGGTTTTTTTGATTTGTCCCCTGCGTGTGCAGAATACGATGTAGTTGTTGTTGATAAATTCCTCATCGGTCAGGTTCTTCACGATGATGAAAGCGCGAACCTTGTCGTCCTTAGGGATGTTCAGCAGATTTTGAATAACGCGACCTGCGGTTGCTTTGGCGCCTTCCGGAATCTCATACACCTTCAACCAGAAACACCTGCCGCTTTCGGTGAAAAGCATAAGTGTTTGGTGGTTGGTGGCGGTAAACATGTGTTCAACAAAATCTTCGCCTCGGGTGCGTACACCTTTGGCGCCTCTTCCGCCGCGGCCCTGGGCGTGGTATTCGCTGATGGGCGTGCGTTTGATGTAACCTGCGTGGCTGATGGTGATCACCACTTCTTCGTTTTCGATCAGGTCTTCGATGCTGATGTCCGCTTCGTCAACTTCAATGGAAGTACGGCGGCCATCGGCAAAGCGGTCGCGCAGTTCGCCAAGTTCGGATTTGATGATGCCGCGTTGCAGACCTTCATCGGCCAGAATGGCTTCGTATTCTGCGATTCTTTTCATCAACTCGTCGTATTCGAGGCGCACTTTGTCGCGTTCCAAACCGGTGAGCTGCTGAAGACGCATGGCCAGGATGGCGCGCGACTGCAATTCCGAAAGACCGAATTTAGCCATCAATCCTTCGCGGGCTTCTTCGGCGTCTTTCGAGGCGCGAATCAGCTTTATGACCTCATCGAGGTGGTCGAGCGCGATCAGCAATCCTTCAAGGATGTGCGCCCTTTCCTGTGCTTTTCGAAGTTCGAATTTCGTGCGTCGCACGATAACCTCGAGACGGAATTTGATGAATTCCTCAATAAGGTTGTGCAGGTTCAACATGCGTGGCCGGCCGTTGACCAGAGCGATGTTGTTGATGCCGTAGCTGGTTTGCAGCGGCGTCATTTTGAAAAGTTGACTGAGGATGACGTTTGCGGCGGCGTCGCGTTTGATTTCAATCACAATACGTACACCTTCGCGGTTGGATTCGTCGCGAACGTCGGAGATGCCCAGAACTTTTTTCTCATTAACCAGTTCAGCGATTTTGGTAATCAGAACCGCTTTGTTGATCTGGTATGGAATTTCGGTAACGATGATGGCTTCGCGGCCTTTATCATCGGTTTCAATTTCTGTTTTCGAACGCACCACACATCGGCCTCGGCCGGTGCGGAATGCTTCTTTGATGCCCGAAAGACCATAAATGATACCGCCGGTAGGGAAGTCCGGAGCTTTTACATGCTCCATGAGTTCTTCGATGTCGATGGCCGGGTTGTTGACCATAGCTACCACCGCATCGATTACCTCACCAAGGTTGTGGGGCATCATGTTGGTAGCCATACCAACTGCTATACCGCTGGCGCCATTAACGAGCAGGTTGGGCAATTTGCTGGGCATCACCGTAGGTTCTGTCAGCGAATCATCGAAGTTGAGTTGAAAATCGACAGTTTCCTTATCGATGTCATCAATCATGTAATCGGTGATGCGCCGGAGGCGGGCCTCGGTGTAACGCATGGCTGCAGGCGAGTCGCCGTCCATGGAGCCGAAGTTACCCTGACCGTCGACGAGTGGGTAACGCAGGCTCCATTCCTGGGCCATACGCACCATGGTATCGTACACTGAACTGTCGCCGTGAGGGTGGTATTTACCAAGCACCTCACCTACGATACGGGCCGATTTTTTATAGGGTTTGTTGTAAGCCAGACCAAGGTCCATCATGCCGTACAATACACGGCGGTGAACTGGTTTCAGGCCATCGCGCACATCGGGCAGGGCGCGGCTTACAATCACGGACATCGAGTAGTCGATGTACGCGGTTTTTAGTTCTTCTTCAATACTGATTGGGACAATCCGCGGGTCTTGCATCACTTAACATTAAGACGGAGGGCTTTACGCGGCAGACGGGCTTTTTGTTTAATTTGACGAAATGACGATGCACTAATCGCCTTGCGCCCGCCGTCTTCCGTCTGCCGGCAGGACGCGCGAAGGTACGCTTTTTTAAGCGTTTCAAGGCTAATAACCCTTGAATAAATCCTTCGTTTTTTGAAGTGAAACGTCCCGCTGGGCTGCTTTTTTCTTTGAACGGTTGAACAAAGGAATGGAAACACCCATTTCTATCACACCCATCGCAATAAGCGACCCGAAAAAGAAATTGTTCAGTTCATTGTCAATGGAACTATCACTTTTTTTTAAGTTAGCAGCACCAAGCACAACGCTTGTAAGCCCAACCCCCAACAAACCGAAACCCCAAATTTTACTGCTGTGAGATTGTTTGTCCAGTTGTACCGTAGATACAAGTCCCAGGTTAATATCATCACGGTCAAATTTGTATTTTGATAAATCGATATCATTTGCAAAAAAATACGCTTTTTCGCCCAGCACCATCATTTGTTCCTCTTCTGTAAATGTTTGTGTAAAACAAACGCTTGCCATAAACAAGCAGACAAAAATCAGGATCGATGTTTTCATTTGGATTGATTTTTAAAAAAAATGCAGTGCAAAGTAAAAAAAAAGTTGTGTGTGATCTTTATTATGATCGTTGTGACGTTGTATTGTCCATGAAAAAACTTCTCCTGGCCACCTGCTTCCTGGCCTTATCCGCTACCGCCTTCTCCCAGAACACGTCCGTACCCGGCAAATGGTGGGTCGAGTTTACCGACAAAAACAACACCCCTTATTGCACCTGCCGTCCGGCCGAGTTCCTGTCTGCCCGTGCGCTCGAACGCAGGGCTACAGCAGGCATCGCCATTGAAATGAACGATGTGCCCGTCGACCCCGTCTATACAGACGCTTTGCGCAAAAAAGGCGCTCAATTGCATTCCACTTCCCGCTGGCTCAACGCCGCCGCCGTGGTTGCCGATTCAGCTACTGCCTCCTCCCTGCGTTCCCTGCCTTTTGTAAAAAGTGTAACGTACATCGGCAAACACCTGCGTATTAAAAATCCGCCCAACAAGCCGATGAAAATCCGCAAACCGTTGAAAAACATACCTCAAATAGCGGGTTCTTCCAGCGTTTTCGGCTATGCCGGAAAACAAAACAGTTTGCTCAACGTACCCATGCTGCATTTCGCCGGCCACCGGGGATCAGGCATTTGGGTTGCCGTAATGGACGGTGGTTTCAACCTCACCGACACGATGCCCTTTTTTGATTCCGTTGCCCTTCAACACCGGTTGTATCAGGGCTGGGATTTTGTGGAACGTGATCAGGCGGTGTACGAAAGCGCCATGCACGGCACTTCCGTACTGTCGCTTATGGCGGCCAACCTGCCCGGATATTTTGTGGGCACAGCGCCCGATGCGACGTATTTTTTGATCAAAACGGAAGATACCGGTGGTGAATTTCCCATTGAAGAGGCCAATTGGATTGCAGGCGCCGAATGGGCCGACAGTGTGGGAGTTGATGTACTTACCGCTTCGTTGGGATATACTCTGTTTAACGATACCACCCTGGGTCACAGACATTGGGAACTCGACGGCCGTACCGCCATTGGTTCACGTGGGGCTTCCATAGCGGCTACCAAAGGTATGATCGTGCTCAACAGCGCAGGCAACGAAGGCGACAATGCATGGCGATTGGTAGGCGTGCCGGCCGATGCACCTGGCATACTTGCTGTAGGTGCCACCACCTCGAAAAATACACGCGCTGCTTTCAGTTCGGTAGGGCCAACCCGCGACGGGCGCATCAAACCCGACCTCATGGCCCCGGGCGACATGATAGTGACTGCCGGTAATTACGGCACCGAACTTGGCTTGTCGAGCGGCACCTCACTCGCCGCCCCCATGCTGGCCGGAGGAATGGCGTCTTTGTGGTCGGCTTTTCCTGAAAAAACAGCCAAAGAAATCATCGATGCCGTTTATGCATCTGCTGATCAAAACGACAGACCCGACAACGAACGCGGCTACGGTTTGCCCGATCTGTCTCTCGCGTGGCTTACCATGGCTGGATTTTACAACATGGAAAGTGCCAACAATGCACACGAAGGTTTATTCGCTTACAACAGGGCAGAAGGTAAACTTGACTTGTTGCTTTTTGAAGGCGGATTTTCGCCGCTAACACGTTACGAACTTGTGGACATTATGGGAAATGTTCATCAGCCCGCCTCGGTGCAGGTACAAGAGAACAGGTTGGTTCAGGTAAGTATGTACGGGTTTGAAACGCTGCCTCCAGGCATGTTCAGGGTGCGCATCACCAACCCCGGTGGGCAGGTTGTCAATTACCTTTCGATGGTTTGGAAATAATTAGCCCTCGTGGATTGCCTTGATGCCCGGAAGTTCCTTGCCTTCCAGGAATTCGAGCATGGCGCCGCCACCTGTACTTACAAAGCTCACGTCGTCGGTTAGTCCGAGCTGGTTGACGGCTGCAACAGAATCGCCGCCACCCACAAGTGAGAATGCACCCAGTTTGGTTGCCTGGGCTACCGCTTCAGCAATGGCTTTGGTGCCGTTGGCAAATGCAGGCATTTCAAACACGCCCATGGGACCGTTCCAGATGATGGTATTGGCACGCAGGATGGTATCACGGAAACTTTCAACGGCTTTCGGACCGATGTCGAGGCCCATCCAGCCGTCGGGGATTTCGCCGCTTGGGCATACCCTTGTATTGGCGTCTGCGGCAAACTTATCGGCGCAAACGGAGTCTTCGGGCAAAAGGACCTCTACGCCTGCTGCTTCTGCTTTGCGTAAAAAATCAAGTGCCGTATCGATGCGTTCGGCTTCGAGCAAGGAGCTGCCGATGTGGCCGCCTTTGGCTTTAAAAAACGTATAAGCCATACCGCCGCCGATGATGATGGCGTTGGCGTTGTCGAGCAAAGATTCAAGCAACAACATTTTGTCGCTCACTTTGGCGCCGCCGGTGATCGCCACAACAGGTTTCACCGCATCTTTCATGGCCCGTGAGGCGTTTTTGATTTCCCGCTCCATCAGGAAGCCAAAAGACTTGGCGTTTTTGGCGAAATATTTGGCCACAATGGTGGTACTTGCATGCGCACGGTGCGCCGTGCCAAAGGCATCGTTGATGTACACGTCTGCCAACGAAGCAAGTTTTTTGGCAAAATCAGGATCACCCTTTTCTTCTTCTTTGTAAAAACGCGTGTTTTCCAGCAAAAGCACTTCACCGGCTTTCAGGTCTGCGGCAAGTTTGTGCGCCGATGCGCCCACGCAGTCATCGGCGAAATGCACATTGGTTCCAAGTGCTTTTTCCAGATACCCCACCAGGTGATGCAGGGTAAATTTCTCGCGGTTGATGGAGCCGTCGGCATTGAGTTTTTCCAGTGGCCGACCGAGGTGGGACATCAATATAACCGAACCGCCCGCGTCGAGGATGTGCCTTATGGTCGGCAACGCCTCGCGGATGCGCGTATCGTCGGTGATTTGATATTGCTTGTCGAGCGGTACGTTAAAATCAACACGTACGAGGGCTTTTTTACCGGAAAAAGAAAGATCCATGGTTCGAATGCGGAATGGTGAATGCGGAATGCGGAATTAGGCATCCCAACAAAGCTTGGGAACAGAATTGGTCATCCTGGCAACGTGGGTGGACAACCTTTTTAAAGGCGCCCCGACAATACCATGTTTTTTCGGCCTAAGCCGAAAAAACATGGTATTGTCGGGGCGACTAAAGACTACCTAAACCATTGCCGTCAGCTGGGCCAAACGGGCCGAGTAGCCGGCTTCGTTGTCGTACCAACCCACAACGCGGCAGGTATTGCCGTTAACCTGGGTCAGTGGAGCGTCAAAGATGCAGGAGTGTGTGTTGCGAACGATGTCGCCACTTACGATTTCGTCGGTATTGTATTCAAGGATGCCTTTCAGGTGGCCATCGGCGACAGCTTTGAAGGCTGCGTTGATGGATTCCACCGTTTGAGGTGTTTTCAGTGTAGCCACCACGTCGGTCACCGAGCCTGTAGCCACGGGAACACGCATGGAGTGTGCAGCGATTTTGCCTTTCAGGTGCGGAGCTACCAAAACAACTGCTTTGGCGGCGCCGGTGCTTGTAGGCACGATGTTCATCGCAGCGGCACGTGCGCGGCGCAGGTCCTTGTGCGGACCGTCCTGCAGGTTCTGGTCGGAAGTGTACGCGTGAATGGTGTTCATGAAAAACTGCTCAACGCCAAAAGCTTTGTCGAGCGTCATGATCATGGGCACGAGGCAGTTGGTTGTGCAGGAGGCGTTGGACAGGATGGTGTCCGTGTCCTTGATCTGATCTTCGTTGGCGCCGATCACAAAAGTGGGAACGTCGTCGGCTTTGGGCGGAGCGGAAAGCACCACACGTTTGGCGCCTGCCTGAAGATGCAAACCGGCTTTCTCGCGGTCGAGGAAGATACCAGTACATTCGAGCACCACATCAACCTTCATTTCTGCCCAGGGCAGTTCAGCGGGGTTGCGCACGGCAAGAGCAGCAATTTTCTGGCCATTGACGGTGATGTGCGTTTCGTCGGCCGAAATGGTGCCTTCAAAACGGCCGTGCATGGTGTCGTATTTGAGCAGGTGGGCGAGGGTGGTGTTGTCGGTGAGGTCGTTGATGGCAACGACTTCAACATCTGAATTTTTCATCAGATTGCGGAACGTGAGGCGACCAATACGACCGAAGCCGTTGATAGCAATGCGTTTTTTTGCCATACTTTGTTTCTATTGATTGACGTGAAAGGGGACCGGCTTGAATCCGGCAGGCAGCACGGCTACTTTCATAGCCTGGGGCGCCGCAAAAGTACTTGTTTCGCCTTAAAGGAAAAACAAATAGCGGATGAAGCCTGTATTAATTACCAATACCAATGGTTAAAGCCACCGGCTGATGGTCAGAATATTGAAATTTCTGTGAAAATCCATTCACTTTGACGACCCGGACGTTGGGCGAAACCAGGAAAAAATCAATCAGGGTTTCAAAGGTTTTGCCCTTTTCATACGGATCATCCGCCTTTCGGTTGGTTGGAAGGGTAGGGTCGTAGGCAAATTTCCATCCATCCGGAAAAAAATCGTCGGGGATGTTTCCCTGGGTATGCCCGTCGGAAGCGATAAACGTGTCGTAGCGAAAATACGGCGGACACTGGTTCCAGTCGCCACCCAAAACCACATAATTGCCTTTATCAAATTCTTTCAAAGCTAGTTCGCGCAGGTAAGGCATCTGAATCGCTTTGATTTTGTCGCCCGGATCGTAAGCACTGTTGTGAATGTTCATGACCACCAGTTCGTTTCCCCATTTTGTCGGGTACCGATGTACCGCAACGCAACGATCGAGTTGGAACAAACGGTTTGGCATGGGGTATTTTCCCGGCAACTGGTACCGCACAGCTTCGGCCGGCTGGTACCTGCCAAAAGTTCCCAGACCCGATTCAACGGCGCCATAAGCATTCCAGGGTTCAAGCAAGGGGATGGGTACGCGCGGACATTTGTAATTGGCGGCAAACGTAGCGGCGAATTCGGGCAATGCAGCACTGTAAGCATCGTACTGACGAATTTGGTGGCTACGGTCGGAGGCCATGTCCACTTCCTGCAAAAGGAAAAAATCTGCTTGTGTGTTTTTTAAAAACTCGAGGGCGCCGCTGATGTTTTTTTCCACCAATGGACGGGGCGTGCGCACCATACTGCTGCCCGAATGCCACATGCCTTCATCGTCGTAAAAAAAATCAGATTCTGCACCCAGGCCGCCGTAGCCTACATTCCAGCTTATAAACGTCAGCAAACTATCCTCCACAAGGGTTTGTTTGGCCAACTGTGTCGGTGTTATTACGGTTTCATCCTCGGGTTGCCAGTCGACCAGCCACCCATGGACCAGAAGGACCAAAACATACAACATAAAAACCGGCAAAACAATGCGGAGGAATGGTCTGAGGAAATAAGTACGAAACATGAAAGCGATTTGAATGGAATTTTTTGCGCAAGATGATGCGACAAAAGTCCAAAAAATGCTTCGTATTAATGCATCAATTGCGCGAAGCTTCCATACGTTTTTCAACCTTGCCACTTAGGGCAAATGGAACGGACTGGTTGGGGTCAAAATTGGTTTGAACCGTAAACAAGCGGTAAAAATCACCCTCTTTCTGAGAGTCATAGGTTGCTTTGATGCGGGCCGATTGGCCGGGGGCAATGGGACTTTCAGGCCATTCCAGTTTCAGGCAGGAACAGGAGTTGTTCACCCGCAGTAAAATTAGATTTTCACTGCTGGTGTTTTTCAACCAAAACTCACGAACAACAGGTTCGCCAAAGGGTACCGCGCCTGTTTTAAGTTGCCTGTCAGTCCAGCTTACTTTGCCGGCATTCAGGGAGTTATCACCTGTCGGCAGGTTTTGGGCTCCGGCACTGCAGGCGAGAAAAAGGAAAAATACAAAGGCGAAAAGTTGTGGTTTGGTGTTTTTCATTGTTGTTGTTTTAACACAGTACGGATTACAACATACCTACATTCAAATATGGGGCCAAAAAAAAGTCGTAAGTCGTAAGTCGTAAGTCGTAAGTCGTAAGTCGTAAGTCGTAAGTCGTAAGTCGTAAGTCGTAAGTCGTAAGTCGTAAGTCGTAAGTCGTAAGTAAAAAAAAGCCCAATCGTTTGTTTTCCAAACAATTGGGCTTTTTTTTATTCTAATCGCAAGATTAAGTACGACTTACGACTTTTATCGTTGCACGACGATTTTTACGTGTTTCGATTTAGCGCCGGCCAGGATGTGCATGTGGTACATACCTGAAGGAAGACCCTGATAAAGGAAACTTTTCCGCAATACACCGGTGTTAAAATCTGATACATCACGTTTGATCAATCGTCCGGCGGCATCGTACAGTGTGAACGAGACCTCATCAATCGGCTCACCCACCATGTCGATGTTGAACGAACCGTCGTTCGGATTGGGATACAAGCGGAAGCTGTTGAGCCATTCAGGATCCTCCGTGCCTACGAGAATCACTTCCACCATTTGTTGCAGGGTTGCTGCACCACAGGTATTGATGGCCGTGAGTTCAACGGTGTAAATGCCCGAAGTGCCATACACATAGGTTGGGTTGGATTCGCTGCTTGTGCCACCATCACCAAAATTCCACTGGTAGCTGTCAGCATTCAGCGAAAGGTTGTTGAAGTCTACGGTATCGTTAACTGCCTGGTAGCTGAAACCAGCCTGGGGCAAATCCTGCACAACGATGTAGTCAACAAGTGTCGTCGTGTTGTTGCCAAAAAGGTTGGTAACCTTGAGCTCAACGGTGTAAACACCTGGTGCTGCATAGGTAACCAGGGGGTTCTGATCCGTTGACGTAGTTGGGTTGCCTCCGACAAAATTCCAGGCCCAGCTGGTAGGTCCGCCGATGGACATGTCCGTAAACTGAACCGTAAACGGCGAACAACCTTTGGTTGATTCCGCAGAGAATTGTGCGATTGGAGGGGCGCCTACGATTTCTACGTTCTGGACGAAATCGGCTGTACCACAATCGTTGGTAACTGAAAGTTTGATGGTATAAGTACCTGTGGAAGCGTAGTCATGTACGGGATTAGCTTCGGTGCTGCCCGACGAGCCGTCGCCGAAATCCCAAAGATAGCTGGTGCCTCCTGTTGAGGTATTGGTCGTTTGTACCGACAAACCTGCGGTGGCCGTTGTAAATCCGGCAGTAGGCGCGGTATTAACGGTAATGGTACTGCTAGCGGTGGAAGTACCGGCTGCATTGCTGACGGTAAGTACAACCTGGTACACGCCGGGCTGGTTCCAGGTTACACTTGGGTTTTCAACATCAGACGTTGCAGGATCGCCGCCTTCGAAGGTCCAGGTGAAAGCAGTGGTGTTTACAGACGATTCGTTGCTGAACTGTACCGTAAAGGGCGAACAACCTTCCACATCATCTGAAATGAATGCAGCTGTTGGAGGCAAAACAACGGTAATCGTTTGGGTCATCGTGTCGTTGCCGCAGGTATTGTTTGCCACAAGTACTACCGTATAAACGCCATCAGCCATGTAGGTATAGGTAGGTTCGGGCAGGGTACTGGTACCGCCGTCGCCGAAGAACCAGGTATAACCTGATGCACCTGTTGTGGTGTTGGTAAAGCTTACCGTTCCGTTGTTCTGATTGCTGCTGAACGCAGCATCAGGCGTCGTGGATACCTGAATAATGTTGGTTTGCGTAGCGATACTGTTGCCAGCCGAGTTGGTGGCCGTTAGGGTTACCGAATAAGCACCGGGTGCGTCGTAAACAACCAACGGGTTGTTCTGCGTCGATGTAGAAGGTGTGCCACCGGGGAACGACCAGAGAACAGTGGAGGTGTTGGCCGAGGATTGGTTGACGAACTGTACTACAAGGTCGGCGCAACCACTGGTATTGGTAGCTGTAAATGCTGCCGTCGGAGGCAATACGATGGTGACCGTTTGGGTCGCCGTTGAAGTGCCGCATGCATTGGTTGCGGTGAGTACAACGGTATAAGTTCCATCCGTTGTGTAGGTATGTGTGGGGTTGGTTTGTGGGCTCGTGCCGCCGTCACCGAAGTTCCAGCTGTACGTTGTGCCACCGGTTGTTGTGTTTGTAAAATTCACGGTAGCGCCATTGGTTGAGGCGTTGAATCCAGCAGTCGGAACGGTCGTAACCGTGACATAGTTGTTAAACACGGTGGTATCGGCACCAGCGCTGTTCGAAGCGATGAGTGTTATCGAGTACTGACCAGTTGTATTGTACGTAACCGTCGGGTTGGCCAGCGTGGAGCTCGAGGGAATTCCTCCCGGGAAGGACCATGCAAACGTTGTCGCGTTGGGCGAGGAAATGTTGTTGAGCTGTACCGTGAGTGCTGAGCAACCCGTAGTGGGTGTAGCGGTGAAGTTTGCCGAGGGCGGCGTAATGATCGTCACCGTTTGGGTAGCGGTCGACGTACCGCAGGCATTGGTTGAGGTAAGCACAACGGTGTAGGTGCCGTCGTTGGCATAATTGTGTGACGGATTGGATTGTGTGCTTGTACCGCCGTCGCCGAAGGCCCAGCTGTAGGACGTTCCGTTGGTGGTTGTGTTGGTAAAACTTGCGGTAGACCCGTTTATGCTGCTGGTAAACGACGATGCAGGCGTACCGTTAACCGTCACATAGTTGTTTTGAACCAACGTATCGCCGCCGCCTACATTGGTGGCAATGAATGTCACGTTGTAGGTGCCGGCTGTATTGTAAACCACGCTCGGGTTTTGAGCCGTCGAGGATGAGGGGGTACCTCCAGGGAATGACCAGTTGTAGGTTGTCGGGTTGCCCGTTGCGGTACTTGTAAATTGAACCGTCAGCGGTGCACATCCTGTTGTGGGCGTAGCGGTAAAGCTGGCTGTTGGCGGAGGTATGAGCGCTACCGTTTTAGTCGTTACCGTATTACCGCAAGGATTGGTCGTGGTAAGTGTTACGGTGTAGGAGCCGCCGATGTCGTACGTATGCACAGGATTTTGCTCCGTACTGGTGTTGCCATCACCAAAAGTCCAGAGCCAGGAGGTTCCACCAACCGATGTGTTGGTGAAAGTAACCACGAGACCGTTTGCCGAATGGGTAAAGTTGGCGGACGGTATGTTCTGAACCGTAATGTAGTTGGTTTGAATGACCGTATTGGAGCCCGTCATGTTTGTGGCAGTGAGTGTAACACTGTATGTGCCTGAATTGGGATAAACTACGGTCGGATTTTCCTGGTTCGACTGGTTGGGCAAACCTCCGGGAAATTGCCAGAGATAAGAAGTTGCGTTGTTGGAGGATAAGTTGGTAAACTGCACCGTAAGTGGCGCGCAACCCGTGGTTGGGCCGGCTTCAAAACCGGCGATGGGAGCGGTATTGATGGTAACGGTTTTGGTGGAAGTTCCACATTCGTTGGTTACAATCAAAGTTACCGTGTAAACGCCCCCGTCGGCATAAGTATGTACAGGACTGTCTTCAAAGCTGTAGTTGCCGTCGCCGAAATCCCACTCGGAATTATCGTCGTTTTGGGATGTATTGGTAAACGTAACTGTAGTGCCGGAAATGCTGAAGGTAAAATTGGCAACCGGGTTGGGACTTATGGTTATTTGTTTGACCTCCGAATCAGATCCACCCACACCGTTGATGGTCAGAGTAACATTGTAGGTGCCTGGCGTATTCCAGGTCACGGTAGGGTTGATTGCCGTTGAAGTTGGGGGCGTTCCACTTTGGAAGGTCCATGTGCGGCTGTTGATGATGCCACTTGAGTTGTCGTCGAACGACACTTGGGCACCCTGGCAAGCCGGATCGGGCGACCAGGTAAAATCGGCAACCAGTGGTTCCGGTGGTGGTCCGCAAGAGGACAAACAGCCGTTGTTGATGAGTTGGTTGACGAAGTTGTTGATCGTATTGATGGATTGGGTACTCCAGGTATTGGAGGTGTTCACCGATGGACACATGATGAAGCCATTGGGACAACCTGATGCGTCGTGTGGGGAGCTGAAGTTGTGGCCAATTTCATGCGCCGTAAGTACACGGAGCAATTCTGAGTTACCGCTGAAATCCTGCAGGCAGTGGTATTTCATGCTGGTACACACAGCACTCAGCCAGGCAATACCGATGGTGCCACCGTCAAAATTGCGGTTGGTCCAAAGTTCTCCCAAATCGAAAGACATACCGAAGCCGCCGTTGTTGCCCCAGGTCCGGAAGCTGTTCAGAAGTGTACCGGCATTGGTGGAGTTGGTCCAGGGGTCGGTTCCTGTTTCAACATACTGCGTTATAATGGTGATGGTAATATCGTGGGTAAAGGAGCCATTGTAGTTGTCCTGTACATTGTTGATGACCGCAATGTTGTGGTCTTCCACACTTGCTACGGAGAAATATTTATTGAACATGGAGCGGTCGGAAGCAATGGCCAGAGTCACTTCGTAGCATGCCAGCATTCTGTTTTCATTGTTTTCCGCTTCATCGTGCAAATCTTCGTTTTGGAAATGCTGCATTTTTTCCTCCACTTCGAGGGCCATACAACCTCCTCCGAGGTCACGGTTTACGGCACTGGCATTGTAAACAACAAACAAATCACGAGAAACGGTATTGTCATGCCACCAAAGTGGCTCGATGAACACCATTTCACCACCCTCTGTTACATATCCACAGATGAAATCGTCGTCGATGGTTAAGCGAACGCGGCCACCACCGTTTACATCCGTGCCTTTGAATGCTTTGTTGGCTGCGTTGCTTTGCCTTATTTCCAACCCGTTCGGTGTATGAACCTGAAGACTATAGTTTGGCGAAATGATGCCGCTTGACTCAAGATCAAGGTTCCATTGGTGGCTGCCAAGGTTGAGTTGGGTTAGGGTTCCTGAAGGATTTGCCTGAAGCCACGCATCCAGTCCCTCCACATCGATGTTGTAAACCTCCCAGGAGGACAACATTTTTTGTAAACGCAGGGAGGCATAGGACTGGGCTTCTCCGTTAAAGGTCTGACCCGACAATAGTGTCGTGAAACCCACCCAAAGGATGGAAGCTACGAAAAGTCGATGCATCAGACGGTAACATTGTGTCATACTCGAAATGGGTTGGTTTGGTATAAAAGAAAGCATAAAAGGATGTTAAAATAGCAAATCAACGCGTGGCTTGACACAGCACATCGCGTTGGATTGTAACAACAATAGTTTTCGGGAGGGATTTTGGAAATGCAAATGTAATACATGTTGTAAAAACCATCGAAAACTGTTTCAAAAATTTGCTGGTTTGGCCAAATACATACTTTCCTGCGCTAACCTGTTTAAGCTGCAATGCTTCCTTTGGAGCAATGCCCAGCTTTTATACCTTTGCATCCATAACCATACCTTCAAAATCATATCCCATGTTATTTTTTGGAAAAAAATACCTGTCATTATACGTTTCACTGTTCGTAGTGTACACAGGTCTGAATGCCCAAATACGTACCGTTCCCAACCAAAATCCGCAACAACCACCCCCCCAGCAAAGGGAAGTGGAAGAGGAAGCACCACGCCAACAACAATCAAGTGCCGGGTTCACCGACTTTAAATCACACCTTTGGTACGGTGGTGGCGTAAGCCTGGGATTTGGCGCCTCAAATGGCGGCAGCTCGTTCGGTTTCGGACTTTCACCCATGGTGGGGTACAAGATCATCGAACAAATTTCCGTAGGACCACGGTTGAATGTTTATTTCTCCTCTTACAAGGAACAAGGCTACGAAACCCTCAATCTTTTCAATACCGAACTCGGTGCTTTCCTGCGAGGACGGGTTTTCCGGGGACTGTTTATTCAAGGTGAAATTTCCAACGAATGGGGGCAGGAACCTTATTACGCAGCACCACCCAAATATGAAAAAGTCGGTTACCAACGCTTCAATCAATACCTCGGAGGTGGTTACAATTTTGGAAACGGCATGGGTGGTTTCGGTTCGGAAATCGGCATTTTTTACAATTTTGCCGTAGGATCGGACATCAATTCTTATGAAAATCCCTGGGATTATCGTTTTGTCTTTACCTGGCGTTTTTAAAGGACCTACGAATACAATTGCTATTTTTGCGCCTTTTCTAAGGCTAACGTCCAGACATGAACATCATCTCCATACTCCAACAAGCCGTCGTTCAGGCTGTTGAACATTTGTACAATCACCAGACTGAAGCTGAAAAAGTGCTCGTCAATGCCACACCGCCCGATTTTACCGGCGATTATTCGGTTGTGGTTTTTCCTTTTGTAAAATTGGCCGGTAAAGCGCCCGACCAGGTTGCTGCTGAAATCGGCAAACATGTTCAGGACCATGTTCCACAAGTCCATGCCCACAATGTTGTAAAAGGTTTTTTAAACCTTGAAATCGACGAATCCTATTGGACAAACTTCCTCGATTCCGTTGTTGATAACCAACATTTCGGCGAACAACCCCGCAACGGACAAAAGGTAATGGTCGAGTTTTCTTCGCCCAACACCAACAAACCTTTACACCTCGGGCACATTCGCAACATCCTGCTCGGATGGTCGTGCAGCCGTATCCTCGACGCTGCCGGTTTCGATGTGGTCAAAGTTCAGGTCATCAACGACCGCGGCGTTGCCATTTGTAAAAGTATGGTGTCGTGGAAAAAATTTGGCAACGGCCAGACACCTGAAAACAGCGGCATCAAAGGCGATCACCTCGTAGGTGATTATTATGTCCTTTTTGAAAACAAAACCAAGGAGGAATACGAAGCCTGGCAACAAACGAATGCCGCCAAAATCATTTTTGAGGAAAAACACAAAGACGGACAATCCGAACAGGCTTTTTTTAAAGAATACAAAAACAAGTGGTTCAACGACCATTCTGTGCTCGGCGCTGAAGTGCGCGAAACGCTGTTGAAGTGGGAAAACGGCGATCCGGAGGTCATCGCGCTTTGGAAAACAATGAACCAATGGGTGTACAGCGGCTTCGATAAAACCTACAACGATCTGGGTGTTAGTTTTGATAAACTATATTACGAAAGCGAAACCTACCTGCTCGGCAAAGACATCGTGGATGAAGGCCTCCAAAAAGGCGTTTTTTACCGAAAAGACGACGGTTCGGTGTGGATAGACCTCACCGATGCCGGCCACGACCACAAGGTTGTTTTACGCGCCGACGGCACATCTGTGTACATCACGCAGGACATGGGTACTTCCCGTATTCGTTACGAAGAGTTCCAGCCCAGTCGTATGGTTTATGTGGTTGCCGATGAACAAAATTACCACTTCACAGTACTTTTCGAAACGCTTAAACGCCTCGGCGAACCGTATGCCGACGGATTGTACCACCTGAACTACGGTCTCGTGGAACTGCCCACAGGTCGGATGAAAACACGTGAAGGCACGGTGGTCGATGCCGATGACCTTGTCGAAGAGGTAACACGCATCGCCACCGAACAAAGCTCCGAACGTGGAGAAATTGAAAACTTTGACCCGGCCGAACAACAGGAACTTATGCGCATCATCGGTATGGGCGCCCTCAAGTTCTTCATCATCAAGGTGCACCCCAAAAAGAAGATGATCTTCAATCCCGAAGAATCGGTCGACATGCAGGGGCAAACCGGTCCGTACGTACAATATTCTTTCGTGCGCATCAACAAACTTTTGCAACGTGCCGAAATAGAAAATATAGACCTCGGCCTGCGTCACGGTTATACCGGCATTCAGCCTCAGGAAAAGGAACTGTTGCTCGCCCTGCACCAATATCCTGCTGTGGTACGGGAAGCTGCGGAAGCCTACGATCCATCCCTGATTGCAAACTTTTGTTATGCACTGGCCAAGGCTTACCACCGCTTCTGGCACGATGTGAAAATTTTTCAGGCAGAAAGCCAGGAAGCCAAAGCGTTCCGACTTGCGCTTAGCAAATCCGTAGGACAAGTTTTGGATCACGGTATGAATCTGCTTGGCATTGAAATGCCTTCGAGGATGTAAAATCGGGCATGCAGTACGGGTCGACACCACATTTAAACAAACGATCTCAACCAGTTAAATCAAATTATGCTAACCGACATCGAAATCGCCCAAAAAGCCCGCCTGCGAAAAATTATTCCTCTTGCAGAATCCCAACTTGGTATCCCGGAAGATGCCATGGAACCTTATGGCCATTACAAAGCCAAAGTTTCGCTAGAATACCTCGCATCGCTCCCGAAAAAAAGCGACAGCAAACTCATCCTGGTCACGGCGGTGAGTCCAACCCCGGCTGGAGAAGGCAAAACCACCACCACGGTAGGTCTGGGCGATGCATTGAGCAGGATCGGGAAAAAAACCATCATTTGCCTGCGGGAACCCAGTTTGGGGCCCGTATTCGGGATGAAAGGTGGTGCTGCCGGAGGGGGACATGCCCAGGTCGTGCCCATGGAAGACATCAACCTGCACTTTACCGGCGATTTCAGCGCCATCGCACTCGCCAACAACCTGCTCGCCGCGCTCATCGACAACCACATCCATCAGGGCAATGCGCTCAACATCGACGTAAGGCGTATCGGCTGGAAGCGGGTGGTGGACATGAACGACCGCGCCCTGCGCAACGTCGTTGTTGGTCTCGGAGGCACCGGCAATGGTTACCCGCGTGAAGACGGTTTCGACATTGTGGTGGCTTCAGAAGTGATGGCCATTTTTTGTCTGGCGACCTCTCTGACCGACCTTAAGGAACGTCTTGGAAACATCGTGGTGGCCTACACCCGTGGCGATCAGCAGCCTGTTCGTGCACGCGATCTTAACGCGCACGGCGCGATGACGGTTTTGCTCAAAGATGCCCTGAAACCCAACCTGGTACAAACCCTTGAGCACACACCTGCATTTATCCATGGCGGTCCGTTTGCCAACATTGCCCACGGTTGCAATTCGGTGATCGCAACCCAAAGTGCCATGCGTTTGGCGGATTACGTGGTTACCGAAGCAGGTTTTGGAGCTGATTTGGGTGCAGAAAAATTTGTCGATATCAAATGCCGCAAATCCGGCCTTCGTCCGGATGCTGTGGTACTTGTAGCCACCCTGCGTGCCCTGAAATACCACGGTGGCGCTGATTTGAAAGAGCTCAACCAGGAAAACCTCGAAGCGCTGGAAAAAGGCATTGTGAACATCGAACGGCATGTGCACAACATCCGCGAAAATTACGGTTTGCCCTGCGTTGTTTCCATCAACCATTTCACCTACGATACGGAAGCTGAAATCAAACTTTTGACCGATAAAATGGCCAAACATAAGGTGCCTGTGGTTGTTGCCCGCCATTGGGCAGAAGGTGGTAAAGGCGCGGAAGCATTGGCTGAAACGGTGGTACAACTCGCGGAAAACTCCCCAAACAATTTCCATTTCGTTTACGAGGAAACCATGGGGTTGTGGGATAAGATGAAAGCCATCGCCACAAAAATTTACGGCGCATCCGATATCTCGGCCGAATCCGACGTACGCAACCGCATTAAAAAACTCGAAGCCCAGGGCTACGGCCACTACCCGGTTTGTGTTGCCAAAACGCAGTATTCGTTTTCCACCGACCCAAAAAAGCTCGGCGCTCCTTCCGACCACGTGGTCAACATCCGCGAAGTACGCCTGGCTGCAGGCGCCGAATTTATCGTGATGATCTGCGGTGAAATCATGACCATGCCCGGATTGCCCAAAGTGCCTTCGGCAGAAAAAATCGACATCGATGAAACCGGAAAGGTTTTGGGTTTGTTTTAAAGAATAAAGTGTTGAAGCAGACTTTCCCCCGCAACAGCAATTCTGTTCGGGGGAAAATCCGTTTCTTTGCGCCTCCTTTAGAACAAGAGCAATTATGAGTACTGAAAAAACGTCCGGACCAAACGACTCCCTGAATTTTCTGGAAGAAATCGTGGAGGATGATCTCCGAACCGGTAGGGTAGAACACATCCTGACCCGCTTTCCACCCGAACCCAACGGTTACCTGCACATCGGCCACGCCAAAAGTATTGTTGTCAATTTTGGGCTTGCCCAGAAGTACGGCGGTAAAACCAATCTGCGCTTCGATGATACCAACCCCAGCACCGAAGAACAGGAATACGTGGACGGTATCCTTAACGATATTCGGTGGCTGGGTTACAATCCGGCCAATGTCTTTTTCGCTTCCGATTATTTCGACCAGATTTATGAATGGGCAAAACACCTTGTTGGCGAAGGCAAAGCATACGTTGATTTTTCCACACCCGAGGAAATTGCCGTCCTCAAGGGTACGCCTACCGAACCCGGAAAAGACAGTCCTTACCGAAATACATCACCTGAAGAAAACCTCGACCTGCTGGAACGTATGCGTACCGGCGAGTTCCCCGATGGCCATTGCGTGTTGCGTGCCAAAGTGGACATGACCTCGCCCAACATGCTGCTGCGCGATCCGATCATGTACCGCATCAAACACGCACACCACCACCGTACGGGCGATAAATGGTGCATTTACCCCATGTACGACTGGGCACACGGACAAAGCGACAGCATCGAAGGCATTACACATTCCATTTGCACCCTCGAATTTGCGCCCCACAGGGCCTTGTACGACTGGTTCATCGAGCAGCTGTCCATTTACCCTTCTCATCAGTACGAGTTTTCACGTTTCAACCTCACGTACACCGTGATGAGCAAACGCAAACTGCTTCAACTGGTGCGTGAAGGACATGTCAATGGATGGGACGACCCACGCATGCCCACTTTGGCTGGTATGCGGCGTCGCGGTTTTTTGCCGGAAAGTTTGCGTGAATTTGCCACACGCATCGGGGTGACCAAACGAGAAAACCTCATCGAACTTTCCCTGCTCGAATTTCACATCCGTGAAGGCCTAAACAAAATTGCTTTGCGTCGTTTTGCGGTGCTTGATCCGTTAAAAGTGGTCATTGAAAATTATCCTGAGGGTCAGATGGAATGGCTGGAAACCGAAAACAATCCTGAGGATCCCGAAACGGGTAAAAGGGCCTTGCCATTCACCCGAGAGTTGTTCATCGAGCAGGATGATTTTATGGAAAACCCACCACCGAAATATTTCCGTTTGTTTCCGGGTGGTATGGTGCGTCTCAAATCAGCCTTCATCATACGATGCGACCGGGTGGAAAAAGATGCCGACGGCAAACCAAATACCGTGTATTGCAGCTATGTTCCTGAAAGCCGCTCCGGACAAGACACCTCCGGACTCAAGGTTCAGGGCGTTATCCATTGGCTTTCCGCCGAACATGCCAAACAGGCGGAAGTGCGGTTGTACGACCGTTTGTTCCAACTTGAAAATCCGGGCGTTGAAGATGATTTTAAAAAATCGCTCAACCCCACTTCCTTGCAGGTTATCAGCCATGCCATGGTAGAACCTGCCTTGATGGAAGTAACTTCTGGTGAAAAATTTCAGTTTACACGACTGGGATATTTCTGCGTGGATCCGGATAGTACACCGGGAAACCCTGTTTTCAACCGGACCGTTACCCTTAAGGACGCCTGGGCTAAAGCACAGAAGAAATAAAACAGTAGGTTCATTCGTCTGCTTTTTTATGTCAAATACGGGTCATAATTGGTTGAACAAACGCTAACCTCCGACGTTTGGTAGGTTTTTGTGGTTCCACTGATTGACTTTGCCGTATCTTTCCAGACTCAAACAATATTAACACAAAAACATTTTACATGAAAAAATTTGCCAATGGTTTGTCCATTGCAACGCTTATGTTGCTTGGATTCACTCAATTGTCCGCTCAAAATGTCGTTTGGTCGGAAAACTTTGCTAACGGCATTCCTGCCGGCTGGGGAAACGATGATGCAGCGCCTTCCAACGTACTTTGGACATACTGCCCCGATCCAGCTGCTGGCAACGCCAATCCTGGCTGCGCACCCATTTTTACCGGTCGTGTAGCGTTTGCTTCTGAAACAGCTGCCAACGGTTTTGCCGTTCTTGATTCCGACGAAGGCGGCGAACTTACTACCAACCACATCAGCCGCCTGACGACGCCAGCCATCAACATGAGCGCCCTTTCGGACGTTTTTCTGGGTTTCCAGACACAAATCGGCACCTTTACAGTTGCTACAGAAGGTGGCGCTATCCTGCGTGTCAGCTCCGACAATGTGAACTGGACCGAGTATACCATCTTCCCGGGTCTTGGCGCCGAATGGTCGGCCAATCCTGAACTGCCCATCATCGACATCAGCGCTGCAGCCGCAGGCCAAAGCACGGTGTACATCCAGTGGCAGTGGACAGGCAACTACGAATACATGTGGGAAATTGACGACATCAAAATTTACGATGCCAATCCAACGCCTCCCAACGATTTGGAACTTGCAGATTTCTTTTACCCCGTTTCGAGCTTTGCAACTCCTGCTTCGCAGATTGCAACCGATACTTTTGGCTTCTACGGCTACGTTTCGAACAACGGTACCGCAGAACAAACCAACGTAACGCTGAAAGCCATCGTACGTGTTGATGGAGGTGCTGTGTTGTTCTCCGACAGCATCGTAGTTCCCGCACTTGCCGCAGGTGTTAAGGACAGTCTTCTTGTTCTTCCCAACCAGTTTGCTCCCGAACTTCCCGAAGGATCCTACCGCATTCAGTACAGCTTGTACGCCGATGCCACAGACGACCGTCCTTCCGACAACGCTGGTGGTTCGCCGTTCGAAGTAACCGACTTTTTGTTTTCGAAAGAAGGTGCTCCTGAACAGGCTTTCCGCACCGGATCGGGTGGCGACTACACCATCGGCAACCTTTACACGATGAGCACCCTTGATCTGGAATCCTACCAGGCGACTTCAATCACATTTGCTTATTTTGCAGATGCCGCTGAAATTCCGCTTGCCGATGTTGCTGCCGGTGTTAACCTGTTTCGGGTAAACGACGACGTTGACGCCGATTGGGCCAATTTCGATGATGCAGATCTGTTCAGCACCAGCCTTACCAACGTGGGTTTTGCCACATACGAAGCTGATGCATCTTCCACCAACTTTGCTTTGCAAACGGTAGAACTGTACAACCTCAACACAGGCGAACCTGGTGTTCCCCTTGATCCAGGTGCACGCTACTTTGCTACCGTAAGCTGGGATGGCCCCAACAACGTGGTTTACCACGCTTTCAACAACGACATTTCCACGTTCTTCGTAAACTCGCTGGTGTATTCCTCGCAGTGGTTCCTCGGTGGTTTCCAGGGCGACGACGACAATGCCGTTGTGCGTATGGGCATCAGCCTCGTCACATCGACCGACAACAATCCGCTGGCCGACAACACGATGAACATCTTCCCAAATCCGGTTGTAAACGGTTCGGTTAACCTGGATCTCAGCTTTGCGCAACCTACCGATGCTACAATCACCATCGCCGACATGTCGGGCCGTGTGATCTCGGTACGCGACCGCATGGGTGTAACGGAAGAAAAAGTAAACTTCAACCTTCCACAACTTGCTACAGGCACCTACATTGCACGTATCGCAACCAAAGAAGGCACATTAACGAAGAAATTCGTAGTACAGCAATAAGGGGAACCTGCAAGGGAAATCCCTAAACAAAGCGCCATTCCGGGTTTCCGGGATGGCGCTTTTTTAATGCGGAATACGGAATGTGGATTGCGGAATGTTTTCCAGAATTGCTCTTGCTGCGCGTTCGGAAGCGCCGCCTGCGCCCAGTTTTTCCCGCAAAAGGGCGTAGCCCTGTTTTATGGTTTGAATCTGCATTGGCTGGAGAATCTCATTCAACGCTGATTGAACATTTTCAGGGGTTAATTCGTCCTGAATAAGCTCCTTTACAAGAGGCTGGTCCATGATGAGGTTTACCAGAGAAATATAGGGCACTTTCACCAGACGTTTGGCGATGTGGTAGGATAGGGGATTTCCGGCGTAACACACCACCTGAGGAACGTCGAGCAGGGCTGTTTCCAGGGTGGAAGTGCCAGATTTGACCAAAGCTGCGCACGATGAGCGCAACACATCGTATGTCTGGCCACGTACCAGTTTTACGTTTGGGTAATTTTCGATGTAGTTTTGGAAATAGGCATCGTTCAGTACATTGGCTGCTGCGATGACAAAATGGTGGTTTGGGAAATGCCGTGTTGCTTCCAGCATAACCGGCAGGATGCGTTGGACCTCCTGTTTGCGGCTGCCGGGAAGCAGTGCGATTTGGTTGTTTGTTGTGTGTGCATCGGACAATCCGGGACCAATGGCATCGAGCAGCGGGTGCCCGACATAAGTAACCTCCATGCCGTATTGTTTGAAAAAGTCGGGTTCAAAAGGCAGTATGACCAACATTTGGTCGATGTCGCGTTTCATGGCATGTACGCGAGAGCGGTGCCATGCCCAGATCTGGGGCGAGATGTAATACACCACGCGAATTCCATGTTCCTTAGCCCAGCGTGCGATGCGCAGGTTGAACCCGGGGTAATCAATCAACACAATGGCATCGGGTTGGAAAGCAAGGATGTCTTTTTTGCAAAAATCGAGGTTGCCAAGGATGGTTCTCAGGTTTTTAATAACCTCCCAAAAACCCATAAAAGCCAGGTCTCGGTAGTGTTTGACCAGTGTTGAACCCGCATCCTGCATCATCTCACCTCCCCAGGCACGACATTCGAGTCCTGGGTGAAGATGGTGTAATGCTTTGATGAGGTTGGATCCGTGCAGGTCGCCAGAGGCTTCGCCGGCTATCAGGTAGAGTTTCATTGTAGAAAATCATTGCAGCTGCATAGGTACTGAAAAAGACAGGAGCCATTCCGAAAAATCGGAATGGCTCCTGAAAAAAACTGTAAAAGGTTGTGATTAGCGGGAAATCACAAAGTTTTTGGCGATGGTTTTGCCACCTGCATTTACACTCAGGATGTAAGCGCCGGTTGGCAGGGTGCCTACGCGGAAAGGAAGCGAAGTTTCGCCTGCTACGTTGGCGTAATTGCGTTCTGCAACTACAGCACCCATGGTGTTGATGACACGGATCTGAACATCGCTGTTTTCAGCGAGTTGCAGTTTGATCGTAGCTTCGTCAACAACCGGGTTGGGGAACATACGTACCGAAATGGATTCCGTGGTAGGTTCGTTGGCAGCAACCGAGGTGTAAGGAACACCTGTTTGTGCAGCGTTTACGATAACTTTTGGCGACTGACGGATGAACAGTGTAACAGCGTGCATCTTTTCGATGTCCATGGTTGCAGGAACCGTCCATTCGCTGGTGTAAACATGTTCCGAACCGGCAACATTGGCGGTAGGAACGCTGTTGAGAGCGCCGTTGAAACCGCCTACGATAGCGCGGGCAACGTGGTTGTACACCGATGCCGAAGCTGGTACCGTGCTGCCGAGGCTTTCAAAACCGCCCATTGGGCCATTGCCACCACCGGAGTAGTAGTTGGTTTGTCCGTAAGCAGCCGATGTGCCGGTAACGCCGTCTTCCGTGAAGACAACTGCGATGCGGTATGCACCGTTAACTGCCTCGTTGAAATTCAATTTGCTGTGTACGGTAGCTTTGCGGGTAACTTCATCCCATTCAACTTCCTGGCTTACAGCAACAGGTGATTCAACGGTGATGCGGTCGAGCATGGCTGCTTCGAAATCGGTTGGGTCGAAAGGCGTCGACTGACGGTCAACGAGACCGCTTGGGTAACCCGAGATAACGCCGCCGAGACCGGTGTCGTACGTGCTTACAACCATGGGGTCGCCGTTGTGTACGGCAATGGCTGCTACGTGGTCAGGATGTTCTTCGGCAAGGAAGTCCATCATAACGGTGCCACGTGGGCACCATCCGCACCATGTTCCGGTGCCTTCTTCCACAACCACAACGCGGCCGGGAGCAGGAGTCACACCCAAAATGCTGGCAGTACCGGCATTGTCGGTGAGGTCGTTGTCGTCGCCACCGTTGATGTTGGAAATGGATACATCGTAGCTGTTGGTGCCTTCTGAGATCGTAACAGGTACGCTGAAAGTAGCGCTTTGACCGAGGTCAACATTGAGGCCTGTGTAGCTTTCAGTGATGGAGTTCAAACCGTTGGTGACAGTTACGTCAAACGAGGTGATTGGAACAAAACCCGGGTTGTTTACAGAACCGGTAACTTCCATTTCGCCACCGGCAAGGAAGCGGTCGTATGTAAAGGAAGCCGGAATGGCATCAATGAAACGGGCAACACCTACACTGCTCAGATTGGCCTTCAGGATGTTGTCCTTCAGAACCACGCGAATGTTATCGATTACAGCACCGTAAAGCCAGCCACCGCCGTCGTTGTACAGGAAGCCGAAGCGTACCGATTGGCCTGCAAAGGACGAAATGTCGAAGAAGCGGGGTTTAACCCATGCTCCTGCGCCCTGCAGTGCTGTCAATGTAACCCAGGTTGTGCCTCCGTCCGTGGATGCAAGCAGGGAAAGGCTTTCAGTAGCTCCCTGATAAGTTGCATTGAGATAGAAGATATCAAACATGAGGTAAAGTGCGGTGTCGGGATAGGCCGTAAGGTCAATTTCCGGCGTCATCACCTGGTCAACGCTTTTGTTGCAGTTGCAACCGTCATCGTTGGTACCAAGTACGTTGCCTGTTGAAGCAGGAATTGGAAATGCCGATGAAGAAAGGGCAGAAGGAATACCTACTTTCCAGCCACCATCGGAAGCAAGCGTGGTTTGGGTCCATCCTGCAGGCAGCGTATTGCCACCATCAAACGTTTCTTCCCAAACTGCCTGGGCAGAAATAGAACTGGCAAGAGAAACCAGAAAAAAACCAGCAAGTAACTTTTTGAACATAAGATTGAGTTTTATTGAATTGGATGCATTGTTGAGGCAAATGTATCATTCCTCTTTCGATTGGCCATCATTTTGACTAAAAAATGTCTGTTTCAGACAATGATATTTTACAACGATTGTCAATACGTTTCCCTGATTTTACATCATGCGGAACTTCAGGCGTTTTGGATTGTTTAAAGAGGTAATTTTGCGCCATTCATGGTTTGATGTGGCCTTTGCATCCGAAACACTTTTTGCCCTCTATGGTATTTGAACCTAAAGACGTAGTTCGTAAACTCGAGTTTGATAAAGTCCTCGATCTGCTTAGCCACGAAGCTTTAACAACCATGGCCGCTGAAATGCTGGCTGTTCTTGAGCCCCAAACCCATTTTGAAACGATTGATGCCTCGATGCGCCAGGCACGGGAATACAAATTGGCGCTTGAAAAAAACGACCGCTTCCCTTTGCAGGTTTTTGCCGACATACGCCCCGATTTGCGCATGCTCGAAATCGATGGGTACACCCTGCAAACCGAATCTTTTCAAAATATTTTGCGCATCCTGCTGACTGTTCGTGATGTTTTTAAATACTTCGCTTCCGGCCCTAAAAAGGAGATTTATCCCAGACTTTATGACATCATCCGTCCATTGCAATTCGACGATGGTCTCATCAAAGCCATAACGGCTGTTTTTGATGAAAAAGGCGAAATACGCCCCGATGCATCACCCGAACTTATGCGCATTCGCCGCGACATGCAACACAAAGTGCGCGAACTGGACGGCAGGTTCCGCCAAATCATCCAGGAATACCGCGCCAAAGGCTGGCTTTCCGACAGCCCCGAAAGTTTCCGCAACGGCAGACGCGTATTGTCCGTACCCTCGGAACACAAACGCAAAATTCGGGGTATCATCCACGATGAAAGCGATACCGGACGTACGGCCTACATCGAACCTGAAGGTGTCATTGAAATCAACAACGACCTTTTCAACCTTGAGCATGACGAGCGGCGTGAAATCTTCCGCATTCTGCGTGAATTGAGCGAACAGATCCGCCCGTACGGCCCTTTGCTGCACACCTATTTCGATACACTCATCCAGTTCGATTGTATCCAGGCCAAAGCCAAACTCGCTCTTTCCATGCGGGCCAACATGCCCATCCTGAAAGAACAACCTCTTATAGGCATTCGCAAAGGATACCATCCGCTTCTGTGGCTGAAAAACAAAGCCATGGGCCGCAAAACGGTACCCTTTGATCTGCGCCTCAATCCGGAAAACCACATTTTGGTACTTTCCGGTCCCAATGCCGGAGGCAAGTCGGTAGCCATGAAATCCGTGGGATTGCTTCAGTTGATGGTACAAAGCGGACTGTTGGTGCCCGTTCACGAACTCAGTGAATTTGGCATTTTTCAAAAAGTTTTTGCCGACATCGGCGACCAGCAAAGCCTCGACGACGACCTCAGTACCTACTCCTCGCGCCTGCAAAACGCCCGTGTTTTTATCGAAAAAGCTGATCCGAAAACCCTGGTCATCATCGATGAAATGGGCAGTGGCACCGACCCCAAACCCGGAGGCGCCATTGCAGAATCCATCCTTCAGGCTTTGCACCGCAAAGGTGTGTATGCCGTAATTACAACGCACTATTCCAACCTCAAGGTTTTTGCCTTCCGCAACCCTGGCATCCTCAACGCCAACATGCACTTCGACAAGGATACTTTGTCGCCCACGTATGAACTGAAGGTGGGAAGACCCGGAAGCAGTTATGCTTTTGAGATTGCTGCCAAAAGTGGTTTGCCCAAAAACATCATCGATTATGCCCGCAACCGGACCGGAAGTGAAACGGCTGTTGATGACATTCTTATTGAACTTCAACGTGAAAAACAGGAACTGGAAGAGCAGCTGAGGTCGGTGAGCGAAAAAGAACAATCGCTCCAAAAACTCATCAAAACCTACGACAGCATGCACTCCGATCTGGAGCTTAAGCGCAAACGACACAAGCTTGAGCAAAAGGAATTTGAGTTGCGTCAAAGCGCCAACACCAGCAGAGAGGTCGATAAAATGATCCGACAGCTCAAAGAGGAAAAAAACCTGGAAAAAGCACAACAGGTTTCTGCCAAACTCAGGGAGGAACGTGTTGAAAAAGCCAGGCAGGTAGACGTCATCAACACCGAAGTTGTAAAACTGGAGGAGTCCAACGCCCCCGCAGCTTCCGGCCGCCCGCTTCAAGTCGGCGATTTTGTTCGACTGCGCGCAGGCGGCGCAACAGGCCGTATTGAAACCCTAAGGGGAAACAATGCCATGGTCGCGCTTGGTGACCTCAAAGTGACGGTATCGGTGCGCGAACTGCACCCTGCGGCGGAACCTATGAAAATTACCAATACCGTAACCACCTCCGATATCAATTCCCAGGCTGCCTTTGATGCCAAAATCGACCTGCGCGGCATGAGCAGGGAGGAAGCACTTCGTGTGCTGGAAAAATTCGTCGACAACGCCCTGCTCAGCAATGCTTCTTTGTTGCGTATTCTGCACGGCAAAGGCGACGGCGTTTTGCGCAAAACCGTGAAACAAAAATTGCGTGAATACGGCCACAACATTGCAACGGTTTACCATCCCGAAGCTGAACAAGGCGGCGATGGCGTCACCATCGTTGAGTTGGCGTGAGAGCCTTGGGGAGGTGGAATTTGAATGACGATTTACGACGTACGATTTTTGAAATTTGATTTGGATTTAAGGATTTACAGGATTTTGGTCCGAGGGAAATTAGTTTTCCAGTTCAAACCACAGGTCAAAATCCTGTAAATCCCTAAATCCAAATCAAATTTCAAAAATCGTACGTCGTAAATCGTCATTCAATTCCACAAAACCCAAGCTACCCACTATCTTTGGGTATGGATCCTTTCGAATGGCTTCAATTCATTCCTCCCTTCATCAAGGGGCTTATTACGGCAACAGGCATTGGTCTTGTGATCGGTCTGGAGCGTGAGCACAGCATGCAAACTGAAAAACCACATCTCGCGGGTTTTCGAACATTTCCCTTAATTTGTATTTTTGGATTTCTGACGGGCATTTTGGCACATGATGTGTCCATCGCCATGCTTCCGGCTGCGACTGCAGGACTGTTGTTGCTGGTGGCCGTTGCATATTATGTCCAGACACAGCATGGCAAATTGGGGCTGACCACCGAATTTGCCATCATCCTTGTATTTTTCCTCGGCATTATGGTGGCTTATGGGCAGGTCAACAATGCACTGGCCGTGGTGGTTATCGCAACCTTATTGCTGTCCTTAAAAGATGAATTTCACAGTTTTGTTGCGCGCATCACCGAACAGGAATTGCTGGCTTTTGTCAAATTTTTTGTCATAGCCCTGCTCATCCTGCCCAACCTTCCCGACAAAGCATTTGGCCCCGAGGACATTCTCAATTACCGGGATATCGGCTGGATCATTGTCATCGTATCCACGCTGAGTTTTATAGGATACCTTTTGCTCAAATTTGGAGGCATGCAGCAAGGTATATTGATCACTGCCTTGCTGGGAGGTTTGTTTTCATCAACAATGGTAGCCTGGATCTTTGGTGCAAGAAGTCGTGAAAGTCCCGGTTTGGTTAAAACATTTGCCGCAGGTATCCTGCTTTCTTCCACCATCATGTATGTGCGCGTGGTGGCGCTTTCCGCCCTGTTCAACCTTGATTTGGCTTTGAAGCTTGCCATACCGTGCGGGATCATGTTGCTGGTGAGTCTTTTTGCCGTTTGGCGAATCACCCAAAAGGATGGTGAGAGCAAAAAAGAAAGCGGTGAAATTCCTTTGGGCAATCCGCTTGATCTGAAAAATGCCGTTTTTTTTGGCATGTTGTACATCGCCATCGGCTATTTTTTATACTATTCCCAACTGTGGATGGGCACATCGGGGGCCTACCTTACAGGTCTCGTTTCCGGCGTTGCCGACATTGATGCCATTACCATCAACAGTGCGCATATGGCCGCCCGCGACAGTGCCATGGTGAAAGAGGCTACCAAAATTGTACTGGTCGCCATGATGTCCAATACGGTGTTTAAAACCACCATCGCCACCCTGAGAGGTGATCCCAAAATCAGACCCTACCTACTTACCACTTTTGGGGCCGTAGTGGTTGTGGGATTGGTGTGGTTCCTCCTTTTGTAAAATGAATCGGCTGGCCCGGAAAAACAAAACGTCGTAGCGGACCAGCCGCTGCGACGTTTTGTTTTTCCATTCGCCACGCCATTTCATTACTCTGCTTTTAAAAACTCATACGATGCTCTTTCCGGGTAAACACTGGCAGCTTCATCGTTGTCGGCGGCAATGTAATAGTGTTGCATGGCTGCTGCCTCAACCTGTGTTGTAAAGATGCCGTCGCCTGCTGTGGTATCGCCGTGGGTCCCGTCGTCGTACATCGCAGTGCGTTTGAAAGCAAAGGACGGATTGTTTCGGTAAAAAAGCCAGGCGTTTCCAGCTCCGCTGGTTTTGGCAGTTACCAGCCAATTTGCGCCATCCTTTACATGTTTGGCCTCGGAAATGACGGGTGCGACCTTGTTGAGCAAGGGGTGTTTCAGAAGCCATTCGCTGCGTTTATCCATCAACTGCCGCAATCCAATGACTTTATCAGGGCCACTAACCAGCGTTTTATCCATCGATTGCTGAAAATCGGTGTAGCTGTATAACTTGAGAGAATCCTGTTTGACCCATGGATCAATTTCCTTCATCATGCTTTGTGCCCTGGTCATCAGTTTACCACTTTTCAGATTGTCCTGAACAATGGTGTGCATGTGTGCCAGGTAAATCTTGCGGTAAAATGGATTGGTAAGGATTTTGGAAATCAACGGCCTTTTAACGTTGTTGATCTCCGCCAGTGGGTGGTACTGGATAAGATCTTCGTCCTTCATTTCTTCAAAGCTGAAGTTGCGTCTCCAGCCACCGAAAGCCATGTTGAGGTCCCAGATCAGTGGGTGAGCCACGCCCGTTGTATCAAACCAAAGGTAATAATTGTGTGAAAGCGAACCGTTGTAGCTGTCAAGGTTTACAAGGGTGTTGTTCAGGGCCAGCATCCAAAGTGTTTGGTCAACATCCAGAACCTGTTCAATTTTATCGGGCGTTTTGTTCAGCACTTTAATCAACCGCAGCAAAGGTTTCCAGGCTGCAGCGGTATCCACTTCGTAAAACGAATCGTAGCACCCCGGACTGTCGTTGAGGTAGGCGAGGGAGGCGTTTTCTCCTTTCGGACATCCGCTTTGGCTGCGCACGCGTTTCCAATTGTCGGGATCACATTTAACCAGATATCCCTTATCGGTTTGGAAATGCTTTTGGATAAAAGCGGCGTCGATGGATTCGGTATTGATGTATAACCCGTAAAAAGAAGTGTTGATGTACACCTTTGCAAAGTTGCACATCGGCGCAGGCATGTACTGGCGGATGACCTCGTAAGCCAATGGGTCGCGGATGAAACTGGGGTCCAAAAACGCATTGGATAACTTTACGGACGAATAAGTACCTGCTATTTTTTGGTTTTTGAATTTGTAGTCCAGCTTGATGTTGAAAGGCAGCTTTTTGTACGTGTCATTGCGTGTACGGAAATAAGAGCTGTTGCCCTTGTAACGTACGCCTATGCTGTCAAATCGTTGTCCGGCAATGGTAGCCTGACCAGCCAGACGGGCATCCGGATTGTTGGTTTTCAGGGAATCGAGTTTGTCATCCCAATCGTTGTACGGCAATTCAATGCGTACATCCTGGATGCTTTTGTAGAAGTCCTGTGCGTACAGGCCCGGCTTGGCAAAACCGAAAAGGAGGAGTAAAATAAGGACGGGGAGCGTTTGTTTCATGATTATTTGTTCAGGTCGCTCAGTTTGATTTTGTACGGTTTGGAAGTGTAGTTGGATGGGGTAAACTGAACGGTACCGGCGTTTTCGGCAAGGATGTAGTATTCCAAAGTATCGTCAGCCGATTTGGCCTCCACCAGGCAGGAAAAAACCTTAACACCCGAGGGGAGATCGCTGGATGCTTCCTCACTCATGTTCATGTAGGTAAAATCCGACTGACCTTCAAAACGATAAAAAAGCATAAGACGCTGCGGAAACCTGTCTGCTTTTGCACTGATGTGGAACGTATTCAGCCGTTGGTTTTCGAATTTGCCGCGACCCTGGACGGTTACATCCGATACCGAGGAGGGCAAAGCAGTCAGTTCGGGGTGATCCTTCAGGAATTTTACACGTTTCGACATCAATTCTACGATTCCCGGAATTTTGCTGCGTTTGCCGATGGTTTCCCGCAAGCTGTTTTTGAAATCGTCGAGGCTGTACGTTTTGTATTTGTCTTCGTTGAAAGGAACTACAATAAGGCCCTGAAGTTCCTGAGCGCGTTTTTCGTAAGCGCCGTTGGCGAAGTTTTCATCAATGATCTGGCGGATGTGGGATAAGTAGATCTTTTTGTAAAGCGGGTCTTTCAGCAACTGGCTGATGAGAGGCTTGTAAGGATTGTCGAAATGCAGCATCGGATCGAGGCGCTGAAGATCCTTGATGTCTAGGTCGCTGCCTACACCGGTATTTTTGAAACTTCCGAACGACAGGTTCAGGTCCCAGTGCACAGGCTGAAAATGTCCGTTGTTGTCTTTATAGAGGTAATAATTGATGCTTCGGTTTCCGGTATAACTGTTGAGGTTTACCATAACGTTGTTCAGCGCAAGCATCCAGAGGGTATTGTCGACATCGAGAACACGTTCGATGTTTTTAGGATCGTTGTTCAAAATGCGTGTCAACTCCTGAAGGTCACTCCATCCACGATCGCTTTGCATTTCAAAATTGCTTCGGTAGCAATCAAGGTTGTCTTCGTATTCGAGGTTGCCGTCGATGTTTTGCTTGCAGCCCTGGGGCGCCGGTTGTTTGTAATCAACACCGGCTTTGAAAAATGGATTTTCCGATGAACCGTAATGGGTTTTGTTGAACTGTTCGTCGAGGCTTTCCAGATTGATAAAAACACCTACATATTCGTTGTTGATGAACAACTTCACGTAATTGGCTTGAGGCGAGGGCATGTATTTGCCTGCGATTTCGTGAAAAAGCACTTCTCTGACCATACTTGGGTCGCGCAGCGCGGACGAAAGCTTTACGGAACTGTAACCCTGGTGTTGAAGATCGGTATTGGTGTGGTTGAGTTTGATCTGAAGCGGATTGCGCTTCAAGCCCATTTGGTAAGAGTTGTTGCCGCGAAAGCGTACACCAACGCCGGCATATTCCATGCCATCGATGCTTGCGGAACCTGACATCAGGCCTTCTCCGTAGAGACGCATGGAGTCAAGGGCATCCGACCAGTTTTCAGCGGGAAGTGTAATGCGGATTTCTCCGATGGTTTTTTTATCAAAAAAAGGTCTGACCGTCGCTTTGCTGCTTTGGGCATACGTAAGAAATGGCAACAAGCCAATGAAGGCAATAAGCAATTTTTTCATGGTAAACTGCTGTAGAGTTTGAGTGAGTACTTATTTGGCGTGGTGTGCTAAAACGGCCCGACTAATCCCAGGGAAAACATCAAACGATTTTAAAACCGGTGCAATGATACGAAGAAGCTGTTACAAGGAATACAATGACTGCGTTCAGATGATTTCTTCAAAAACCGAAGCTTCGCGCTGTTCGCCAAAGGAACGTCGCATGGCAGCCAGCCTGCAGCGGTGCTGTTGCTGCATGTTGTGTAAAACTTCCTCGGCCATGGCAGCGTCTACCAACCGTTGAACGTCTTCAAGGGATTGAATGCGCTCGTCGTTTCCCAGTTTGAAAGTCTGCTCGTAATGTGCATTTTCAAATTTAACACTTACACGGCCGTCCATTTTAAAAACACTGATTTTTAAAACCGGGTGCTCTATCTGTCCAATTAAGCGCATTGGTATATGTTTTTGTGGTTTTTCAACTAATTCAACGTTTTGAAAAAATTTTGTTTTTTTCAAAATGTTGTATTTCCGTGGACTAAAAACGCATTTTTGCCGCGGCAAAGATAGACCATCCTTGCTGCGTTTTTAAGGACTTTAAAACACTTCCTGCATGCAACGTTGTTTCTTTACCCTTTTTATACCGGCAATGCTTGTTTGTAACTTGCTTATGGCACAAGAACAAAAGCTGACTCCAGAATTGCTTTGGCAAATCGGCCGTGTAGGCCTCGATGCGGTATCTTCCGATGGCCGCTATGCCGTTTATGGCGTACAACGCTACGATGTAGCCCAAGGTACAAGTGAACGCGTTTTGTACCGTGTGGAGGTTTCAAGCGGCGTAACCATTGCGTTGACAGAGTCGGGGAAAACCGCCTCCGATGCGTCTTTTCATCCTGGGGGCAAAACCATCGGTTTTTTACGCGATGGTAAACTGCACGAGATTCCGCTCGCCGGCGGAACACCTGTTCTTGTTTCCGAAGAAACCATGAACGGTTACCATTATGCACCCAACGGCAAAATGGTGCTGTTTACCCGCGATGTTAAGATGGATCAAACCGCAGCGGAACAAAATCCGGATCTGCCCAAAACCACCGGCCGTGTTATAGACGGACTCATGTACCGCCACTGGAAAAGCTGGCACGACTACCAGTACAGCAACATCTTTGTGGTTGATTATGCCGGCGGAAAACTTGCAGGTACGCCGCGCAACATCATGAATGAACCCTTCGATGCTCCGCTGCGCCCCATGGGCGGCATGGACCAGATCAGCTGGAGTCCCGACGGCCGGTACATCGCCTACGCTTGCCGCAAGGAACGGGGCACCGCCGAAGCCCTGAGCACCAACGCCGACATTTACGTGTACGATCTTGCCTCCGGCAAAACACTCAACAGCTCGGAAGGTATGCCCGGCTACGACCTTGATCCAATTTGGAGTCCCGATGGGAAATACCTCGCCTGGACGAGCCAGGAACGCGCCGGCTACGAAGCCGACCGTACCCGCATCATGCTGCTCGATCTGCAAAGCGGCGAGCGCCGTGAACTCACCGGGGGCTGGACCTACGAAGCCAACCACCCGCAATGGGCGCCGGACAGCAAATCATTGTATTTTCAAAGCTCTACCGATTTTACCTACCAGCTTTACCAGTGGCCACTTTCGGTCGACGCACCCAGGCGCATCACCCAGGGCCGCCACGATTACAGCGCTTTCCGGGTGGCAGGCAACAACCTCGTAGCCACCCGAACCGCAATGGACGCCCCGGCAGAAGTGTACCGTGTGAATCCGGCCAGTGGCGACGTCAATCGTCTGAGTTTTGTTACCGATGCGCCGTGGAAAGATGTTGCCAAAGGCAAAGTTGAGCGCAGAACCGTTAAAACCACCGATGGAAAGTACATGAACGTGTGGGTTATTTTCCCGCCCGATTTTGATCCTGCGAAAAAATACCCCGCGTTGCTTTATTGCCAGGGAGGCCCGCAATCGGCCCTCAGCCAGGGCTTTTCCTACCGCTGGAATTTCCAGATGATGGCCTCGGAGGGTTATGTGGTGGTGGCGCCCTGCCGACGCGGCATGCCCGGCTCGGGACAGGAATGGAACGACGCCATCGTAGGCGACTGGGGTGGCCAGCCCATGCAGGACCTGCTTTCGGCCATCGACGATGTGTCGACAGAACCCTACATCGACAAGGAAAAGCTTGGCGCCGTGGGTGCGAGTTACGGCGGTTATTCCGTGTACTGGCTCGCCGGAAACCACAACAAACGTTTCAAAACCTTCATTTCACACTGCGGATTATTTAATCTGGAGAGTTTTTATGGCACCACAGAAGAGTTGTTTTTTGCAAACAACGACCTCGGAAAGCCCTATTGGGATACTACCAATGCCAAAACCTTTGAAAAATTTTCACCACACAGGTACGTGCAAAACTGGGACACACCCATGCTTGTTATCCACAACGAACTCGACTACCGTGTTCCATTGGGTGAAGGCATGCAGGCTTTCCAGGCTGCACAGCTTAAAGGTCTGAAATCAAAATTCCTCTACTTCCCCGACGAAGGTCACTGGGTAACCAAAGCCCAAAACAGCATCCTCTGGCAACGCACCTTTTTCGGGTGGCTGGATGAAACGCTTCAAACTGAAAGACCGTAGGAATCTGGGGCTTGTGGGATTTGAATGACGAAATTTCAAATTTCGTATTTCGTCATTCAAATCCCACCCAACCAAGGCCCCCACGCCATCTAAGAAAAATCCCCCCTCTGCATTGCTGCGGAGAGAGGACATCCCAAAAACCGATTACTTCTTTATGGTGTTGCCTGACCGTACCGTGAACGACACAGCAGGCTCATGTTTCGACAGGAAGTGTACTTGTGTTGGAAGGGTAGGGTTGGTGGATTCAGGGGCATTTGTGACACTTTCAGTTACAACAACTTGTTGCAAATGGTGTTGCAAATGTAAAACAAACCAAAGCGGCCGAAATACCCACGGTTGGGTAATTCGGCCGCTTTGATTTTTAGCAATCACACAAAAAGTGTGCGAAGTTCTGTTGGTTGTTTTAAAACTAAGTGGTGTATTCAGTTGATTTTTAGCTGGTTGCCGACTTCTGAAAGGCGTTTATCCAGTGCTTCAAAGGCTGTTTCGTAATGTGCGATCTGCTTTTCTTCGTTGCCAAGCAGGGCATCTAATTCCGTGAAATTGTCATTGATGCGACTTTTAATGGTGCGAACGTAACCACTCAGTTTGGTATCCAGGGCTTCCTGCATACGTTTGCGGCCACGAACGATTTCTTCATCGAAGCCGTTTACGATTTTTCGTCTTTGCATTACGGAGCTGATGCCTGCAAACAACAAGCCTATGCCTGTAAGCACACCGCCTGTAATGTCGAGCACGGTGATTTTGGTTACGGCAGCCAATATGATGCCGATGATGGCCACACCGCTGCTTGCAGCAATGTTGGAGGAGACAGATGCGTTTTCCGGAAAAAGCCTTTCATCGGTGAAGTTTTCGGCACGTGATAAAAATCGTCCGAAAGCTTCCTGCAACTCTTTGAGTACGCTGCTTCGTTTGTCGGCGATGTCTTCAAAAATGTAGGAATCGCTGCGCACAACCGTGTTGCCGGCCCTGATTTTCAGATCGATCATTTTGGCCATCTGCTGGATGCTGTCGGCAAGATCCACCACACCATCGTTGAGTTTGGTGCGCAATTCGGCGTTCAGGTTGCGTTCGAGTTCTTTGGCCAGGCCATCCAGCCAGTCTTTGATGGAGGCTTTTTTTCCAAAAATGCCCATAAACGAGCGTTTCAGCATGGATGGAAACGACAAACCATTGGCAAGTTCCTCACCTGTTTCCCGGGTGATGCGGTCGTATCCATTGAGCAGATTTTCGATCAGGATACCGACCTGGTGGTTCGACTTTTTTTCCTGGCTGTCGAGGGTTTGGTGTATGTCTTCCCGGAAAGCAATATCGGCTTTGTACTGCCGGGCTCTGGTGTCGAGGTCCGTACGGATGCGACCGAGGATCATGTTGGACGTTTCCAGGTTGTTCTGTAGTTTGAGTGCGGCGCCCCGGCCACCGGTAACGTGGGTTCGTATGTAATCGCGCATGGCGGAAAAACCGCTGGTATCGAACAGGCCTTCAAGCTCGTCTTTGGCGCTGGTTGCAAAGATGACAGGTTCCTGCAAGCCCTTTTTTTGGGCAAAGTCGTAAAGACCCCGTTGATTCACGCCCAAATCTTCGGCATTCAAAAGGTCTTTTTGCTGTAGCACAAAGACGATTTTTTTGTGCCAGTCCCGGTGAATAAAGTCGAAAAAATCCCACGCCGATTGCCGGTAAGGGTTTTTGGCTTCAAAAACAAAAATCACCAGGTCGCTCGCCGGAATGAACTTTTCGGTGATTTCCTGGTGGCGTTCCACGATGGAGTTGGTGCCGGGCGTATCCACAATGGCGATGTCGCGCAGGATGTCGGCCGGGATCATGATTTTTTTCAGGTAAGGATTCACCACCACTTCCGATTCGGGGTCGCCGTAAAGGATCTGCTGGATGGTGTCGGTCATGGGCTGGGGGGCAACTTTGCAAATTTCACGTCCAGCATCAAGCAAAGCATTTACAAAACTGCTTTTCCCTGCCTTCACCTCACCCACAATCACAAACATATAAGGCTCGCCCATTCGGTTGCGCAGTTCGCCGACCATGGCAGCCAGGTCCTTATGACCAATTTCCTGACTCAGATGGTGCAGGTCTTTGACGATATCTTCAAGTTGGGAGCGCAGTGCCTCGGCACGTTGGTTGAGCATCATAGTTGTTTGGTTTTAACCGGCAGGAACAAACTTACGCCGCTACCCACGATTTTTCCAGGATTTCGACCGATTGTTTGCCGCAACACATCAGCAAGTCGATACCAGAAAGTCGGGGAAGGAAACCATGGCGATCCTGGAATACCTGAACGTACGGAGCAGGCTGGAACAGTTTAAAATCCCAGAGGTGTAAAAAGCCACGTAAGTCGGAAAGGGTAGCGGTAGGGGTTGCAAATGACTCCGTCAGTTCTATTGCAGGTTTTAAACCCATTTTACCGAACAGCCAGGCTTGTAATTCCAGGTTAAAATCGAACAAAAACGTTGTCTTTTTTTCGTAAAAACGTCCCAATTCGTCGGCATAATGCTCAAAATAAGGAGCGTTCCCATAGGCTGTTTTGATGCTGCGCCAATGTTCACGTTGCCAGGGTTCGTCGTTCGCGATACGTACCTCCCGGATGGGGGTCTGTTGGTTTTTACCCTTAACAAGCGGTATGCTCAAACGCTGTATGCCGTTTGGACCGGCGATCAGACACCGGTTGCGCATGCTGTGTTTTTGGTAATTTTCGTGACCTTCCAAAAGGCATTTTGGACTGTTGTGGGCAACCGTAAGCCAGTCGACTCCGGGCAGGTAATGCAATGACATCACAACGTTCATGCCGGCAGGATGGGATGAAGTTTAAACCCCTGTTGTTTGAGCAATCGCAGCATACCTTTTTTGCCGGCAAGGTGGCCTGCACCTACGGCACAAAAAAGACTTTGTTCGGTGGCGATTTCGGCGAAACGGTTGGCCATGTTGCAATTTCGGCGGTAAAGCAAAACTTTGCGCATGCCTTTGGTATCGCGCCGGGCTGTGCGGTAAAGGGCTTTGATATCACCTGAAGCATAGAATTTAAGCATCTTTTTGACGCGTTTTTTCTGCTTTTTCAGGTGTTCGAGGGTATAGCTGAGGTTGCTGATGTGTTGTTCGATGCTGATGCTGCGCAGGGTGTTCAATTGGTCTTCAAAAGACTCAACACCGGTGGTTTTTTTATCTTCCTCGAGGGCGCGACGCCAAAGCGTTTCATCAAGGGAAAAATTGGCCTCTTCGCCGAGCATTTGTGTACTTAACGTCATGGAAACCACCATAGGGTGCATCATCTGCAACATGGAAATGGGGAGTGGGTTGGTTTTGCCCAGTCGTCGTTGCAGCTTTTTCCATGCCTGTCGTGACAACAACTGATCGAGGGTTTTTCCTTCGGGCAGTTGTAGTACCTGTGCAAGTGCCCTTTCGTCGGCTTCTCCCAGATCAAATTCTGCGGCAAAAACATCACTTAGTTTTAAACCAATCAATGCAAGATCAAGCCACCCGAACGCACGCTGATCACGTACGTGCATGGTGCCAAACAGGTAGGAGTCGGAACCGCCGTGCGGAGGCGTAAGCCGCCAAAGAAGGGTGTTTTTCAAAATAAAAAAATTGATTTATGGAGCCTGGAACATGGAAAAAACGTCAGAGAATCCGAGCCGTTTTCCCACCGGTCAACCTTCAGAAAATAAATGCCGGTACTGTCAACCGACGTTGCCCTGCAATCGCAAAGATACGCACCGAGCTTGAAGTAATTTCGGGTGTGGTTCACCAGCGGCGTGTTGCGCACCGCCATGCTCCAGTCGTCGAGCAACAACTTTGTGCCGTTATCAAAGGCGTGTTTTTCCCAAATGTCTTTCATTTTGTCATTCATGCCTCCATTGTTGTAAAATACAACTTCGGTTTGGGTGTTGCTGTACATGGTCCACGACAAAGCCGTTGGCCAGGCATGTACCGTTTGTAAGGCCGGTGCAACGGCCGCCAGAACCACGGGAATCCATGCTACGCCCGTTACCCGCAACGAATCCGGCGCCTCTCTCGGTGCAAACAAAACCCAAACCATGGCCGCCATAGCCAGGTTCCACGGAATAACCACATGGTTCCAGTCGGCTCCCAAAGGACTGAGCACCAGGATGATGTAGCTGTGGAAAAAAAGCGTGAAAATGCGGAAGTAAGGACGGCTTGGGCGCCACAACAACCCGACGCCGAGCATCATTTCCAAAAATGCGCTGGCGTAGCCTAAAAAAATATGTTTCCCTGCCCAGGCTGTAAATAGGAAAGCTTCGCAAAACCAGACAAAGTTTTGTTCGGCATACCAGGGCGTCAGTTTGTAAAAACCGCTCCAGAAATACACCGCAGCCACAACCCAACGCAAGGCTGCTTCCGGTGTTTTTTGCGACAAGGAAGCAGCGAAAACAAGGAAATAGAAGTAAAACCAGGGTTGCAGGCGATTGATGTCGGCGTTTGCCTGAAGGACCATGGCAGCCATCATCAACCAGGCTGACCAACGGCGGTGAGGCACAATAAACAGGGCAACCGATGCCGAAAAAACCAACAACATCAGCCATCCGTCGGGCAAATGGGGCAACAGGTACAGCGGCGTTTTGGGCGGACCTCCGTCGCCGTACGGCAGCCACAGTGGTAGCGACATGCCGATTTGTGCTGACAAACCCAGGCAAGCCAATCGAACCACCACATCTTTCATAAATTGATGCCTTTTACCAGGGGCGAACCCTGGTCTAGGTTGTACCGTTCAAGGGCTTCCAATATTTCTGCTGCCCTGATGCGTGCTTCGGTTTCTTTGTTAAAAATAACGTCGAGGCGTACAATGAACCCTGAAGCTCCGGGTGTAAAACATTTTTTTGCGACCACCTCAGCTTTCAGGCCGCGTTGTTGCAAAGCTTTCACCCGCAAATCGGCTGTTTCCCGGGAAGAAAAACTGTTGTCCTGAATGATCCAGCCTTTGCGGGTATCCCACACGGCGCAGGGGTCGACGGGTTTTACCGCCTGTATGGATGCAGTCGGATTCTTTTTAGGTTCGGCAGGTTTGACAACTGGTTTGGTTTTTTCCGCCGGTTTGGGCGCCGGTTTTTTGACAGGTTTAACAGGCTTTTCCTCCTCTGCACCGCCGCTCAAATCGATGGTGGTTACCTCATCGTCGGCAGCCGCAGCAACCCGGTCGTCTTGCGGATATTGTTTGGGAATGCCTCGGCCATCGTAGGCATCATCGGGAACGGGATCGTCTTTTTCAAGGTAATAGGGTTCGTCTTCCGGATTGTCCTCAGAGCGTTCGGGCAAGTACTGTGTGGTGTCGGTAAAAGCTCGTTCCTGGTATTTGCTTACATGGTACATCAGTGGCAACACCAACATCATGGATAGGGTAAAAACCCATTTCTGACTTCCCTGTGCGCTCATGTAACGGTTTACGTTGCCGGCTTGCGGCAGGAAGAATTTTTTAGCGGGTGTAAGAACCCACTGGTCGATGGGTCGGAAGATGAAGTTGACGGTTTTTCGGGTGGCCGAAGGCATGTCCGGACGTGTTTGCGTCACTACCCTGAGGTTGTTGGCTACGGTTTGGTACCATTGGTTTTTGGTAAACCATTCCACAATTCGGCGGTCTTTTCCAAAAATGCCAAGTCTGGAGGGCGCCATCACCACACGAACAAGACCTGTTTTGTACACCAATGCCAGTCCGAAACCGTGGTACATACACTGGTTTTTCAGTTCCGTGAGGTATGGATCGGTGGGCGCAGGAAACACGTCTTCGCCCAGTGCGATCCACTGTTCGTGTGCGAAATAACGTTTGAATTGTTCAACAGCGTAGATGTAACGGTATTTGCGCCAGCCCTGCATCGCCAGCTGCCAGACAAAAAAGGCTATCATGCCGATGCCTGTCACCAAACCGATGTTGCCGATTGTTTGCAGGTTGTGCAGCCATTCGAACCGGAAATAGTACAAAACCGCGTAGTTTAGCGCCGTCAGGAAAGCGCCGAACGCCAGGCCGTCCCACATCAGGTATTTGGTATTCAGGGTGTAACGCACTTCTTCCGCTTTGTCCAGCGACGTAGCTTCGTAAGTGCAAAGAAACTCCCTGCCGTCCTCGCGCCTGAAACGCACCATGCCATCGGCTACAATACCGCCGGAACTGACGTTGTCGGTACGCGCTTCAAAACTTTCGTGGTGGAAAGCGTACCTGTTTTTGTAAAAATCTTTCAAAAACGGCAAAAAAGAACGCTTGATTGCGTCTTCGGAAAGACTTCGGTAAGAGGCAGGCGTGGCATTCATCTCGTCAGGTATTGCGGGTGTAAATGTAAACAAAAAGCATATGGCAAGTTGCAAGTGGCAAGTAGCAAGTAGCAAGTAACCGCTTGTTACTCCAAACTCCAAACTCCAAACTCCAAACTCCAAACTCCAAACTCCAAACTCCAAACTCCAAACTCCAAACTCCGAACTCCAAACTCCGAACTCCAAACTCCGAACTCCTTTAAACTTCAAACTTTAAACTCCAAACTTTTGAACTCCTACGATGTGGTGATTGCGGGTGCAGGTTTGGCCGGACTCACGCTGGCCCGACTGATTGCGACGCACCCGGAGCTTGGTAAAAAACGTGTGCTGATCATCGACCGCGACGATAAAAACGCCAACGATCGCACCTGGTGTTTCTGGGCGCGCGATGATGAAAACATGCCTGCTGTTTCAACATTTACCTGGAATGCCTGCAAGTTTTATGCGCCTGGTTTTGAACGGCGGCTCGACATAGCACCGTACCGTTACCACATGGTACGGGGTTGCGATTTTTACGCCTGGTCCAAACAACAAATAGCTACCAATCCCAACATCATTTGGTTAAAAGCCAGTATCCTCAACATCGATGCTGAACAAGGTCTCGTTACAACCGATTCAGGGGATTACACGGGTGAAGTGGTTTTTAACAGCGCGTTGATGAAGCGCAAACTGATACCACAAAATCCATGGTTTGAACAACCGTTTAGTCTTTCAGAAAAACCTGAAGCGCAGGGGAGGGGTGGGGCCATACAATTGTTACAGCATTTCAAAGGTTGGTTGGTGGAAACAGAACAACCTGTTTTTGATCCTGAATGTGTCACGTTTATGGATTTTCGTGTGGATCAAAACGGCGCAACCCGGTTTGTTTATGTCTTGCCGTTTTCTCCCACAAGGGCACTTGTGGAATACACGTTGTTTTCCCCTGAACTTCTGAAGGAAACCGACTACGACGATGCCCTGAAAAACTACCTCATTCAATACCTGAACATCAATCAATACCAAATTGAAGAGACGGAATTTGGCATCATACCCATGACGGACGCAGTTTTTCCTGCCATTTTAGAGGGCCGTGTGATCAACATCGGCACCGCCGGAGGTTTTGTAAAAGGGTCGAGCGGTTATGCTTTCAAACGTACACAACGCAAGCTTCAGGCGCTGGTAAACGATTGGGGCCAACAAGGGGCGCCCAATCCGGCCTTGCTGGCTTCGGATCCGCATTTCCGTTTTTTCGACAGTGTTTTGCTCAAGGTTTTGCAACAAAAAGGCGACTTGGGCGGCGAAGTGTTTAAACGTATGTTTCGCGACCTGCCGGCAACCACGGTTTTCCGTTTTCTCGATGAGGACAGTACCTTGGTGGAAAATCTGCGCGTTATGGCCACCGCCCCAAAAGGTGTTTTTACCCTCGCAGCTTTTAAACAAATGACCCGTCTTTCCCAACTCTAATCCCACTCCCAACTTGCCACTTGCAACTTGCAACTAATTTACGACTTATGACTTTAAGAGTTGGCATCACCGGAGGCATAGGCAGCGGCAAAACAACCGTTTGTGCCATGTTTGAAATTCTTGGCGTGCCTGTGTATTACGCCGACGACAGGGCAAGGGCGTTGATTGTGGAAAATGAAAATCTGCGTGCAGGCATCACGGAATTGCTTGGTGAGGAGGCCTACCATCCGGACGGGTCCTACAACCGAACGTTCGTTGCTTCGGTCGTTTTTGCACAACCTGAAAAACTCGCGGCCCTGAACGCTTTGGTGCATCCGGCGGTGGAAACCGACAGTTTGTCGTGGCACGAAGCCATGAAGGCCGCCGGCCATGCCTACACCATCAAGGAAGCGGCCCTCATGATTGAAAGCGGCGCATACCATTTTTTAGACTACCTCGTGGTGGTTACAGCACCTGAAGAAGTACGTGTTCAGCGGGTTATACAACGCGATGGACTGAGTGAAAACGAAGTGTATGCCAGAATCAAACGACAAATGCCTGAAGCTGAGAAGTTGGTTTTGGCCGATTTTACCATTGTTAACGACGGCACCAAGGCACTCACACCACAGGTTTGGGCGCTGCACAGGCGATTTACAGCACTTTCCGGCACTTCGTGAAAATTTTTTGTTTTAAATGTGTTGGAAAAAACAAGAATTCAACATACTTTTGCGCCTCGATTTGTTCAACAACGATTTTGTAAGCAATTTTTTCGATTTTATATCATGAAAAAAGAAATTCATCCGGCAAACTACCGCTTCGTCATTTTCAAAGACATTGCTACCGACGAATCATTCCTGGGCCGTTCATGCGCCAATACCCGTGAAACCACGACGTGGGAAGACGGTAAAGAATATCCATTGGTAAAAATGGAAATTTCGGCCTACAGCCACCCGTTCTTCACGGGCAAAATGAAATTTGTAGACACGGCCGGCCGTATCGACAAATTCAACAAGAAATTTGCAAAATTTACCAAGTAAGCACCATCAAAATGGCTTGCTTAAAAAGGTCCCGATAGGCTTCGTGCAGATTGGGACTTTTTTTATTGCTTCTTTTGCGACTTTTGTGCCGACATACAGTTAATGCCTTTTTATAGGACAACTTATCCGGTACACGCTTTGCTGCGAACGTTATGCTTAATGTAATTCTTTTCGACTCCGATGCCCGCAACCACCTGCTGCCACTTACGGCCACGCGCCCTATGGGTGAGTTGCGCATAGGCGTACTTACCCTTCGGGAAAAATGGGAACGCCGCCTAAAGGCTTCCGTTTCCTACATCACCCAGGAATACCTGCAGGAGAAATTCCCCATGAACATTGAGGACGACAACCTGATCATCCACGGTGGTGTTATGCCAAACGACGCGCTTTGCCAAAAGATCAAGGCGCTGGAAGCCAATCAGGCGTTGCTTTTTAATGGTGAACTCATTGCAGCAAGGCTTAATGAGGCCCAGTTTGAAGCCTTAATCGAAGACGAAGAAGTGCGCGAACTGGATGGCATCGACATCGATGAAAACATTCCACTCCAATTCATCGAACGGTCGTGGGACCTGATCCGGTTCAACCCGAAGGCTTTAACCGACGATATTGCCGAGCTTACCGCCGGCCGGGAATCGCATCCTTTGGCCGAGTCCAACCGTGTGATTGGCGAACACCCTGTATTTCTTGAACCTGGCGTCAGCATCGAATGTTGCATCATCAATGCAACCGATGGCCCTGTTTATTTGGGCAAAAACGCCGAGATCATGGAAGGCAGCATGCTTCGTGGCCCACTGGCCATAGGCGCCGAATCCATCGTTAAAATGGGTTCAAAAATTTACGGACCCACCAGCATTGGTCCGGGCTGCCGCATCGGCGGCGAAATAGCCCGTTGCCTTGTTTTTGGCAATTCCAACAAATCGCACGAGGGGTACCTGGGCGATTCTGTGCTTGGTGAATGGTGCAATCTTGGCGCCGATACCAACAATTCGAACCTGAAGAACAATTACAGCGAGGTTAAACTCTGGAACTACGAAACCAACCGTTTTGAAAAAACCGGCCAGCAGTTTTTTGGACTTGTGATGGGCGACCACGCCAAATGCGGTATCAATACCATGTTCAATACAGGTACTGTGGTGGGCGTTTTTGCCAATGTTTTTGGAGCAGGTTATCCGCGTAATTTCATCCCCGATTTTTCCTGGGGCGGCGCCGACACGGCCCTCCGAACCTACACTTTCGCCGACGCCTGTGAAACCGCCGAACGTGTTATGCAACGCAGGGGAATCACTTTCAACGAGCTTGAAAAAGCTGTACTTTACCATATTTACGATCGCACAGCCACCTTCCGTACGTGGGAAAAATAAAATCTGGCCATTCCTCCTATGCCGCTTAAATACGACCAAAGAGGCGTATCAGCCTCTAAAGATGAAGTACACGCAGCCATCCAACATTTGGATAAAGGCCTGTATCCCAATGCTTTTTGCAAAATATTGCCCGACATCGCCGCCGGCGATCCCCATTTTTGCAACCTGCTGCATGCCGATACCGCCGGCACCAAAACCAGTCTGGCTTACCTCTACTGGCGCGAAACCGGCGACCTGAGTGTGTGGCCGGGCGTGGCACAGGACGCCATCGTTATGAACCTCGACGACATGGCTTGTGTGGGATGTACCGACAACATCATGCTTTCCAGTACCATCGGACGCAACAAAAAGCTCGTGTCCGGCGACGTGATTTCCGCCGTCATTCGAGGCACCTCCGATTTTGTTGAAAACATGCAAAAACACGGCGTCAACATCCACCTTGCCGGTGGCGAAACCGCCGACGTCGGCGACATCGTGCGCACCATCGACGTGGGTTTTACAGCCTTTGCACGCATGAAACGCAGCGATGTGATCGACAGCAACATCAAACCCGGCGACGTGGTGGTGGGACTTGCATCGTTCGGACAAGCAACCTACGAAGACAGCTACAACGGCGGCATGGGCAGCAACGGACTTACCGCAGCGCGCCACGACGTTTTTGAAAAAAGCTATGCAACCAAATACCCCGAAAGTTTTGATCCTTCCCTGCCCATGGAGGTCGTGTATACCGGGAAAACCAAACTCACCGATATGGTGGAAATTGGCGGCGGCAAAACCATGTCCGCCGGCAAACTGGTGCTTTCACCCACACGTACCTACCTGCCTGTTTTACATGCCATACTTGCACAATACCGCGGACAAATCAGCAGCATCATTCACAACAGCGGTGGTGGGCAAACCAAGGTGCTCAAATTCCTGAACCAGGCAAGGGTCGTAAAAGACAACTTGTTTCCCATGCCGCCGTTATTCAGACTTATTCACGGCAACAGTGCCACCGACTGGCGTGAAATGTATCAGGTGTTCAACATGGGACACCGCATGGAAATTTATCTTCCTGAACACCTGGCCCAAAATGTTGTTAACATCAGCCAATCGTTCGGCATCGACGCACGTGTGGTCGGCAGGGTTGAAAAAGCCGATTATCCCACCGTACGTCTGCAAACGCCAAACGGTACATTTGATTACGCATAATTCACTGAAAAACAGATTCTTAGCATGCAAAAAGCGCTGACTTTCACGCTTGTTCCGCTTCTCATCACCCTGTTTTGGGTAGGTTGTCAAAATAAAAATACAGCCGAAATTCAAAAACTTGAAGCCCGTTACAATGAGGATGCCTCGGTTGCCCTTGCCGATAGCCTTGTTCATCTTTACCGCTTGTCGGTAAAGGAAGACCCGAACAACCATGCTCAAAACTTGATTTACCTAACCCGGGCAGCTGACATACGATTTACAAAAACCGGAGATGCCGTTACGGCAAGCCGTTGGTTGGACGACGCCATAAAAAACCACTCCGAAGGCCAGGATCTGGCGGAAACCATGGGTGTGTATGCCCTGATTTGGAACGCCTACCTTTACAAAAAAATACCAGCCCTTTCGCTTGATCCGGCTGATGTAAACAACATGCGATTTCACCTGGATAAGAATCTTCAGTGGTTAGATTCCTGTGTGGTACGACTTGAAAAAAAGTTGGGTACACCAACCAGCCTTGACAAGTCAAGTGCCTGGAAGTACATTGATATTTGTGAAGCGTATGTAGACCGGATTACCAAAAAACAGCCTGAAAGAAGCGTCGATTTGTTGATGAAGGCTGCCGGATTGGCCAAAACGATTGAAAATCCAAACAAGGCGATTCAATTGTACAACTACATCGTTGACAAAATGCCGAATCACGCCAAAGCGCCTACGGCCATGTTTATGACCGGCTTCATTTATGAAAATGACCTTGGTAACGTGGAAAAAGCACGCGCTGTTTACGAGGGTTTTTTGATAAAATACCCCAACGATCCGGACTTCACCGACGATGCTCAAATGGCCCTGAAATTGTTGGGCAAATCGCCGGAAGAGATCATTAAATCGTTTGAGAAGGCGCCACAGTAATGAACGGTGCGTTCAGCCATTTCCTTGAAACCATTGGCAACCGTTGCCGGCTTCGAATGGCCCCAACCCCTTCGGGTTACCTGCATGCCGGGAACCTGTTCAATTTTTTGCTGAACCATTTTGCAGCGCGCAGTCGCGGAGCAAAACTTCTGCTGCGCATCGACGACCTCGACGCTGACCGGAAACGTGCAGCCTATGTGGAGGACATTTTCAGTACACTCGCCCGGGTTGGTATCGACTGGGATGAAGGTCCACGCTCTGTCGTTGATTTTGAATCCCATTGGTCGCAGCACCTTCGTTTGCCGGCTTACCATGCCGCTTTGGATGTTTTGCGAAGCAAAAACCTGCT
>JADLBE010000448.1 GCA_020847915.1 Saprospiraceae bacterium | reverse complement strand
ACGGCCCCGTCTAATGATTTTTAATAACAACTTTGGTTTGAGTTAACAAACTGCTGTTAACTTTACGGTTCATTTTTACAAATATTTAAATCCTAAACAATGCAACGAAAACAACTGGTTACTATTTACCCGGATCGTTTTGTTGTGCCTTGTTGCATTTACAACGCAACTCTCCGCCCAGCAAACGCCGTACGCCATCGACCGCTCCTCGTTGCCCATCCGTGAACCACGCAGGCCGCTTTACACCGAAATGGATGTGCGTACCACTACGCCCCCGCCTCGTTTTGAAGTGAATGCCCCGAAAGGCGCCCCCAACGTTATTGTCATGCTGATCGACGACATGGGTTTTGGTGTAACCGAAGCCTTCGGTGGACCGGTAAACATGCCCGTAATGGCACGTCTTGCCAACAACGGTCTGCGGTACAACAGGTTCCACACCACGGCACTCTGCGCACCCACCCGCACAGCGTTGCTCACGGGTTACAACCACCACTCCAACAACATGGGGTCGATTACCGAAACTGCCACCCTGTATCCCGGAAACAATGCCGTGAGACCACAATCCATCACACCGATGGCCGAAGTACTGCGCCAAAACGGGTACAACACCGCCCAGTTCGGCAAATGCCATGAAACGCCACCGTGGGAACTTTCGCCCTCAGGCCCGCAGGACCGCTGGCCGACACGATCGGGTTTCGAAAAATTTTACGGCTTTCTGGGTGGCGAAACCAACCAATGGGCGCCACTTATCCACGACGGCGTAACACAGGTGGAAATACCAAACGACCCGAATTACCACTTCACGGTGGACATGACCAACCAGGCCATTTCCTGGATGAATTTCCAAAATGCCCTGACGCCCGACAAACCGTTTTTTATGTACTACGCGCCCGGCGCCACACACGCTCCGCACCATTGCCCGAAGGAATGGATCGACAAGTACAAGGGTAAGTTTGACATGGGCTGGGATAAGTTGCGCGAACAAATACTCGCACGCCAGATCCAAATGGGCATCGTTCCGCCCAATACAAAACTTGCTCCGAAACCCGTCGACATCAAAGACTGGGACAAACTCACGGCGGACGAGAAAAAACTGTTTACCCGTCAAATGGAAACCTATGCCGGCTTTGCAGAACATACCGACTACGAATTCGGGCGACTCATAGCTGCGCTTGAGGACATGGGCGAACTCGAAAACACGGTCATTATTTTCATCGCCGGCGACAACGGTTGCAGCGCCGAAGGGCAAATGAACGGCATGTTCAGCGAAATGACGTATTTCAACGCCGTGCCGGAAACGGTTGAAGGCATGTTGCAACACTACGACGAATGGGGCAGCCCTTCCACGTATCCCCACATGGCCGCAGGCTGGGCCGTTGCACTCGATGCACCGTTTTCTTATACCAAACAGGTTGCCTCCGACTTTGGCGGTACCCGAAACGGCATGGTTATACATTGGCCCGCAGGCATCAAAAGCAAGGGTGAGGTTCGTTCCCAATTCAGCCACGTGATCGACATCGCACCTACGGTGTTCGAACTTGCCAACATTCCCGCCCCCAAGATGGTGAACGGCATCGAACAGGATCCCATCGAAGGCTCCAGCCTGGTTTACACGTTTAAAGAACCCAAAGCGCCGGAAACCCACAAGGTGCAATATTTTGAAATGTTCGGCAACCGGGGCGTGTACAGCGACGGCTGGATGGCACGTACCGTTCACCGTCCGGCATGGCAACCCAAACCTGCCACAACGCTGGAAAACGATACCTGGGAGTTGTACAATACGTTGGAAGACTTCAGCCTTTCCAACAATGTAGCTGCCAAATACCCCGAAAAATTGAAGGAAATGCAGGGTTTGTTTGTAAAACAGGCCATCATGTACCATGTATTGCCCATCGACGACCGTACGCTCGAACGCACCAACGCCGCCCTTATGGGCCGTCCCACCATCATGGAGGGTCGCAACACCATGACACTCGGCGAAGGCATGAAAGGTATGGGCGTGGATATTTTCATCGACTTGCGCAACACCGCCTACACCATCACGGCCGACGTGGAAATCGGTGACAAAGGCAACGGCGTCATCGTGTGCCAGGGCGGTCGTTTCGGTGGTTTGTCATTTTACATCAAGGACGGCAAACCGGCCTTCTCCTACAACTACCTCGGCCTGCAATCGTACCATGTCATGGCCTCCAAACCGCTGAAAGCCGGCAAATACAAGCTGGTGTACGATTTTAAGTACGACGGCGGCGGTATGGGCAAAGGCGGTGTGGGAACCATCACCGCCAACGGCGGCAAAGTTGCCGAAGCGCGCCTCGAAAAAACCCAGCCGGGCATTTTTTCCGTGGATGATCTCGCCGATGTGGGTTTAGATGAAGGAACATCGGTGGCCGATTACGGCGCCTCCTCCAAATTCAACGGAAAGATCAATAAAGTGGTCATCCAGGTTAAAAAGTAAATCCTTTCTGTGAAGGAGAAATAATTTTGGGAATGGATGGTGCGCAGTGCAGTTTTCCATTCCCAATTTTTTACAAACCATTTAAAAACACCAAACCCAATTCAAATGAATTTTCAAAAATGGAGTACCGTCTTCTTGGTAACCGCCGCCGCCACTACCTGGATCGCCTGCAACAACCAACCGCAGGAAACGGCCCAAACGACAACCACGCAAGACACCGTGCCGGCCAAGCCCCCAGTCGCCCGCCCCGTTCATTGGGGATATGAAGGGGAAAGCGGACCGGCAACCTGGGCTTCCCTGAGCCCGGTGTACGCCCTCTGCGGCGAAGGCAAAGGCCAATCACCCATCAACATCGTAAAATCGGAAACCAAAGGTGGCGCAACCTGGAAATTCGATTATAAAAACACTTCGTTGCGCATTGCCCACAACGAACACATGGAAGACATCGTCGACAACGGTCATACCATCCAGGTGACCGTCGACGAAGGCAGCACCTTTAAGTTCAACAACAAAACGTACCACCTGAAACAATTCCATTTCCATACGCCCAGCGAACATACCCTCGACGGGAACCACGCACCCATGGAAATGCACATGGTACACCAAAGCGACGACGGCGGCTTTGCCGTTGTAGCCGTCATGTTTAAAGAAGGCAAAGTGCCGAACGAAGATTTTGCCAAAATCATCGCCAACCTGCCCAATGCCAAAGGTGAAACCAAACACGTTGCAGACGCCAACCTCGATCTGAAAGTACATCTGCCCAAAGACAATTTTGCCTACCATTACATTGGATCGCTCACCACACCGCCCTGCACGGAAGGTGTGCAATGGCTGATCCTGCGCGAACAGGTAACACTTACCGCCGATCAAATCAAAGCATTTGCCTCCCGTATCGGCCCGAACAACCGGCCGACGCAAGCACTTAACACCCGAACCGTAGATGTGTCCGATTTGAAAGGCACCGTAACCGAATAAAAAAACATGAAAACATTATTTGCGACATTGCTTTTTACTGCGCTTTTACTGCCCGGCTTAACAGCACAGCAAACCACCGAAGGCGCTGCGGAACTTCCGCCGGGTTGGTGGATGATTCCCAAAACCAAAACGAAGGTGAAATTAGGAGGGTACGTCAAAGCCGACCTGATACACGATTTCAACCCCATCGGATCGCCCGATTTTTTTGACGTTTCCAAAATACCGACCGACGGCTCCGAAGGCCAAACAACACACCTGAATGCCAAGGAAACACGGCTGTTCCTCGACGTAAAAACACCCTCCAAAGTTGGCGAAATGCGTTTGTATGTGGAAGGCGACTTTTATGGCAGCAGCAGCGCTTTTCGCATGCGGCATGCCTATGTGGAAATCGGCGGCAAGTGGCTGGCCGGACAAACGTGGTCGAACTTTATGGACGAAAGCATCATTCCAAACACGCTGGATTTTGAAAAACCGGCGGCGTATGCGTTTGTTCGTCATCCGATCATTCGGTACAAACACGCCATAACCGATGATGCTTACTTCGCAATAGCTGTAGAAGAACCAAGCACCAACGCCCAGTCGCCCGCCCAGTCGGGTACCTTTGAAAGTCCGTTGCCCGACCTGACCGCCCGCTACCGCATCACCAAAGGATGGGGACACGTGCAACTTTCCGGCTACGCAGCCTACCTTAAGTACCGATACACCGGCGAAGGATCGGAAGAGGTTACCCTGTACGGCGGCAACCTGTCAGGTTTGTTTAACGTATTGGGGAAAAAAGGCAAGCTGACCTACCAGGCCATTTACGGATTGGGCGCCTCCCGTTACCGCGGCGGTTTGTCGGCCGCACCCGACGCCGACGGCAACCTTGCGGCTTTGCCCGATTTGGGTTTAACCGTTGGTTACGAACACCGCTGGAACAGCGCGTTTTCGTCGTTGATCCTGTACAACTACGGCTCGGTAGACAATACTGAGGGGCAGCCCGGATCAGCCGTTGCAGACACCAAATATTTCGCCGTCAACACCCTTTGGCATTTCGCCGAAAACGCTTTTGTCGGCGTGGAATACCTGTGGGGCCAACGCGACGATTTGAACGGAGACAACGGAGCAGCGAACAGGTTGCAGTTTAGTGTTCGTTACGGTTTTTAAAACCTGCAACACTGGTTTTAAATATTCGCAAACATGAGTCATCCCGAATTTTTTCGGGATGACTCATGAGTTTTAGGCAGTCTTCTCTCATAAATTACGACTGTAAATCAGGCATTTAGAAATTAAAGCCCCAGCGGGGCGATAATGTCTGTAGCAAATCGGACCCCACCAAATGATCGGAGCCCCAGCGGGGCGGATATGTGAAATTCTCCACATGTCCGCCCCGCTGGGGCTCCGATCAAATTTTTACCCCGTATTCTACAAACATATCCGCCCCGCTGGGGCTTCCATCGCAAATTTGGAAGGTTATCGCGTATTTTTTTTTAAAAAAGCATACAAAATCAACCTGTGCCTTTTCAAAAATTCGGGATGACTCATGTTTCTAAGGATCAACCACGGAGCGTTCAGAGCCGGGTGTCTTCAAATCGATCATTGCAAATTTGGAGCGCAGATACGTCCGCGCAAGTCAAGGTTTATAACGCCTGTAGGGACAAAGGTGGCACCGCACGGCTGGGCGCCTCCGTCGAAAACCACGGTGCCGTGGGTGGTCAGTTTGCCTGTGGCGCCTTCAAAATCGCCGCAGCCGCCCACGATGTCGAGCACGTCGTTGAGGTGACAGGTGGCGGGGCCGCCGCCGGCAGGCGCACAAACTGCCTGGTCTTCGGTCCAGAAATAATGTTCTCCGTCTTCGCCTGCCACAAAGTAGTGGATCAGGGTAAAGTGCAGGGCGCCGTTGCCCGACTGTTCCATGCCGGTGACCACCGAGGAAAGTGTGCCGGTATAATTGCCCAGAGTTACTGTGATCGCTGGGGCGCCGAAACTGCACAGTTCCGACACATCGTCGGGCAGCGGGCAAGCAAGCGGATAGGGGATACAGGCACATCCTATGGGTGCGTCTTCAAAAACCGCGGTAAGGTTCGTGCAGTTGGGTGCACTGCGTTCGCCGGCCTGGTCGGGGGCAAGGGTTTCAGTGGTGTTTGAATCTTTGTAGCAGGAAATGCCGACAAGGGCCATGCTTGCGAACACAAGCATAGCATACATTTTGATTTTTTTCATAATTTTGGTTTTTTAAGCTTAAATAATTTGCAAAATTAAAATAAAATTTTATGAAATAGCAAGTATTGCGCAATATAATATTTTAGCCAGTAGCCCTTTGAAGTGCTGGCCCCAAAACAAAAAAAGCTCCCCGGAAAATCCGGAGAGCTCTTTGTTTTGAGGTTTCGAGCGGATTCGAACCGCTGTAGCAGGTTTTGCAGACCTGTGCCTAACCGCTCGGCCACGAAACCATCGTTTTAAGCGGGCCCAAAGATAAAGGAATTTTTTTCGCAGTGGGTAAAATTTTGTCGATCAAAAATAAAATCTTCTTCAACAGGGCTGAACCATGAAGAAAGTACGTCGCTTTTAAAAGCCTTGTCTATATTTGGGCCCCGCCAAGTATGCCACATTTTATGCTGTAATTCGCGTGTTTTTCTTAAAAATCTTACGACTTTCCACATGCTAAACAAATTACAAACTCTGGACTACCTCGTCTTCATGATCTATTTCTGCATCGTGGCGGGGTATGGCTATTGGATTTACCAGCGTAAAAAAACGGCTGAGGCAAGTGCCACCGATTT
>JADLBE010000447.1 GCA_020847915.1 Saprospiraceae bacterium | reverse complement strand
CGAAGGAAGCAGGACAAGTAACGACGGGCGTGTTGTTTACAGTGACGAGTACATTGGTGCTGCTGCTGTTGCAGAAGGCACTGGTGACTGTGTAGGTAATTAAGGACGTGCCAGCCGCTATGCCTGACACCAGGCCTGAGGAGGAAACGACCGTAGCTGCGGCCGGGTTGCCACTGCCCCAGGTTCCGCCGGCATCGCCATTGCTGGTGAGTTGGGTGCTCAAACCCGAACAGACCGTGGTGGTGCCGCTGATGCCGCCTGCGTTCGGAAGGGTGTTAACCGTCACAACTGTCGTGGCTGTCTTTGTACAAAGGAGGGTTGGATTGGAGAGCGTTCCGGCAAAAGTAGTCACCGTGTACGTAATGGTGGCCGTACCGCCGGCCATGCCCGAAACCAAACCGGAGGTTGCGTTTACTGTGGCAACCGAGGTGTTGCTGCTGCTCCATGTTCTGATGGTATTGGGGGCAGTCGTACCGTTGCTGCTGAGCTGGGTGGTCGTGCCCGCACAGAGCGTCGTTGTGCCGCTGATCGTGCCTGCGTTGGGAGCATCCAAAATTACCACAGTAGTTCGGGCCGAGTTGATACAACCGTTGAGCGTAACCCGGTAAAACACCGAATGGCTATCAACGGTAAACGAATTGTACAGCGGAATGGTAAAACCCGTCACAGGATCGGTGGAAACCACATTTGGATTTGGTGATTTGTCGTAGGCCACCCAAACCCCGCCGGGCACCGTGCTGCTGAGTGTAAGGGTTGCATTTTCGCACAACCCAAAGCCATTGGAGCTTGGGAGGCTCGGAGTAGCACTGATCGTACCTGCGCTTGGGGCGGAGTTGACAGAAATGGTTTTGGAGGCACTGGCTGTACAGCCACCAGTTCCGGTTACAACAACGGTATACGTACCGGCCGTGCTGACCGTGATGGCCGGCGTAGTAGCACCGGTGCTCCAAAGGTAGGTGCCGCCGCCACTGGCAGTCAGCGTGGCGCTGGTGCTGGGATTGGGGACACCGGGACCTGTGCAAAGGACGCCGTCGGTGTAAGAAACATTGTAATAGGCGAGGTTGGTAAATGGATTGTAAAAAACATTGTTTTCTGTCACCGCAATGGCCGCGTTGGGCGTTGCGTTCACCGTAACCGTAGCTGTACCTGTATTGACACAACCGTTAGCTGCATTAACCTGGACGTTGTACAACAGGTTCCCCGTTGTGGTTGGAATGGCTGTGGTAGACGGGTTGCCGTTCGGATTGGTGATGCCGTTGCCCGTCCACAATACGGTGCTGCTGGCCAACGCTGAAATGGAAAGATCAAACGAAACACCCATACATGCCGTTGCGGGATTCACCGTGATGGTGGCAGGAGGCGTCAGATAAAAAATATAGACCTGTTTGAAACACGTACTTGGACCGGTGCCGTCATCAATGGTCAGCGATAGGGTGAAATCCTGGGTGTAATTTCCGGCTGTTACAGACACGGTTTGACCGGTGGTGGAACCCTGGATCGTTCCGGCGCCTGTGATGCTCCAGCTGTACGAGGTCATGCCAGCTGGTGCCGTAAAGAGGTTGCCGGCTGAGTTGCTGCAAACGTATAGGGCGCCTGTGATGGAGCAGTTGGGCGGCAATTCTGCAGCATTGGCCTGAATGGATAGGGTAGTGCAAAGCACAAGTAAGGCCGATAGCACGAATTTCATTGTATTCATTTTGATGGTTTCGATGTAATAAAGTTTACCCCAACAACAAGGTGCGTTGTTGATTTTCAAAAAAGTAAATCATTATTGATAGCAGCGAAATCGCACTCGATTAGCCAGTTAAGAGGGGACTGGCAGGTACACCATTGCCCGGGGAAGGCATTACGTGGTGTATTGGAAGTAAATGTAAGGTTATTGTTGGGTTTTTAAAAAAAATAAAATCGTGTTTTTAAAATAGAAAGGTGATGTTTTTTCGGCGCCTGTATTCTTTCCTTAAAAAAACACGTGATGATCATCCAATATTGGGATGAAAGCCCCAGTGTGGTTGATTTGCTACAGACATAATCGCCCCGCTGGGGCTTTCATTTCTAAATGCCTGATTTACAGTCGTATTTTTTGAAAAAAGAATGCCTAAAATAGCATGAGTCATCCCGAAAAAAATCGGGATGACTCATGGTAAACTTAAAACTTTAAACTTACTTCAGCTTCACTTCGGTAGAAACCGAAGCTTTGCTTTTCATCTGTTCTTCGTCGAAAGGTTTGAGGGTGATGGTGAGCGTATGGTTGTCGTCGGAAAGTTCCGAAAGGCCGTTGCTCGATTTTTTTACCTGACGGTCGGGGAAGTGGTACACTTGCTTGTAAGACATGTCGGCAAAAAACATTTTTACCATTTCCATGCTTTCTTCGCCGCCTTCTTCGTCTTCACCTTCGGCGAGTGCTTTTTTGATTTCTTCACCCATATCGCCTTGTGCGAGGCGTTCGAACGATTTGCCGTTGAACTTGTAAACCTCCTCCACTTTGCTGTCGTACTTTTCTTTGTTGATGACTTTCAGGGCTTTGTTGAGGGTTTCAACGCTGTTGAAGTCGAAGGAATAGCCGAACTGGAAGTTGGTGGTGTCGTTGATTTCCACCACATTGGTGATGCCCTGGATGGTTTTCAACGTAGTGGCGACACCGCTGATTTCAGTGCCCATTTGAGCCATGGAATTGTCTTCTTCGGCAGGAGCTTCGGCTTCTTCGCCTTCGGCAACAGCGGTGCTGTCGGTTTCCATACCTTTCAACATGTCCATCATGCCTTTCATCTCGCCCATGTCGAGGTTCATTTTGTAGGAGCCGTTGCCTTTGTTGTGGAACGTAACTTCTTCAACAATGTGCAAACAACTTGAAAGACCAAGACTGACAAGCATCAGAAGGGTCAGGAGGAGACTTTTGTGATTTTTCATGTACGAGTAAAATTAAGAAAGAGTTGTGTAGCTGTAGTTGGCCTTATGTTTTGCAAAAGTAACACAAGGATTGACATGTTTTGATACGAACTTTTGTCCCGAATGTCACTCAAGCACAAATTCGATACTTGTGCGCACGCCGTCTTTTTCAAGGTTAAGCACATAAACGCCTTTTTGCAGATAATATTTGCCCGTATCTGCCTTGTTGAGTTTGGGTGTTTTCTCCTTTTCCTTTTCACCGGCTTCCAGGCTTTTTTCGTATTTGCGCACGGCATCCTCCGCAACATCGAAGTTGTATACCAGGGTGTTCAAACCGGCTTTGGCTTCCACTTTTCCGCTTTGAAGTTCCAAACCGTCTTTGGTACTTACGGTCCATTGTACTTTGCCGGATGTTTTGGCGTAATAAACCACAGGCATCTCCGGCTCTTTCAGTTCCTGCCAGGCTTGTTTCATACCCCAGCTACGCGAAGCACGGCGTTTGGAAACCTCAAAAACATAAAGGGTTTGTGCCAAAACTTCAGGTGTCAGTTCCTGCAATTGTGCTACACCAACCTTGTACATCGAACGCCCGTGTGTGCCGATGAGCAGCTCGGAGGATTTGGCCTGAACCACCAGATCGTGTACGGGTACGGCAGGAAAATCCTTCACCAAACCGCTGAAATGTTCACCGCGATCGGTTGACACATACACGCCGTGGTCGGTGCCCACATACACAATGTCGGGATTTTTCGGATCCTCACGCACCACGTTCACAGGTTCGGCAGGCAAATCGGCGCCCAAACGGGTCCAGGTGCGACCATAGTCGTCGGAGCGGTACACAAAGGCTTCAAAGTTGTCGTTGCGG
>JADLBE010000446.1 GCA_020847915.1 Saprospiraceae bacterium | reverse complement strand
TCGCTGCGCATAAACACCGAGGAGATGAAAAAATTACCACTTTGCGGGGCCAGTATGCCGACTGTTTTGCCAAGTCCGGTCGTGTGGGCAAGACTGACCGTTTGTTGCGTCTCATCCTGTGAATTGCCGTTGCCGATGACAAACAAATAATCGCCCACATCGGGTACCTGCACACCAAAAACGGGGTCCTGACTGCCGGGTTCCGAAGAGGCGTAACCAATAAGGTCCATAACCACAGCCGCTTTTACATCGTCGGCATACCCGGCCTGGATGTACCGCGTGCTTCCCACGGAGCCGTATTCTTCCAGGTCAAATGCCACAAAACGTAGGGTACTTTCAAAATCGACGTTTTGTGCGGCTCTTGCAATTTCGAGCATGGCAGCTACGGCACTGGTATTGTCGTCGGCCCCGGCATAAAACGCGTCTAGGTGACAGGCCACAAGCACCACTTCATCAGGCTTGCCGGACCCACGTTTTTCGGCAACGATGTTGTAGGCAACCTGAGGTTCCTCGCCAAGAGCAACCGTATCCACGTTGTAGCCCAAATCTTTCAATGCATCTGCGACAAAACCGACGGCGGCCGTGCGCCGGAGCTGGTTGGAAGGAAACAGATCTTCGGGTGGGAAACCGGTATTGTCGATGGGCGAATCGCTGAGTTGTACGGCACACAATTGTTCAACCCAGGGAAAAACCTTGTCGTCCTGAATCGAATTTGCAAAGGCCAAAACACGGTCTTGTCCGGACAAAACGGGTACGTCTTTTTCGCAACCTGACAAGTACAAAATCAGGAACAAACCGGCGATGAAACGAAGGTAACGCATGATCAGAAGGTTTTGCGAAGTCTGAGGAAAGTGGCCTGGAGGCGTAGTGTTTGGCCGAAATGTTTGAAGTGGGTGCCAAAATTTATTTCAAAGGCGCTTACACCCCAGCCGTTGGGCCAGGCAAAAACGAGTGGTTCGGCGTGCGATGCGATGTAGGCGTAACCCACGTCTTCGGTCAGGGCATCGCGGGTTTCCTGGAGCAACAAGGTGCCGTTCGTATCCCACGTAACACGGTTGGAATATCCGCTTTCCAATCCTATGCCCGGTTGCCAGATGCCAAATTTTTGACCGGCGACCAACCGCAGGTAAACATCGGGCAAAGCAGGATTGAAACCCAGGCGTACACCGGCGTCGGCACGAAAGTTTTCCTTCAGAGACCATCCGAGGGTCGCTTCCATGCCGGTTGCGGTTTGAAAACCGTAAGACGATTGATAGGCCAGGGCGCCATAAGCGGCGGACAATTCCCAAACATGCGTTTGCTGGGCGATGCCCGACTGAAACCAGGTGGTCAAAAAAAGCGGTATCCAAAAGGAAAGTCGCGAAATACGGAAGTGCCGGTTGATCAAAAGGTCGAACATGGTGGTGGAATTCATTGAATAAAATTATGGGCGCCAACCTATTGATGGAAACGATTTTCGTCACCTTAGGCACTGTTTTAAAGCAGTGATTAAAATGCCTCACCAACTTTCCCAATCAATGCCCCAATGCTCCTGAAAATGACATTGTCCGATGTACCTTTGCCCCTCAAACATGGAACAAAACGCTTTTTTTTCAGGTCTTAAAGTTGTCGAATTCGCCAGCGTACTCGCCGGTCCGGCCGTGGGTATGTTTTTTGCCGAACTTGGCGCCGAGGTTATCAAAATTGAAAACGCCACCACCGGAGGTGATATGACACGTGGCTGGAAACTGCCATCGGAAAATCCCGAAAGCAACCATTCAGCGTATTTCGCCAGTGTGAACTGGGGTAAAAAGCACCTGTTCCTCAACCTGAACAACGCCGAAGACCTCGCTCAGGCACGCGCCCTCGCGCTCGAAGCCGACGTGGTTTTGTCCAATTTCAAAACCTCCGCCGCCAAACGGTACGGACTTGATGCGGATGGTTTACACCAAAACAATCCAAGGCTTATCTGCGCCACCATCCAGGCTTTCGCCGACCCCGACGATGAACGTCCGGCCTTCGATGTGGTGCTCCAGGCAGAGGCCGGTTTTTTGTACATGACCGGCGAACCCGGCCGTCCGCCCGTAAAAATGCCGGTGGCCCTCATCGACCTGCTGGCGGCCCACCAGCTCAAAGAAGGCATCCTGCTCGCCCTACTCCACCGCGAACGCACGGGCGAAGGCAGCGTGGTAAGCGCGTCTCTGCTCGAAAGCGCCCTGGCCTCGCTCGCCAACCAGGCTACGAATTACCTCATGACAGGCCACATACCACAGCCCATGGGCACCCGGCATCCGAACATCGCCCCTTACGGCGATATTTTCACGTGCTCCGACGGCGAGCCTTTGCTCCTGGCCGTAGGCACCGAACGACAGTTCAAAAACCTGTGTTCCGCCCTCCAATCCGAAACATTAAGCGCCGACGAACGTTTTGAAAACAACAGCGCCCGGGTACGCAACAGGGACATCCTGAATACTTACCTTGCAGACCTTTTTGTGCGCGATACGGCCGCAGCGTGGCTCAACCTGATGAACCAATCGGGCGTACCCGCCGCACGAATCCGCAACATGCAGGCCGTGTTCGACATGCCCGAAGCCCGCGCAATGGTTTTGGAAAGCCAAACCACCGACGGACAAACGGCAAAATGTTTGCAAAGCGTAGCTTTTAAGTGGAGACCCTAATCCCTAAAATCAATCCTGATAATCAAATCCTGAAATAAAAATCCTGTAAATCTTAAAATCCTGTAAATCCTGATCTGAGATGGAACTCATCAAACTATACGAAGCCCTGCGCAATGTGCGCGATCCTCAAACCGGACAGGACATTGTTGCCGTAGGGATGGTACAGGATCTTGAAATCGACGGCAACAACGTCAATTTCAAAATCATGGTACCGTCGCTGCAAATGCAAGGCAAGGCGGAACTCAATTTCGCCTGCATGGGCGCCATTTTGGAAGTTTATCCGCAAGCCAACGTAAACGCGCATTTTGTGGCGCGTGCACCGGGCAGCGACGACAACACCAGCATCGTGCCCCACATCAAAAACATCATCGCCGTAGCCTCCGGCAAAGGCGGCGTGGGCAAAAGCACCGTAGCCGTAAACCTTGCACTCGGCTTGAAAAAACTCGGCGCTAAGGTAGGCCTCATGGACGCCGACGTGTACGGCCCCAGCATACCCACCATGCTTGGTTTGCAGGGACAACGGCCGAAAGTGCAGGACGTCACCGGCAAAATGAAAATGGTGCCCCTGATGGCCTACGATATGCCCAGCATCAGCATCGGCAACATCATCGAGCCCGAACAGGCGGTGGTGCTCCGCGGTCCGAGGCTCGCAGCGGTCATCAAACAGTTTTTCAACGAAGTCATCTGGCCGGAACTCGATTTTCTCATCATCGACCTGCCGCCCGGTACCGGCGACGTACAGCTCACGCTTGTACAAACCGTGCCCGTCACCGGCGTGGTACTCGTCACCACACCCCAGGAAGTGGCCCTGGCCGACGCAGTGAAAGCCATGAACATGTTCCTGCTGCCGCAAATCAACGTGCCCATCCTCGGCGTGGTGGAAAACATGGCCTGGTTCACCCCGGCCGAACTGCCTGAGAACAAATACTTCATCTTCGGACAAGGCGGTGGTAAAAAACTCGCCCTGGAAAGTAATTCCGTGCTGCTGGGCCAGGTTCCCCTCGTACAGGGCATCCGTGAAGGCGGCGACGCCGGTCAGCCGGCCGTGTTGCTCGAAGGCACCCCGCAATCCGAAGCATTCCTGAAAGTGGCGCAAAACGTGCTGCGCCAGGTGGCGGTGCGCAACGAAATGCTGGCGCCGAG
>JADLBE010000445.1 GCA_020847915.1 Saprospiraceae bacterium | reverse complement strand
TTTTATCGCCATGCACAGTGTAAAGGATACACGCGGCGGTATTGGGCGGAGGCGGATGGTTCCGGGGCACTGAAAAAGTCGTAAGTCGTAAGTCGTAAGTCGTAAGTCGTAAGTCGTAAGTCGTAAGTAAAAAAATGCCCAATCGTTTGTTTTCCAAACAATTGGGCATTTTTTTAATCCAATCCCAAGCTTAAGTCCGACTTACGACTTACGACTTACGACTTTTTCAGACCTCCCTTATCCGCACAACCTCGATCCCGGTTACATTGGTTTCGAACCAATGGAGGGGCGCCTGGGTTTTATCGCCGGTTTGGGTGTCGCATTTAAAAAACAGGTAATAAAGCTGGAGGTCGGGGCCGATGCGATCGAGCAGGTAGTCGATGGACTTGTGGCTGTTTTCCAGCATGAATTGTTCGTGGCGGGTGCCGAGCCAGGCGTAATAGGCGTCATCGTGGGTTTCGATGATGTCGAGCATCAGCTGGTCGTCGGTGAAATGTTCGAAAAACTGTCGGGCGAGGATGCCGTGGTGTTTGGACCAGTCGCGTGGACGGCTGCGGTCTTCAGCGAATTTGAAGGTATCGTGGATGAGTGCAATGAGCCTGAGTCGCCCGCGGTCGAAACGGGAAATCTCCGGGATCCTGTCGATGTTTTCAAAAACTTCACGAATATGGTATGCCACTTTACCTTCCGGATGACCAAAACGGGGTTCTCCCCACAACAAACCGTGGTGGAATTCGGGGGTATTGATCAGTAATTTTTCCAGCGCAGTCTCTGGTCGCAAGAGTGCTTCCAGGGCCTGTGGGTGGGAAAGAGGGCGCTTCATCCGCGTCGTTTGTCGTTCGGTTGCTGCTGTTGGTCGGTCAAAGGTAGGAAGGGCAAACATTTGGTCGGGCGTTATACGTTTATAGTGTGCTTATTTTTTTTCAGGCATAAAATTCCCGGCTGGTACGACACTCGAAACCTAAGTCTAAAAGGGTAACAAAGCCGCGTATTAGGACCACCAAAGGAACAGGCGAGGTTACAGGTTAACGAGACGTTAAAGTAACGTTTTCCAAGAGCAAACTCGCTGCCTGATCGTTTTAAATTTGCATAAAGAACAAACATGCGAAGTCTAAAGCTTCCATCATTAACCATCAAACCCAACAACGAAGACGCATGAATAAGTTTTTGTCAACTGTGCTTGCAGGCGTCGCCGGTGGTTTGGTAACCATTGGCGCCAATCAGTATCTTTTTAACAACGACGTACCCGTTGAAGTCCACACGGCGGCAACACCTGCGGCCAGGCAGGTGAACTACACGTACGGTGGAGCTCCCCCTGCCTTCGACTTTACCAAAGCAGCGGAAAAATCCATGCCTGCCGTGGTACACATCAAAGCCAGCGAAAGCAAGGAGGCTGCCATCCAACGTCAAAAACAATACAACAGCCCTTTCCGATACTTTTTCGGCGACGCGTACGATGCTTACGCCCAGCCCCGTTCAGGGACCGGCTCAGGCGTCATTTACACCTCAGATGGTTACATCCTCACCAACAACCACGTGGTGGATTTCGCCAGCGAGTTTGAAGTGACGCTGTACGACAACCGCGAGTTCAAAGCACGGCTGGTAGGTAAGGATGAAAATACAGACATGGCCGTCATCAAAATTGAAGCCAAGGACTTGCCGGCCATCGAGCTTGGAGACTCCGACGATGTTCGTGTAGGCGAATGGGCCCTGGCTGTGGGCAATCCTTTCGACCTCACTTCCACCGTCACAGCAGGCATCATCAGCGCCAAAAGCCGCGACATCAACATCATCAAAAAAGGCCTGGCCATCGAGTCGTTTATACAAACCGACGCTGCCGTCAACCCCGGCAACTCGGGCGGCGCACTTGTCGACCTCAACGGCAAACTCGTGGGCATCAACTCGGCCATCGCCACACCCAACGGAACGTTTGCAGGCTATGCTTTTGCCATCCCCGTCAACCTGGCCCGCAAAATCGCCGACGACCTGATCAAGTACGGCACCTTCAAACGCGCTTACCTCGGCGTCGATATCGCATCCATGGATACTTACCTCGCAGAGGAACTTAAAGTGCCCTTTACCAAAGGTGTCGCCGTAGTTGGTCTCGACCCCGAAGGTTCCGCCGCACAGTCGGGCATCGTAGAAAAAGACATCATCACCAAAATAAATGGCAAAACCGTGACATCAACTTCCGAACTACGGGAGATGATCGGACGTTCTACCATAGGTGAAACGGTAAACCTCACCATTGTTCGCGACGGCAATACAAACGATGTACCTGTGCGTTTGCGCACCCGCAACAGCAATTAAGATCAGGATTTGCAGAATTTGATTGCTGAAATTTAAAAGATTTTCCTCCGGAGGTGATTGTAAAAACATCACTTCCAGGACTCAAGATAAAAAGTTGGTTTTTCGTTTTGTTTTGATGTGTCTGCCTCGCGCAATGCGGGGCAGACTTTTTTTATCTTTGCACTTCCCTTTGCTGTGTTTAAACCCAATTCAAGCTTAAACACAAATTTATCCACTGTTATGAAGAGAACCCTCATTTTAATCGCCCTGTTTCTGGCACTGGGCGCCGGCGCATGGTATGCCATGGATTACCGGAAAAACAAACGCCAGGGAAGCAGCGTATCGTGGGATATGGACTTTGCCGTGAAAAACCCAAACGACATCGGCAAAATCTTTCTGGCCGACCGCAAGGGCAATACCGCCACCCTGGAACGCAAGGAAGACCAGTGGATTTACAACGGTAAAGATCCCGTACGTCCTACTGCCATCAAGCTCCTTCTTGAAACCATGCAAAAGGTGAATGTTTGGTACATTCCACCACAGGCTGCTGAACCAACCATGATCAAAACCCTTGCTGCCGACGGCATTAAAGTAGAGATCTATTCCAAAGAAGGTAAAATTTTAAAAAACTATTACGTCGGTGGCGTTACCAACGACGAAAAAGGAACCTACTTTATGATGGACGGCGCCGAACAACCCTACGTGATGCACGTGCCGTCGTTTGTTGGACAGTTGCGCCTGCACTACGCCCTTGGCGACGACTACTGGCGCGACCGTGCCATTTTCCACGAAAAACCTGAACAAATTCAGATGGTGTCGGTGGAATACCCACAGCAAAAAAGTGAATCGTTCAAACTGGAAAAAACCGGCAACGCCGAATACGTGGTTAAGCCATTTTACAGCACCACCAAATCGTCGCGTCTGGAATTGCGCAAAGGCGCCCCGGAAGCTTACCTGGTCAATTTTGAAAACAAAGGCGCCGAAGCATTCGAAACGCTTAACCAGGACAGGGACTCCATTCGTGCACTCGTTCCTTTCGCCATCGTAACCGTTAAATCAGCGGGCGATACAACGGAAAAAATCACCAAATTCTGGGCACAAGCCATTCTTACCGACCGAAAAACAGGCAACAACTACGTGGAACGTTTTTATGCGGAAACGCCGGAAGGTTACTTCATGCTCGTTCAACAACGCGTTTTTGGCCCCATTTTCCGAGGTTACGAATCGTTTTACGAAAGAGCAGCCCCCGCCGGGAATTTAAGGCAGTAGAAAAAAACGGCCACCTGCAGCCCTAAATACCCGGCGATTGTATGGATGATCTGGATTTTACCGCATTTCCTGAATCCAGGCCTTGTTGAACAACCCCACCCATACCGTCGCTTTTAGGGTAAAAGACAAGTGGTTGTGCCGGCTAGCCGGCACAAC
>JADLBE010000444.1 GCA_020847915.1 Saprospiraceae bacterium | reverse complement strand
GCATTGCGCGGCGTGTTCGCAACGGGCCAGGACAATGGTATGCCGTACCCGGGACAACCCGAGTTTGGTCCGGGTGGCGCCGATTATGTTCACGATTCTGTGGCGTTTTACGACCATGCCGAATCGGCCGACGGGTACTGGCTTTTCCTGCCTGCGCAGCCCCAACCCGACTCGGCGGAGGTGGTCGTGTTTATGCACGGCTACGGCGCGTACAACCCCATGGCCTACGGCAAATGGATCAAACACCTCGTGGCCAAAGGCAACATCGTCATTTATCCGCGCTACCAGCGCAACATCATGTGGCCCCGCGCCGATGCCTTTCCTGAAAACGCCGCCCGAGGCATACGCGAAGCCCTGGACAGGCTGAAACTGGAAGGTCCCATTCGGCCAATCACCAACAAAGTGGTGTACATCGGGCATTCGTATGGTGGCGTCATCAATGCCAACCTGGCAGTGAACTGGAAAAAATTGCGCATTCCGGAGCCTGCAGGACTGATGCTTTGTGAACCCGGATCGGGACCGTTGAGCGGCGCACGCCTGCAGGATTACAGCGGCATCCCGGAAAGCGTGGCCCTGCTTATTGTGGTGGGTGAAGACGACTATGTGGTGGGCTCGGAATTTGGTCAACTTGTTTTTGAAACCGCCGTGAACACGCCCCTGCGCAACATCCTGGTGCAGCAACGCGATACCAACGGGCACCGCTGGGTACTTGCCACCCATTCCGAGCCTTACAGCAGAGACGACGATTTTGATACCGGCCTGCGCAACTACACCTCCCAGCGCGTGTTTTCCACATCCCGGCTCAACGAAGTGGATTTTTATTGTTACTGGAAACTGGCCGATGCCTTGATCGGCCATGTGCGGGAGGGCAAATACAGCCATGTTGCTTTTGGCGATACGCCCGAACAACGTTTTATGGGTATGTGGCCCGACGGAAAACCGGTACGGCCGCTTAAAGTGTATACTCCTGGCATGATACCCAAACCTGTGGGGCAAAGGGCCGGGAAATGAGTTGGGGGTTTTAAAATTGTTGAAGCTGCGTACCTTGCTCCAACAACAAACCTCCGAGTATGCACCCAGTCGACACCCTGCTGATCAACTTTAACCCGTCACAAATGGTCGTGTTGAACATGGCCATGGCCTTTCTGATGTTCAGTGTGGCGCTTGATGTTTTGCCGTCCGATTTCAAACGGGTAGCAGAGTTTCCAAAATCGGTGGCGCTTGGTATTGTAGTGCAGTATCTGGTGTTTCCGGTTTTAACCCTGGGCATCATTTACCTGTTCAATCCGCCGGTGAGTATGGCTTTGGGCATGGTGCTGGTGAGTATGTGTCCGTCGGGCAACATGACCAATTTCCTCACCCATTACGCCCGGGCCAACGTGGCATTATCAGTTACACTAAATGCCATCATCATCCTTTCGTGCACCGTGGTAACGCCGGCAGGGTTTATGTTTTGGTCTAAATTTGTGCCCGGGGCCGATGCGTTGCGCAAGTCGTTCGAGATCAGTTTTTTCGACATGGCGCTTATCATCGTGCAGCTCATCATCATTCCGCTTCTGTTGGGTATGTTTTTGCACCAGCGTTTCAAACCGTTGGTAGAGCGTATCAAACCGTGGGTGCAGCGCATCGCATTGTTGTTGTTTTTTACCATCCTTCTGCTGGCTTTGCTCGGCAACCGCGACAACCTGATGACGTACCTGGGTTTTGCATTTGTCATCGTAGCGGTGCACAACGCAGTGGCACTTGGCACTGGTTATACCCTTGCGCGTTTTTTCAAACTTCCCGAAAACGACGCCCGTACACTTGCTTTTGAGTCGGGCGTGCACAACACGGCCCTTGGCTTGTTGCTTATTTTCCGTTTTTTCAACGGACTGGGCGGCATGGCGCTCATTGCTGCATGGTGGGGAATCTGGGATCTGGTGACGGGCATGGCACTTGCATATTACTGGAGGAAGAAGCCCACTGGTTAATGGATTTGAATGACGAGATACGAAATTTGATTTTTGAAATTTGATTTTTGGGAAGTGTACGGGACACCAGGCGCACTTCCCAAAATTCAAATTTCAAAAATCAAATTTCGTATCTCGTCATTCAAATTAACTTCACACATTTTATGAATTTATACGACCAAATAAAGGAGTCCCTCGCATTCATCCGTTCCCGCACCGGTTTTGAGCCTCAAACGGCCATCATTTTGGGCACGGGGCTGGGCAAGCTTGCCGATGAGGTGGCGCTGGAGGCTTCGGTGGACTATACCGACATACCGCATTTTGCGCGCAGTACTGTGGAGAGCCACCGTGGCAAATTGTTGTTTGGGAGGCTGAACGGGCACCCTGTGGTATTGATGGCCGGGAGGTTTCATTATTACGAAGGGTGGAGCATGCAGCAGGTGACGTTCCCGGTGCGAATTTTGGGTGCATTGGGTGTACGGCGTGTGGTGATCACCAATGCTTCGGGCGGTATCAATCCGCATTTTCGGGGTGGCGACATCATGGTGGTGCGCGACCACATCAATTTGTTGCCCGAGCACCCGTTGCGCGGTGTGAACGACGAACGGTTGGGGCCGAGGTTTCCCGACATGTCGGTACCTTACGACCCCGACCTGCGTGCCCGCGTGTTGACGCTTGCGCGCAAACACGGCATCCGGGCATTTGAAGGTGTGTATTCGGCCATGCAGGGCCCCAACCTTGAAACACCGGCTGAGTACGCCATGTTGCGCGTGATGGGCAGCGACGCCACGGGCATGTCGTCGGTGCCCGAGGTACTGGTGGCACGGCACATGGGATTGCCTGTGCTGATGTTGTCGATGGTCACCAATGTGGCATTTCCGCCATCGGTGATACGCGAAACAACACTTGAAGATGTTATTGCGCTGGCCGGCGAGGCTGAACCCCGGCTGAGCACACTGATCAAAGAACTGTTAAAAGACCTCTGAACATGATCGTATCCGCCATCGTAGCCGCCGCCAAAAACCATGTCATCGGAAAGGACAACGAAATTCCGTGGTACCTGCCTGCCGACCTGGTTTATTTTAAAAAATGCACCCTGGAGCACCATATCATCATGGGCCGAAACAGTTTCCGCAGCATTGGGCGACCGTTGCCGAAACGCACAAACATCGTTATTACCAGAGATCCTTATTTCACGGCCGAGGGTGTTTTGGTTGCCCATTCGGTGGAAGAAGCACTGGGCATTGCGTTCGATCATGGTGAAACCGAAGCATTCATCATCGGTGGAGGTGAAATATACCGGCACAGCATGGATTTGTGGGACCGTTTGTACATCACCGAAGTGGATTTGGAACCGGAAGGCGATGTTTTTTTTCCGGAAATAAACCCGGACGAATGGCGAGAGGTGTGGCGCGAGGTACATGCCGCCGACGCCAAAAATGCGTGGGCATACACCTTTCGGAAGTTGGAGCGGGTGCCGCTGGAGGAGGAGTAAAATGCTTAGAAATCAGCTGCTTAGAAAATATTATTAGGCTAAAATATTTTTAGGCGCTCGAATTGCCTAAAAATTGTCGTACTTTTTTTATAATTTTGCAACCGATTTTGTAGAACTGCGGTTTCGCCGAGCGATGTGGGACCACATAAAAAGTCAGGCTGATTCATGGAAAAGAAGCGATTGCTAATCGTCACACAGGAGATGGACCCATACACCGAAGGTGGTGAACTGGCTGATCTGGTGGCGAAGTTGCCCAAGTTCTTTCAGGACAACGGTTACGAACTGAGGATTTTAATGCCGCGTTACGGCGTAGTGAATGAGCGCCGTCACCGTTTACACGAAGTGGTGCGTTTGTCGGGTATGAACATCATTGTTGACGACGACGATTACCCGCTGATCATCAAGGTTGCATCATTGCCCAACTCGAGGCTTCAGGTTTATTTCCTCGACAACGAAGATTTTTTCAAGCGCAAGCAGATTTTTGAAGACGACAAGGGCGTGCCTTTTGAGGACAACCCCGACCGCGCAGCTTTTTTCTGCAAAGGCGCTATTGAAACGGTTAAAAAATTCGGTTGGCCGCCCGACATCATCATGTGTCACGGCTGGCTTACAAGCCTGATTCCGTTTTACCTCAAAACGACGTACAAAAACGAACCGCTTTTTGCCAATGCGAGCGTGGTGTACAGCGTGTATCCCAACGAAAACGCAGGTCTCGGCGCCGACCGCTTCTTCTCAAAGGCTGCCATCAACAACCTTTCGGAAGCTGATTTGGCTGCCTACAAGGATGCCGACGGCAACCTGTCGATGCACAAAGGCGCCTGCACCTACGCCGATGGCATCATCATCGGCAGCGAATCGGTAGATACAAACGTTGATTACCTGTCGGTAGCTCAGGACAACAAAGCCATGTTGCCCTGGAAAGATGAAGCCGAAATGTTGCCGGCTTACCTCGATTACTTCCGCAGCCTGCTGGAAGCCGAAGTATCGCAGTAAACGATAACAAACGATATAGATTTAACCGACACGCCTTTGTCCGCCATGTTTGCGGCAGTGGCGTGTTGGTTTTACCGGGCTTCGGGGCAACCTTCGGGCCTGTTGTTGTACCAAAGGGCAACAAGCCTTTTGAAACAGCTGTTTTAGAGCTTATTAAGCATGATAAACACAATTCAATGAAACATCCTTTGCCGGTATTTGCTGCGCTGATTATGGCGCTGGCTTTCTGGACGTCGTGTGCCGAGCCTACGCCTTTCGGCGCTGAGCTGTTGGAAGATCAGATTGCAGATTTTGAATTTACAGATACTTTTGAACTCCGCTTTACCCTGTTGCGCGAAGACAGCGCCCTGACATCCGACCTCACATCCACCGCCAATTATTTTTTGGCCGGACAACTCAACGATCCTTTTTTCGGACTTTCGTCTGCTGAAATAAACACCCTTTTCCAAACGGGCAATTTTGCACCCGGTTTTGACGAAAGTGCAACCATCGACTCCGCATTCCTGTACCTGCGATACGATGTTCCGGGCGTTTACGGCGACACCATGCAGCCCCAGGACCTTCGTGTTTACCGCCTCACCGAACAGTTGCGTTGGGATGAAAACTATTACTCCAACCAGAACCTGCCGGCCGGTGAAGAAATCGGCACCCTGCTCAACTTCCTGCCGCGCCCGCGCTCCACTGCACGTGTTGACCCCAACGACAGCACCTCCGCCAAAGCCGCTTTCCTGAAAATCCCCCTGACCAGCACCTTCGCCCAGGAATTGCTCGACATCGACAGTGCTACCTACAGCACCGACTCGTCGTTCTGGCAGGCACTGAAAGGCATCAAAATAGCGGTGACCAACAACAGCATGCCCGGCGCCATTCTGGCATTCGACCTCAACGACGACGATTTCAGTTTCGTTCGCCTCCATTACAATTTCCAGGGCGATACCAGCACGGTATTCGCAAGGTTCGACTACATTTTCCAGGGCAGCAGTTGCAACAAATTTACCAACCTGAGCCACCAGTACGGCGGTTCAGCCGTAGAAGGCCTCATTGGCCAGCAGGTTACCGACAGGCTTTACCTCCAGGGCATGGCCGGACTGAGGCTCAAGGTGGAAGTGCCTTATGCCTACAAGCTGGACGACATCGCCGTCAACAAAGCCGAACTTACCCTGACCATGGAGTCGCTCAGTGGCGACAATCCATTGCTCGCACCTGCCAATCAGTTGCTGATTACCGAAAGCCGGGGTGATACAACCAACGTGCTCATCAGCGATGTGTTGTACTCCATCGCCGTTACGGCAAACAGTGGTTTCGATCGTTTTGGCGGCTACCCAACCACCGAAGAAGGCGAAAATGGTGAAACCGTTAAACGTTACCACCTGATCCTTTCCGACCATTTTCAAAAAATGGTGGATGCTTTGGAAACAAACGAAAGTGCTAAGTACTTTTACATCAACGTTTACCCGCAAAGCCAATCGGCCATGCGATCCATCATGCACGGCCCGGCAAGCATGACTTACCCGGCCAAATTGTCCTTGAAATACACCCGCATCAAATAACATTTCTAACTGCCTAAGTTATGTGCGGAATTGTCGCCTACATCGGCTCACAAAAAGCATATCCCATACTCATCAAAGGTCTGGAACGCCTCGAATACCGCGGCTACGACAGCGCCGGTGTTGCCCTTCAAAACGGACAACTCAACGTTTATAAGAAAAAAGGTAAGGTAGCAGATCTTGTTGCCTACGTTAAGGACAAGGACACCGAAGGCCACATCGGCATGGGGCACACCCGTTGGGCAACCCACGGCAAACCAGACGACATCAATGCCCACCCGCACCTCAGCGGCAACAAACGGCTTGTACTTATCCACAACGGCATCATCGAAAACTACGCCGTGTTGAAAAGTGCCCTGCAAAAGCACGGTCATACGTTCGAGAGCGAAACAGATACCGAAGTACTCGTTCACCTCATTGAAGAAGTACAACAACGTGGCAACCTGCCCATCGAAGAGGCTGTTCGCCAGGCACTCACCCAGGTGCACGGCGCGTATGCCATTGTCGTTATGGACCGTCAGGACCCCACCAAACTTGTCGCCGCCCGCAAATCGAGTCCGCTCGTCATCGGTATCGGCAAAGGTGAATTCCTTGTGGCTTCCGACGCTACGCCCATCGTGGAACACACCAAAAACGTGGTGTACCTCAACGATGAGGAAGTGGCTACAGTGACACGCGACGGCGGACTAACGATCAAAACGCTGCGCAACGAACTCATGACGCCCACCACCCACCAGATCGAACTGGAAATCGAACAACTGGAAAAGGGCGGCTACGATTATTTCATGCTCAAGGAGATCTTTGAGCAGCCCACGACCATCGCCGAATGTATGCGCGGCCGTATGAACGCCGAAGAAGGCTGGGTACGCCTTGGCGGTATGGAAGAGTATAAAATGCGGATGATCAATGCCCAACGCATGATCATCCTCGGCTGCGGCACATCGTGGCACGCCGGTATGATCGCCGAGTACCTTTTCGAAGATCTTGCGCGCCTACCGGTGGAAGTGGAATACGCTTCCGAATTCAGGTACCGCAATCCGGTGGTTCGCGACAACGACATCATCCTTGCCATATCGCAATCGGGTGAAACAGCAGATACTTTTGCTGCACTCGAACTGGCCAAGGAACGCGGCGCCCTTACCTACGGCATCGTGAACGTGGTCGGATCCTCGATCGCACGGCTTACCCACAGCGGTTCGTACATCCACGTAGGCCCGGAGATCGGTGTGGCATCCACCAAAGCCTTTACCGGACAAGTCACCATGCTCACCATGATGGCCCTGATCCTCGGCTACGAACGCGGCTTTTTACCCAAATCGCAATACCAAAAACTGGTGCAGGAACTGGCGCTTATACCCGACAAGGTGGAACGCCTGCTGCTAAACTGCCAGGACCAGGTGCGTTACATCGCCAGCGAGTTCCAGCACGCCACCAATGCTTTGTACCTTGGCCGGGGCTACAATTTCCCCGTAGCCCTGGAAGGCGCCCTGAAACTTAAAGAGATCAGCTACATTCACGCTGAAGGCTACCCGGCTGCCGAAATGAAACACGGCCCGATCGCCCTCATCGACGAAAACATGCCCGTGTTTGTGATTGCCACCAACCGCAGCGCTTACGATAAAATCGCATCCAACATCCAGGAAGTAAAAGCGCGCAAAGGCGTGGTTATCGCCGTGGTCACCGAAGGTGATGAAACCATCAAAAGCCTTGCCGACTTCAGCATCGAAATACCGGAAACCGAAGAACCACTTACACCCCTGCTTTCCGTAGTGCCCATGCAATTGCTTGCCTACCACATGGCCGTGCTTCGAGGCTGCAACGTAGACCAACCCCGAAACCTCGCCAAATCAGTTACCGTTGAATAAGTTTAAAGTTTGAAGTTTAAAGTTTAAAGTGGGGATGTTCCTGCTTCAAACTCCGAACTCCGAACTCCGAACTCCGAACTCCGAACTCCGAACTCCGAACTTTTTTAAAATGAATACATTAGATATTTCCTACAACACCGAACGTGAAGTCATCCGTTACCCGGAATACGGCCGCGTTATCCAGGGCATGCTGACGTTTGCCAAAACCATTGAAGACCGCAACAAGCGCCAAAAGACTGTGGAAACCATCGTGAACATGATGCTGGTCATCAATCCGGTAGGCAACCGCAACCTGGAAGATTACCGCGAAAAACTTTGGAACCACGCTTTCGCCATCGCCGGTTACGACCTCGACGTGACGCCGCCGGCCGGTATCCTGATCGTGCGTGAAGAAGAAAAACCAAAATTGGACTCAGTAGAATACCCGCCTACCACCAAAAAGTTTCGCCATTACGGCCGCGGTGTACAGATGCTGATCGCCAAAGCCATCGAAATGCCGGAGGGTTCCAAAAAAGAAGGTTTTGTAGAGGTCATCGCTTCCTACATGAAACTGGCGTACAAAACCTGGAACAAGGAACACTATGTGAGCGACGATGTGGTGAAGGACGACCTCGAAATTTTGTCGGAAAGCAAACTCGAGCTCCACGAAGGGCACAGTTCACTCGACCTGCTTTCCATCAGCGCCAACAAACGCGAAAAGGAAATGCTGCGTCTTCAGCAGCAACAACGCCAGCGCAACAAACAAAATGGCGGCGGTAAAAACCAGCAGAACTACAAGAAGAAAAACTACGGGAATTTCCGCAAACGCAAGCCATGACCCGGATTTTAGGGATTTTAGGGATTGGATTTTACTTGGATTAAAAAGATTTGGATGATTGGATGGGATTAGGTAGTCCGAAGTCCGAAATGGTTCTCAATCCCCATCATCCCAATCCATTTAAAATCCATCCAATCAAAAATCCCATCCAATCATCCAAATCTTTTTAATCCAAGTAAAATCCAATCCCAAAAATCCCGAAAATCCAGGTTAATACGGCCCTTCGCTGCTCCAGCAGCGGATGGCAAGTGGTTGGGATGGGTTGCTTCGGTAGCCCTGCAACAAACTTTGCAAAGCGCCATCCGAAGCCGTGAATTTTCGCAAAAACGGTACGTGTTGTCCGGCCGGCGGTGCAATGCTGCGGTGGAAAAAATACTGGCCCGATCCACTCACCGTAAAATACCCGTAAAATCCGGGCGCCAGCACGGACTCATCGGTCAGTGTTTTTAAATCGTTGATAAACTGGTAGGCCGGTGGTACCTGGATTTCCTGGGGTGTAAGAACATAGCCCCAAAGACATTTGGCCGGCAACACGTTTAATACCCTGTTTTGCAGGTCAAATCCGCGTGTTTCCGACATACTCAATTCGTACATGTCGCTTCTCACCATCAGTACGCCTTCACTTACGAGTGCGCCTGCTTCTCCAAGGGTTACCGTGATGGTGTAGGTGCCTTCCAACAAATTACCCAGGGGCACGAATTGGCGCGCAGGGCTCGAATCACCCACACATACCGGCGGTTTTTCCACTTCCAGCACCTGAACAAACAAATGGCTGCCCTCAAGCCTCGATTGCGTGCGTATTTGGTAACCAGGACAAGCATATTCGGCCATACTTTCCATCCACAATCCAAAACGGGGGGGGCCGCCCAGCGTGTCGCGTTGTTCGTAAAGATCAACGATGAACTCGGGCTCCACCGACACAATGATGTCGGGGTCTTCGACTTCGTCGCGCCGGCAGGCGACAAGGAAAAGCAGCACAAAGGACAGAAGTAAAGAAATGCGCATAAGCGTACGGTTGCTTCATTTACAAGTATAACGCAACACAGACAAATATGCTGCCAACACTGTGCCATTTGGTTAAAAACCACCTGTCGTGAATGTTTTATGTACTTCTAATCCACGACGTTGCCTTTCAAACGTACCTTTGCACCCGCTTCATTTTTTAGAACCATCCAATCGCGTATGAACCGCTTTTTCTTTGCCGCTGCCGGCCTTTCCCTCCTGTTTTTTTCCTGTAAAAATGATTCCCAAAACAGTCAGGAAAACACCCTTTCCACCCCCGATACCCTGCGCACAGAGCCTGTTTCCACCAAAGGCGCTTCCACGTACAGCATTACCGAAGGCATTGTGTACTGGGCTGCAAAAAAAGCCGTGGGAGAACCTCACAACGGCACCATCATGTTGGGTGAAGGCTCTTTGCTGGCAAACAATGGCCAACTCATCAAAGGCAATGGCCTCATCAACATGGCCAGTATTGCCGTGGTGAACATGAAAGACAACGGTGAAAAAACCGAACTCGAAAACCACCTCAAATCGGCCGACTTTTTTGATGTCAAATCGTTCCCCGAAGGTGCATTTAAGTTTAATGATGTGCTGCCCAGCAACAATCCGGCGTTTAATGCCGTCATCTCCGGCGAGCTTACGCTTAAAGGCAAAACCAATCCGGTAAACATCCCCATCAAAGTGACGTTTAAAGGCGACGAAGTCGACATCGAATCGCAGTCCTTCCTCATCAACCGTACCCAATGGGGCGTCAATTTCCGCTCAGGCGCCCTCGGCACTGCCAAGGACAAACTTATCGAAGATGTGGTGCTTTTGTCACTGAGGATAAAGGCGAAAAAAGTCGGTTAGTCGCTCTCTTCCGTCTTAAATGGGAACGTCAGCATAAAGCTGCTTCCTTTCCCGGGCTCGCTTTTTACATCCACCAGGCCTTTGTGGGCCGTCATGATGGCTTTTACGTAGCTGAGGCCGAGGCCGAAACCTTTCACATCGTGCAGGTTGCCCGTGTGTACGCGGTAAAATTTATCGAAAATATGTTTGCGTGCTTCTTTGCTGATGCCGATGCCTTTGTCGTGTACAGCTACCTCCACACCCATGGGTACGTTGCGGGTGGCGATGGTGATGTCGGGTGCATCCGGTGAATATTTGTTGGCGTTGTCGAGCAGGTTGAGGATGATGCTGAAAATGTGGGTAGCATCGCCTTCAATCACCGGCCTTTCAGCTTCGGGAAGCAAATGCAGGGTGCCGTTGCGTTTTTCCACCTGCAAACTGAAGTTGTCGGCCACCTGCCGGATCACCTCGTGCAGGTTCACCTCGTCGAGTTTAAGCTGAAAATCCTTTTTGTCGATCAGCGCCATTTGCAAAACACGTTCTACCTGACTGTTCATGCGCCGGTTCTCCTGCCTGATGATGTCGGTAAACCGTTTGATTTTGTCCGGATTGTTCACCACCATGGGGCTTCCGATGCTGTCGGCCGCCAAAGAAATCGTGGCAATGGGCGTTTTGAATTCGTGGGTCATGTTGTTGATGAAGTCGGTCTTCATCTCCGAAAGTTTTTTCTGTCGGAAAATAACCACGATGGTGTACCAGAAACAAAACAATATGATGCCGGTAAATACCACCGACAGCGCCAGGGTTTTCCAAACCGATCCGATCACGAGACTCGTGCGGTTGGGAAAATAGATGGCCATGTAGCCCGGCGATTCAATGTCTTTCTGGAAAAGGGCCACGTGGTACGGTGAATTGTAAAGCGACGATGCACCGCCCTGCGTGATCTGCGGCGAGTTGTCCACCACAACATAATAATCGTTCATGACCACAAAACTGTTCCGGGCCTTGGAATACACGCCGTATTGGTAAGGCGACGCAAATCCACGGCTGGTAAGCTCCTCTTTGAGCGATTGCGACAAAAGATCCAGTTTGATACGCTCCGCCAGGGGTTTGGAATTGAGCATCTGGCTTACCTTGAGGTATTCCCACATGTTCACGTTGTCCTCAAAACTTTGTCCTTTCGTGGTAGGGTTGGGCAGCATCGATTCACCCTTGTCCAACGTGCTTGTGTACCCGTTTTCAAGGTACTTTTCAGCCTCCCTGACGTTGCGCCTTGCCTCCGACGATACACCGCCCCGCGACATGTTGAGCGCTTCAAAAAGTGCTACCTCTTCGTAATATTGCAACTTGTCGGCTACGCGGTTGAGCGCAGCATACACGTTTTTGTCAAACTGCTCCTCGTTGAGCCTGATGCTCCAGTTGATCCAATAAATTTGAAGGCTGACAACCCCGATCAGGGCCACAGACATGAGCGCAATGATGATCTTTATCCGTTTGGCATCCATTCCATAGCAAAAGTAGGCTTTTGCATCGAGCCCGTAGCTGTGTTTAACCGTAGGTTAACGCACTGCCCTGTCGACTGTCAACTGTCGACTGTCGACTTTATCCAAAAAACGCTCGTCCGTAAATCCTGTGCGGTTGAATACGATAACGCTTCCGCGGTCGAGATCCGGATACACCCGTACCTCAATGTAAAATCCGCCACCACCTCCTGCATGGGTTACGTAACGTTTGCCTTTCAAGTGGCCCGTGTACCAGCCCAAACACATGCCCGTCGGTTTGCCATTGCTGGTTTTGTTTTCTTCAAACATTTGCTTTCTGGAACCGTCGCTCAGCAACGGACTTTGCGGCGCCAACAAGGCCTGGGCATAATGAACCAGTGCCGGCGCCGTTCCGATCAGTCCGCCGTACGCCGAGCCATTCACATACGCATCGGCGAACGTATTCCAGGGTCCTTCGGGCGGGCCCATAAGCCGCTTTTTGTCGAGCAATAAACCCAGAATGACATTCGAAAAACTCATGCGGCGGTGGTATCCCTTCACCTGCCTCGTAGTGTCGTGTGTTGCAAAATCGAGGTCGGCAAGCGGTATGCCCAGGCGGCTTATGATGTTTTCGCGCACGTACTCCTGGTACGACCGGCCGGATACCTGGCCGATGATTTGTCCGAGCAACACAAAACCCAGGTTGGAATACGCAAACTTTTCGCCGGGCCGACTTTTCAGACGTGGATTTTTTTCAAAAATGGTTTTGAAAAAAATGTCCTGATCAAATGTCTGGTGTGTTTCAGCGGCGTGCATCCAATGGAGCGGCAGCGGATTGGGAATACCGGCGGTGTGGGTGAGCAGGTGGCGCACCGTCGCCTCGTTGCCGTAAGGGAAATTGGGCAGGTATTGTTGTGCCGGCCTGTCCAGCTCCAAAAGTCCTTTTTGAACCAGTTGCAAAACGGCAACCGCCGTGAACGTTTTGGTGATGGAATAATAGCGGTAAATACTGTCGCCGTGGGCAGGCGTGCCCGATTTTACGTCGGCCATCCCGTACGCGAAACGGTGCAAAATATCTTTGCCGGAAAAATGGCAATATTGTACCGACGGCGTTTTGCCGTCGTCGACTTGCCGGGCGAGTAACCGGTTGATTGCATCCATAGGGTAGGTGGATTGGGTTGGAAGTTGGGGGTTAGACGACCGTTTATCCGAATTGGATGCAAAACTGCGACATTTCAGATGTACTGCAGATTCCGTTTTATCAGAAAAAATTTTCCAAAAACTACGGAGCTGGAGCTCCGTAGCTACAAACCCGGCCAAAACCGCGGCACCCGTTTGATGTAATCCGCATAACCCGGGTACTTTTTAGCCGAAATTTTCTCGCTGAAATCAGCACTGCCGAGGAAAAGCAACATGAGCAGCACCACACCGGCCATCGACCAGTTGATCCACCTGCCTGTAGCAACCACCGAAAAAGCGTAAAAAACCACCCAAATCATTTGCTCCGCCGCAAAATTGGGATGCCGCACGATGCTCCACAAACCCGTGCTCACAAATCCTTTGGCATATTCGCCATCAAGCGGTTCGCCCGCATTGATGCGACGGTATTTTTCCTTTTGGAAAACCCATTGCTGCTGATCGGCCACCCACTCCACACCCAACACCGCCAGGAACAAAATAGCCAAAAGACCGTCGAAAAAACCAAGAGGCGTGTCCGCTCCCTGCCAGGCCACGATGGCAGGAAGTGTAAAGAGCAGTATGAGTGTATTTTGATAAAGGGAAATGAAAAACAGGTTGAACGCCATCCAGGGCAGGGGTTTGTTCAAGGGTGGATTTTGGCGCAACACGGCCCATCGGTAATCCTCCTCGCCCTTCCACGGAATCCAGTGGTAACCGCCCTTGCGGGCAAAATTGAACGTGAGGCGGAGGCCCCAAAGTGTAGCGAGCACAAACATCATGGTCACACGTTCGTTCCAGCCGCTTTGCATGGCCACATAACCCACATAAGCGATGGGTACGATGCTCCAGAGTTTGTCTACCTGACTGTAGTTGCGCGACAGTTCGCTTACCACAAAACAAG
>JADLBE010000443.1 GCA_020847915.1 Saprospiraceae bacterium | reverse complement strand
GACGTCGTACCTGTTTTTGTATTTGCCATCCATGCTCACCTGGTGCGTCACCTGGTACTGGTTTTGGCACCAATGCTCCTGGTTGATGAACTCAAGGTAAATGCTGTCGCCGTTGTCGCGGGTGATCTGAAACCTGTCGCGCAGGATTTTGGCGCGGTCGAATACATTGCCTTTGTTGAGGTGGTTGAGTACCCGGGCAAACTCGTAGTCGGTAAGTGTAACGCCGTTGTGTTTTTCGAGCTGGCGTTTGAAGTTGGCGAGCAAGGCGCCCTCGTCGTTCAGGGCTACAAATTAGTAGCCCAGGGTTGTGAGCTGGCGTACGAGGTTGTTTTCGAGAAGGAGTTCGGGTTGGGTGGACATGGTTTAATTGTTGTGATGGCTGTAATAGCCAGCTACCAAAATTTCGCGTGTGTAATAAATAGAACGATCCCTTGCCCTCCACCATACGATAAGTACCAATAGTACCATTATGACAAGCCAACCTAATCCCAAATTGCTGTTTAAACAAAGAAATGTCCCACAAAGCAACATAAACAAAAAGGCAACCAGAATATTTCTGGAAAGAACATAACCGTTGTTAAAATCATCAATGCGCGATTTGAAGGCAGGTTTTTCGCTTACAAACGCCATGTTTTTAGCTATTTGAAACAATTTTCGAAAATCATCTGTACGTAAATCTGTTATTTTCAAACTTATTAAACGTTCATCAGAGGACTCTTTTTTAAGCCATTCAACAATAACTTCATTTTTACTACCAATCCCAATTCTGTTGGTATTGTTGGTAAAAAGGATCTGTTCTGGTCTTCCTCCCCAAGTCTTCCATAGCAAAGGTTCAATCCAGGAACCTAATGCATGAATGACATAACCTGTTATGTAACTGGCCACTAAAAAAACTACAACCAAAAGGGATGAGATGTCCTTATAAACAGCAATCTTATTTTCTATCCACTTGGGATCAAAATTGTTTGCAAACGAGGTAAAAAAAAGACATATTAATACAAATGCGCCGGGAATAACAGAAGATTAAATATCGAAAAGTTTCAGTTGCATATTGTTATGTATCTAGTTTGTATTCAACGAATAAGGGTGGATTGCTTAGCTTAAATTTGCCTCACAATCGTTTCTGATGATGTTTTGATGGATTAAAGCCGATTTTAATCGGGCAAGAAACTTCTGAAATGAATCGTAACGTGCAATCTCTCGCAAGGCCAATCTTTTGGCCAAAGGCTCATCAATATCACTAAGTGCATATTGTTTTCTTCGATTTCCCCGAACAATGTTGGCTTCGCGGATAACGTTTGAAAGCAACTGTTTCGATTGGGCCTGTTGTTCCCGATGTTGTACGCTCATGTTCAGACCAAGTTTCGCCCAATCGAGGTCAACGCCGACAATTTCCCTCAGAGCATTCAAATCTGCCAGCTTCCAATTCTCGATTTTGGTTACCGGAACAACAGCAACTATATTTTTGCAAACTTCCTGGTCTGGCAAATCCTGAATCAACTGCAATGCCGGTTCAATTTTATAGGGTATGGCTCTGTCTGCTTCATTTCGTGCATCTGCATCTGTATGGACAAACGCCAACGTAAAACCGGCTGATTGCTTCGCAATATCCATTATTTGGTCTCCAAAAGCCCGCTCATCACTGTGCAAAACTTCCGGCTCCAACACTTCCCATTCGCCCCGGGCACACTCGTGCAGGACGGCCTCAAGTACTCGTTGGATGATTTTTGGTAAAAAACGCTCGTCAGATGGCCCTTCGCCCCAAAATGTACTGCTTAATACATTCATGGTTCGTTGAGTTGCTGTAATGTCTCACTAAAGCTTGCTGTTTCCAGATACTTTACAAGCTGCATCTGATCGTACCTTTTCTGACTTTCAGGCAAGTCTTCCTCCCACAACATACTGGTTTGGGGCGTAACTATGACCGGCGTGATCAAGGAGTGTTGTGTTTTGTGTCCTTGTCTGACCCTCGTAACCAACCTTGCAAACAATACACGTCCCCAGGCATCAAATTGCTTCATTTTGCATACTTCACCCACCAAAACCGGTGAGTGGGTATTGATAAGCACCTGACGTGCCGGGAAACGCGCCTCCTGGTCCGTCTCAAAATCAGTGCTCAAATCGCGCAGCAACTGAACAACCTGCCGGATGCGCATGGGATTGATGCCATTTTCAGGTTCTTCAAAACACAAAACGCCGCGGTGCTTGTCATCGTATTTCAACGTTGTTAAGGCAAGAAGCCTCAGTGTGCCTTCAGACAAAACAAGCGAACTGAAAACCCGGCCGTCTTCCATTTCTATACTGACGATGTATTTTTTTTCTTTTTCATCCTCCTTGACGTCCAGACCTTTAACACCCGGAATCAAATTCGCCATTTCCAAAGCAATGTCATGAATGGAAATAGGATCTTCGGTTTTGATGCGAAACAACGCTGCGGCCAATCCGGAACCATCGGGCCCCATGACCTCCCGTGCAGTAAACTTGGGTGCAGGTTTGCTCAACTCAATGGGATTGAGTTGCAAAAAATGCCAATTGCGCATTTCTTCCCGTACGGCAAGCGCATGTGGAAATTCAGTGTTGGTCACGCCGCTGAGCATGGTGCTTTCAAGATCGGCGATGGGCCTTGGCCGACCACGACTGCCATTGTCCTGATGCAGGTTTACGGTTTTAACACCGTTTTTATCTTCGGTACTTATAAAAGGCGACCGACCTCCGGTCACCTGTTTGTGCCAGGCATGGTTGTGCATGCCTACATAATTTTGATACCATTTGTCTTTTCCGCGCGGTATGGCCGAGAGCTTTTCTTCTGTGACGAAAAGCCGTTCGATGCCTCGGTTGTCTGAACGGCGTTCAATGACCAATTCGTAACGCAAACGCGTGTACTTCACCGCTTCGACACTTCCCCACCTGTCGCGCACCTGGCCGTCAAGCAGCATCTCTGCGGCAAATTTCATGATGGTTGCAAACGATCCGTCAGCGTGTTGGGTAAACAACTCGTATGCTTCACCTCGCTGGCCGCTGAAGGCTGCACGAATGTCCGTATCGGCAAGGCGCGACAACAACTGAATGGCGTCGAACAAATTACTCTTGCCCGCACCGTTCACACCCGCCACCACCACAAACGGCGCCAGATCGATGCTGAAATCATCGAAGGACTTAAAACCTGTTATTTCCAGCCGTGTGATCATGGTGTTTTTGTGGTGCTAAGTTGTTCCTATCTGTTCACTTTAGGAACAAATTGGAACAAAGTTAATCTTTTCCGACGGGTAAAAAAAATGAGGCAACGAAGCTTAATAGAGGGAATTTTATTGAATTTTCGAATGTTGATCAACAAACAACACTTGCAATGAAAAAAAAGGTTCCTTCGAAAGCGCGAACTTACAACAGCCCCATCCTCGACGCTTTCCTTGCCCTCGGTACTCCTGAAGAACAAGCCCGCGTGGATACCCGCATGATGCTGGCCGCAAAAATCTTCGATGCCATGGAAGCGAAAGGACTAAGCCAAAAACAATTTGCCGAAAAGATTGGAAAAAGGCCATCGATGATTAGGCACTGGCTCAGCGGTGGTCACAACTTTACCGTGGATACGCTTACGGATATACAACGCGTTCTGGGCGTGCGTTTGTTGGTGGTGGAACAAGAATGAGCCCAATGCACGGCAACCTTCCACGACGTTTGAGAAACCTTTTTTAGGTTTCTTAAACGTAGCCAAGTGTACATCGCGATGCCTGGGAAACGTTTAAGAAACCTAAAAAGGGTTTCTCAAACGCGGTAGCGCCTGGACCTTGTCATCCCAGCGAAGCCTGGGCCCTTGTCATCACAGCGAAGCGTGGGATCACACAAACATCCGCTGCAACAACCCCTTCTTCCACGCCTGCATACGCCCGATCTGCCCGCCCACCCGGTTGATCTTGTCGTCCAACACCGTGAGAAAGGAGG
>JADLBE010000442.1 GCA_020847915.1 Saprospiraceae bacterium | reverse complement strand
CGCCGACAAACTTATGGTGCAGTACCAGGATTGGAAAAAGGAACTTTCCACGGTGTATTCCGAGTGGGAAAAGGCAGTTGAAAAACTGGGGTAACATGACCACCGCAGACCTCATCAGCGGCGCCGGCGTGACGCTTATCCTTGCAGCTTTTGCTTTGTCGACGTTGAAAAAACTCGACACCAACAGCAGTCCGTATTTTGTACTCAACATGCTGGGCGGCGGTTTGGCTTGTGTCGGCGCATGGCTCGTCGGTTCCATACCGTTTATGGTTTTGGAACTTGTGTGGACCCTCGTGGCACTATTAGGTCTGATCAAACTCAACAAAACCGTTTCGTCATGAGCGATCCTGCGCCCGACCTCCGAATGAAAATCATCGCCTTCGCAGGCGTTGCGGTGTTTTTCGTTTTGACCTGGCTTTATGTGCGTGAATTCCCCGTTTTTTCCAACACCGTTGATGTCAACAAATTGGTTTTTACAGCCCTATTGGCAGGCCTTGCGGTGGCCGGTGGCATTTTTTTTCTTTTGCGCAAAAAACTAACACCTGTTGAAAAACACATGCCTGAATTTTTCTTGCTGTTTTTTTTCATCCCCCTTTTATCGCCGCTGGCGTTTAGTCTTTTGAACCGCGCAGGCGGAAACACGTTGAAACAAAGCTTCGAATTTGTAGCCGAAACACCTTACCTCGCCTCTGCCGGGGGACTTTTAATGGGTGAAAAAATCAAGCCCACCGGCTGGCACCTTTACATACGGGAAAACCAAAAAGTACTGCATTTTAAATACAAAACTCAGGCATATTACCCGATCACCAAACCAGGAGAAGCCGTTTTGCTGCCCATGCAGGAAGGTTTGCTGGGGTACCGGGTCATGCTTTTACGCTGATCACTTTCCAATTAACAAAATGAAATCTATCCTGCCTGTTCTTTTACTTATTGCCTTCAATTTTTCCGCCGGCGCTCAGAACGCACCTTTTGTTCCCGAAGAACTCATCGTTACCGCCAACAGCCTGAACTTCCGGGAAGAACCCAACATCAATTCGAAAAAACTTGCCTCCATTCCGCGCGGCGCCAAAATGCAGTTTTTGGAAGCCCACGACAACGGCGCTTTTGTGCAATCCGACACGCTCGATGTCAATAGCCCCTGGGCGCCATGGTATAAAGTGCGTTACCAGAAACAAACGGGATACGTCTTCGGCGCCCACGTGTCGGGTCGTTACAACCTCTATTTTGAAGGCGCCTACATGGAATCCATGCCTGTAGGACTGCATTGGTACGGTGTGTACATGCGCGACTCCTTTGCCGATGAAACGCGTAAAATTGAGGTGAAAGTTGTGGACGAATACAACGAAATGTACGGCGCTGTTTCCAAATTTCTGCGCACCAACCAAACCGACGTCGCCAAGTTCCTGATCGCTACCGCCGAGCCCCTGAAAACGGGTTTCTCCGGTCCGACGGGCATTTTTGACGTCAACCAATACTACGGCAACAACACCATGTACCCTGGAGCTACTGTGGTGCTTCACCGGGGTTACGATGCTAAAAATCTTGCCGATACCCTCTCCACACCCGCTTATGTTGTTTCGGCACTCGGATGTGTGGAGATGCGCGACAACGTTGTTATGTTCGAAAATTACCGTTTGTTGATGTTTGATTACACCGAAGCGGAAACACCTGTACAACAGGACATTACGCCCTGGTTTAAAACGGCTTTTCTCGAACTCAATCCAACCATTTCCTTGTTTTGGCAAGGCGACCTCGACCAGGACGGCAAACCCGACGCCGTGTTCCAGGATTGTCCGGAAGAAGCCGGCTGCCGTATCTCACTTTTGCTTTCCTCCGAAGCCAAGGGTAAGGACCGGTTGGAAAAAATTTGTGAGACGTATTTTTCTTTTCATTGAAAAAGGAGTGGCAAGTTGCAAGTAAAATCTGTTTAAATCTGTGTTGAAGATCTGTGTCATCTGTGTCCCATTGCAATGCGTTGTGATTGGTACACAGATGACACAGATCTTAGAAAACGGACAAAAAACAGATTTCATAGTGGATGCAAATCCTTGTTGCGAATTTTCAGATACCCTTGGGGGAAAAAGTTTAAATTTGTAAACAACTTGATAGCTCAATGGGTGAAAAACAAATAAAAGTTTCCTTCCCGGATGAATTGGCATCCTTGATGAAGGTCAATGAAGCTGATTTTGCCTCAGAAATGAGGCTTTTAGCCATCGTTAAATTGTATGAGATAGGAAAAGTTTCATCCGGCAAAGCAGCCAATCTGCTTGGCATGCATCGTATTGATTTTTTGGAAACAGTCGGACGATACCAGGTTTCCATTTTGGGAGAACCCGGCAAGTCTGAACTTGAAGATGATTTATTGAATGCGTAAGGTCGTTTCCAACACTACTCCAATACTTTCTTTGTTAAAAATAAACCAACTTCACCTGTTTGAAGCTTTATACGGCCGTGTTTATGTACCAATTTCGGTTTGGGAAGAAATTGAAGCTGGGAAAAACGGGACCTGGTACACTGATTTAAAGTTATTACCCTATTTTGATATTGTTACAGTTACGGAACCTCCACTTTTCCAATCCGATGAACTTGACCAGGGAGAAAAGGATGTCATAGCATTGGCTTTGGAGTTAAGTGCTGATCTTGTGATTTTAGATGAAACTTTAGCAAGAACCTATGCAAAATCTCTCCAATTGCACCTGACAGGCACCTTAGGGATTCTTTTAAAGGCCAAACAGCAAAGACTTATTGAATCCGTCGGACCATTAATCAACCATTTGCAAGCCAACGGTGTTTGGATAAGCCGACAGGTTGCAAATGAAGTTTTAAAGCTTGCGGAAGAATTGTAACTCCTCTGAACTTTAAACTTTAATCTTTAAACTTTAAACTTTAAACTTTCATGCGCATCGACTCCCTGCTCGTCAAAGACCCACACGACAACCGCTCTACCCCACCGCACATTTTGCCCATTTACGCCACCTCGTCGTTTTCGTTTGAAAGCATCGAACAGGCGATTCACATGTTCAGCAACATCGAAAGCGGACATACGTACAGCCGGTACGCCAATCCGACGGTGGACAGTGTGGCGCAAAAAATCGCGCAACTGGAGTCGTACGGATTGGACATGGAAGCCACAGCGGTGATGACCTCCAGCGGTATGTCGGCCATTTCCACCCTGCTCATGGGTTTGCTGAAAAGCGGCGACAAGGTGCTTACGCAGGGCAACCTTTACGGCGGCACCACGGAGTTGTTGAAAGGACTGTTCAGCCAGTTCGGCATCGAAACGGTGTTTACGTCGCTCGCCGACCCGTCCGTGGTGGAAACCCTGCTGAAAAACGACCCGGCCATCAAACTGGTGTACCTCGAAACGCCTGCCAACCCTACCCTCGCCTGTGTCGACATTGAAGCCATCAGCACGGCGGCACACCGACACAATGTTTGGGTGGCCATCGACAATACTTTTTGTACACCTTTGCTGCAACAACCTTTTGCCTTCGGCGCCGATTTCATCGTGCATTCCACCACCAAATACCTCAACGGCCACGGCAACAGCATCGCAGGCGTGGTACTTGGGCGCGACCGCGACCTCATGCGCTCACGTGTGTGGCGCGCCATGAAACTGGCGGGCACCAATTGTTCCCCTTTCGAAGCGTGGCTCACCGGCAACGGTATGAAAACCCTGGCCCTGCGCATGCGCCAGCACAGCGAAAACGCACTCGAACTCGCCCAATGGCTTGAAAAACACCCGTCGGTGGCGCGGGTGAATTACCCCGGTCTTTCGAGCCATCCCGACCACGAACTTGCCAAAAAACAAATGCGGCAGTTCGGAGGCATGATGAGTTTTGAGCTCAAAGGCGGCTTCGACGCAGGCCTGGCCTGCATGAAAAAGATTCAGTTCTGCAGCTTCGCCCCTACCCTTGGCGACGTGGATACGCTCATCCTGCATCCGGCCTCCAGTTCGCACCTGCATGTGGCGCGCGACGTACGCGAAGCCAACGGCATCACCGACGGTCTCATTCGGGTTTCGGTGGGCATTGAAGACGTGCGGGATATCATCGCGGATTTAGAGCAGGCGATGGGTTGATTGACGAAATACGAGATTTGAAATTTGAAATTTGAATGGGGTGCCAGGGCGTTTTGAGGTGTCATCTCCGACGCAGGAGGAGGTGACATCTCAAAACAGGAGCGAAGTGGACTTTCTTTTGTTATTAACTATGTAAAATTCAACTGCATTGAGGTGATTCAGAAATTGCAAAGGAAGAACCATCCTCCCAGAAAGGGTTATTCTGATTAGCGGGTACTGGCAAAAATCCAACATTCATTTTGTCCTCCGGATTATAAAAATCCATGGCAATAACTTCCTCGCAGGCAGCTTTGAAATCGTTGAAAAAGGTTTCGCAATGGAAATTCAACCTTCCATTGTGCTCAACCAAGTGGGGCATTTCATTTTTACTGGATAGGGATATGTTTGCATTCGTTTTTGATGTGTGCAACAAACCACATCTGAAAGCATTATATAATGAAATTTTCTTATTAATATCCTTGTATTGTTTAAATGATTCCAAATTTTCTAAAGCTATTTTAAACATCTCGCCAGAAACGCCCGTTTTTCCCCAAGATATTTTTTGCGAGATACAACGCCCTAAAAACTCAATCCCGGCTGCCATAACAATGAATGCAAGGTAGGGGCTATCGCTGGCAACCAGTTTGCCCAGATCATTGATGTAAACGGCTTCAATAAATGCTTTTGGTGAAAGTTCTGTTTTCATTACACCTAATATTTTTTACAAATATAGTAAAAAATTCAAAAGTTATTAGCTTCAGCGAGACCTCATTGGCTACCCAAGTCGCTTCAAGAAGGCTTCAAACAAAACGGCCAAATATTCCAACGACCCCGACAACCGGTGGTCGTCGTCCACCAGATGCAGCGTACACTTTTGTTTTTCCGCGAAACGAAGGGAATGTTCAAAAGGAATGATGTCATCGTTCCAGCCATGTACGATTTCGACGGGACAGGAGGGATGAAAATCCTGGACTTCATAACCTTCAAGGTACAACGCAGGCGCCATCAGAAACATGCCTGCAGGTTTCACCTGTGCACTGCCGGCCATGGAAACATACCCGCCCATGCTGGAGCCCACGAGAATAATGTCGCCCTGAGGTTTATCGGCCGTGATGGTTTTTAAAAGATGTTCCACCCGGTCGTCGGGATTGTCCAGTGCCATGTAGTCAATACTCACGGTTTTAAAGCCATTTTGTTTGCCAACGGCCACCAGGCTTTGGATTTTGCGCCCGTTTGGACCGCTTTCCTTGCCGTGGGAGAAGTAGATTGTGGACATGGATTTGGGGTATTTTGCTGTGGTGAAGTTGTGATTTTGGGTGTGTTCCGATTTTTATTTTTCAGCTGCTCTGCCGACCAAAAAAATGACCAATTGTGTCGATTTTTTTGAAGGAATAGCGGCTAAAAAAATGCGGACTGCAAAAATCCGAACACACCCCCGAAGCCATTTTGTCAGTAAAACTACTTCAACACTACTCTAGCAAATCAGCATTCCCTGTATCAGTTGTAAATATCGAAGTTGTGAGATTTTTCTGTATGAATAAAACTGGCCAGTAAAATTGGGCCTCTCTCCAATCATTAACCTTTAGGCCTGCCTGAAAAGAAAGGAATATTGTAGGTATATCTATTGCATATTTACGCGCAAGAACTGAATCAGTTTTGCCATCAAAGTAACTGTCATTAAACATTTTGCCCCGTTGATTTTCCTTAAACCGTGCGTTATTTCTGGGGGACTTGCGAGAGAATAAATAAATATGCCCCTTTTGTTTGGCATCTTTAGTTTGAGAAGAAGCATAATCGATTGCTGCTTTGAACTCTGTTAATGAACAGCCAAATACTTCTTCGGCTTCATCAAATGTCGAGTAAATTCGCTCTAGTATTTCCTGTACCGCCCCTACAGATACCAGGAATGGTACTTCATAATTATCCCCGCTTAACTCAGATAAAGTTTCCGTAATGGAACAGACGGTATGCTGAATGTGCGTTTTAGCTTTGGTTTGAAAGCCATATATACGCAATGTGCCGCCAGGCTTAAGTGTAACTGTGTTTGAAATAAGCAGCTTATTCGGACTACACGGAATAATTTTGCCATCAGCAGCTTTTTGAATAAAGGCTACCCTTTTATCTTCACCTCCTTCTTCAAAAGCCGCTCTTAAAGCCTTATCTGATTCATGCATACGACGCATGGCTTCATATATCCTAATTGTTGTATATAATCGCGTTACCGCCATATCTTCAAGAGAACGGGCACCAAATATCCTCGCATGCTGCATTACGGTATCCTGCTGCATCCGCTTAGGATTTCGTCCGTAAAAAAATCCAATTAGATTTTGTATTGTAATACCTCTATCTAGGATCTGTCCACCTATAAAGATATTCAAAGGACTTTCAAGACGTAATTCTCCTGTCGACACATTTAACAAACTTAAGACATCATTATCAGAATTAATCTTTCGAATGGTAATGTATCTAATATAGTCACATGCCTTATCGAATACGTCTTCAAAAGATGGCATGAAATAATTCGTCAATTCAATTGAAAGTTTCATGTTGTCATACCCAACTTTAAGCCTCTCTCGAAGTAGGTCTGATTTCATCCTGCCCTCAACCTTAAGGCTTTCTAAAAGTTTAGCTACCACCATAGCCTGATTCTCATGCTATACCTTTCCAGTTTCGGTGTGGACGATGAAGCTACTTTTATAATTGTGAATGCCCTCCTTTTCTGCCTGAAGAATCCGAATACAGCCAGCAACCAGATAATTGATAATTGCTTCACGAAAATTTTGAATTTTAGAAGAATTCAAAACATTGCCTAAAATATTACCATGTGTTTTACTCAAGTTCTTTAACTCTTCCTCGTTAATGGCCTGAAAAAGGTACTGTGCCGGCGAGTCTTCTCTTTGGCTTTCCTCAAAATAATATTCACTTCCTATGTACTTCTCATGCCTGGGCAGAACAATGGTAAACTTTGGCCTCATAGGTGCAAAAGTTTCCTCCTTCACCTCAATTTGTTCAGGTTGAAGATACAATGAGTACGGTGTAGCAGTTACCTGCAAATAATCGGAACCAGCCACCAATGACTTTCTAAAATCGCTTATTTGCCTTGAAATTATATTCATATCAATATCCTTCCCTCCATTATCATTTTTCTTGCTACGGTATCCTATACTTACAAAGTCTGCTTCATCATCAACTATAATTACCTTTCGCTTTGAAAGTGATTCATATACTTCAAAAAATATTTTTTTAAGGCGAGCGAGATTATCATCTTCTTTTTTAACAACAATAATCAGTTTTTGTCTATCTATTATGTACTCGTTCAAATCTTCAGGCATTTCCATTACATCATATATCCTCAGAATATCTTCTGCTTCAAATTCCTGAAACTCGCTTTTGAAACGTTGCACTGTTTGCTTTACAAGTGCTCTGGTTCCTTTAGTAAATACAACAGTTAAATCGTATGCTTTGTCGAAGCCTAATGCGATTACACCTGTGAAGGCCCTAGTTTTTCCACTCTGAATATCGCCTAACAACATGCCTGGATGTTCAACATCAGTTTTGCCTTGCAACAGTGCATCAACGGTAGCTTCCATGCATTTCTTCAACTGGTCACTATCTTCACGTTTTGCTGTAAGCCGTTCGTAAATTCCCATTGTTTTTGTTTTTTAAGAGTTATTAATATTTGATTCACTTTGTGAATAGTGAGGTTATTAATGCATGCAACCTGCAAATTATCGTTTAACAAAAACATTGTCGGCTGCTTCCACTTTTTATTTTAAACTTAGGAACTTTGCCATTAGTTCACCCCACCCTCAATATCCTTTTCAACGTATCCAGTATCGACAACCGGAACGCATCGTCCTTGGCGATCAGGCGGTACAGGTCCAGCTCGTTTCTTCGCTCTTTGGACATCACGTCTTCAAAAATTTTCTGAAAAGCGATGTCGGCGTTTTGTTCGTCCGGATTGTCAGCATACTTCTCTCTGAAATCGGGGTGTGTCCTCAATTTATGCGCGATGCGCACGATTTTCACCTGTTGATCATCCGGCGTTGCATCCCATTCCCTCGACCAGCGCTCGTTGAACGCCCTGACGATCAAATCCAACGGGTCGTGCTCCACTTCACCACCGCCTGGCTTGCGCGGATTGGCATTTTGCGGATCAAGCTCGCTTTCGGAGTCGTCCAGTTTGATGGCGGTGTTGAGCTTCACACGTTCCAAACCATAGGTCGATAAATCCACGGCGTTCAGGAGTTCGTCGAGGGCATCGATGGCTTTGTCCTTGATGAGGAGTTTGGGGATCAAAAACTTTAAAAACCAAAAAAGCTTTTCCCAGGGCAACTGTTCAAAACGCAGGATGGCCGCCATTTGCCCGTAAATTTTTACAAACTGTTTGGCTTTCACCTTGAAATCGACCTTTTCGATGTCTTCCAGGTCCAAACTCCGGTTGAAGCGGTCGGCGGCGATGTCGATGATCGGACTGAGCTGCTGGGCGTCCACATTGTTGAAATACTTAAGTACAAAGTCATCAACTTCGCTTTGTTCGTAAACGCCAACGTTGTCCAAATGCCCCTTGAGCTCGTGTAGCACGTTCACATCCGTTTCCTTGCTCAGCGTGGTTGACGTGTAAAAAGGATCAAAAGCGGTTTTGATGTCCTCCTCGCTGTTGAAAAAGTCCAAAACGAACAAATCCTCGGTCTTTTTGCCCAGTTTATCAGCTGAACGGTTCAAGCGGGACAACGCCTGAACCGCCAAAACGCCCTGCAACTTTTTGTCCACGTACATGGCCGTCAGCTTTGGCTGGTCGAACCCGGTGAGGTATTTGTTCGCGACCACAAGCATGCGGTATTCGTCGTCGTTGAACTTGTCGCGGGTGTCTTTTTCCGCAAAACCGTTGATGCTGTCTTCAGTGTATTCAATGCCGTCGACGTTTTTTTTGCCGGAGAATGCGATGACGGTTTTAAAGGGATGCCCTTTCCGCCTCAGGATGGTTTTGATGGCGTCGTGGTAACGAATGGCCGATTCGATGCTTTGCGTGATGACCATGGCTTTGGCCTTGCCTTTCAACTTTTTGGTGTTCACGATTTTGGTGAGGAAATGGTCCACCATGATTTCCGCTTTGGCCGCGATGGTTTGAGGGTGGCGTTCCACGTATGCCTTCAGGTGTTTTTGCGCCCGGGCACTGTCGAACAGCGGATTGTCCTCAATAGATTTCTCGATCTCGTAGTAACTTTTGTATGTGGTGTAGTTGGCTAAAACATCGAGGATAAACCCTTCCTCAATGGCCTGTTTCATGGAGTATAGGTGGAAGGGTTTGAACGTGCCATCGGGATTTTTGACGCCGAATTTTTCCAGTGTCGTGTTTTTGGGTGTTGCGGTAAAGGCGAGGTACGAGGCGTTTCCTTTCATTTTCCGCGAACGCATCGCTTCCAGGATCTTGTCCTGCGGATCGGGGTCTTCTTCTTCGCCGCTGCTGTTGTTGCCCATGGCGCGGTTCATGTTGTCGGCTGCAGTGCCGCTCTGGCTGCTGTGGGCTTCGTCGATGATGACGGCAAAACGTTTGTCGCTCAGGTCCGCTATGCCGTCCACGATGAACGGGAATTTCTGAATGGTGGTAATAATGATCTTTTTGCCGCTTTCGAGGTTCTTTTTCAGCTCCTGCGACGAATACGCCGGCGCCACGATGTTTTTTACCTCCGAAAACTCCCTGATGTTGTCGCGCAGTTGTTTGTCGAGCAGGCGCCGGTCGGTGACCACCACCACGGAGTCGAACAACGGATGCCCGATGCCGCGGCTGCCCGGCGTGGCATCGCTTTCCGGGTAACACTCAATGAGCTGGTAAGCCGCCCAGGTGATGGAGTTCGACTTGCCGGAACCTGCCGAGTGCTGGATGAGGTAAGTTTGGTTCAGGCCATGTTCAGACGCGTGTGCGAGCAGTTTCCTGACCACTTCGAGCTGGTGGTAACGCGGAAAAAACAGGGTTCGTTTGGACAAGGCATCGGTGTCCTTGCCGTCGAAACGCACAAAATGCTGGATGATGTTGGCGACGCTTTGGCGCCGCAGGATGTCTTCCCAGAGGTAGGCTGTTTTGTGGCCGTGTTTGTTGGGCGGATTGCCCTTGCCATGCTCGTGCCCCAGGTTGAATGGCAGGAAAAAGGTATTGGCGCCGTCGAGCCGGGTGGTCATGTAAGCCTCGTCGGTATCCACAGCAAAATGCACGATGCAGCGGCCAAACTGCAGCAAGGGCTGGTTGATGTCGCGTTTGAAGCGGTACTGCGCCTGTCCGTGTACTTTGGCATTTTGCCCGGTCCAGTGGTTTTTCAACTCCATGGTGGCGAAAGGAATGCCGTTTACAAACATCACCATGTCTATTTCTTCGCCCGGATTGGTCAGGGAATACCGCAACTGCCGGGTCACGCTGAATTCGTTCAACTCAAAATTGTCCTTCAACGACTGGCTGCTGGAGGCCACCGGCAACACGTACAACAGGTTAAAATGCGCATCCTCGATGTCCAAACCTTTGCGAAGCAGGTACAGTATGCCGTACTTCTTCACCAAACGGTCAAAACGCTCCAAAACCTTGCGTTTCCAGTCGGGATCCTTTTG
>JADLBE010000441.1 GCA_020847915.1 Saprospiraceae bacterium | reverse complement strand
CGTTTTCTTAAGGAAAACTGGGATGATCGCGGCAGCGCCGCGGTCATAGTGTTAGCAGAACTTTCTGAAACAAAATCATGAGGTGCAGCGCACCGAAACGTTCCATGAGTCGACGAAGTATGTTTCGGTGCGCTGCACCTCCAACCCTTTTTTAACCGTTGATGCTACAAATATTACCGCGGCGCTGCCGCTATCATCTCAATAACGCTTAAGTCAACGGCATTAGGGAGAAGGGTGGCAATGTAGAAATGCAATTACTTCCCGTTCCAAACTGCCGGCCTAAACCGAACAACAAAACCTTCTTCAACCACCGGCGCCATGATTTCCTTACCCAATAGATGCAGTTCCTTATTCGTGTAAACATGACCGTGGTTCTTCGTTTGAATCACACGAACAACAAAAGCATCCTCATCGAAAGCAAGTACATCGGCGCCGGCATGGTGCATCGTCCTGCAAAATGTGTCGTTGAGTAGAACGAATTCACGCACGGTTTCGGGTAATAGGTCAAGGTTGCGCATGGATTCTGGTTTGTTGAGGTACTGATTCTAATTTTTGACAAAAATACATTTCCTGAAGAAAAAAAAATGCGAGATGAAAACCATCTACTTCTCCCACGGCAAGGAAAGCGGCCCAAACGGGCGCAAAATCCAAAGTCTGGTGGCCGTTGGCAAACAAAACGGCTTTGAAACACACAGCATCGATTACACCCACCTCGAAAACCCGGATGCGCGGGTGGAACATCTTTTAAAAACCATTGAGGCCGATAAACCCAAAGACGACGTCATTCTTGTGGGCTCCAGCATGGGCGGGTACGTTTCCATGGCCGGTAGTGCAAAGATGAAACCTGCGGGCATGTTTCTGATGGCGCCTGCGTTGTACCTGGAAGGATTTAAAGTTCAGGAGTTTCATCCCGCCTGCCCCGTTGAAATCGTGCACGGCTGGAACGATGGCATCATTCCGTTTGAACATTCCCTTCGTTTTGCGGAAAAACAAAAGTGTACGCTGCATCTTGTGAACGACGATCACCGGTTGTCGGCTTCGGTTGGGTACCTGGAGGTGCTTTTCGATGCTTTTTTGAAAGGTTTGGGTCGTTGAATCTGCACACATCACCGCACTTTCCCCAAATTCAGCACTGCCTCCACGCCCACGTAGGAGCGTCGGATGTTCAGGTTGCTGGTAACGGCAACTTCGAGGCCGGCAAATGGAAGCAACGGAAAAACGGCTTTAGCACGTAAGGAAAGTCCTGCTGTAATGTATTCGGTCCTTTCATAACCGTAATTGGGCAAACTCGCCTGAGGTGTAAAATTGTCTGCTATGTAGGCGCGAACGTACGATGGCCCGGCTTCAATGCCGTAACGCATGAATGGACTGCTGGTTTTAAATTCTTTAACGGCGCGCAAGGCTAGGAAATACACATTATCGATCACCGGGGCATTGGTCCAGCCACTGTAATCGCCGTATGTATCGTCTGGATTGGGATTTTTCTTGTAATCGGACGGCAGGTTTTTTGCTTCGGGATTGACCAACTGAATCGACAACGAACCGCCCCAACCGTTTGCCCGGATGTGTGTAGCCGTTGCCGAAAATCCCAGAGGTTTGGCAAGGCCAAATCCTACATAGGTGACGCTTTTGTCTTGAGGGATGGCGACCTCTTGCTGGGCATGTAGGTTTTGAACAACCATTGCGACCATCAATAGGAGCAATACAAAACGGTTAGGCATGACAAACGTTTCTTTGGTTTAAATGGCCCTTAAAGATAAATACTTAAAGGTCAAACCACAACTGAATGTCAGGTTTTGTCATGCGTGGGCAATTTGGGGCTGGCACCAAAATCAAATTTCAAATTTCAAATCTCGTATTTCGTCAATCATTCCATTGCCTGCGAAAGATCCCCTATGATATCCCGCACGTCTTCAATCCCCACCGATACCCGGATCAATCCATCCGTGATGCCGTTGGCTTCGCGTACGTCGCGGGCCACGTGCAGGTGTGAACTAGAGGCCGGGTGCAGGATGAGTGTATCCACATCGCCGAGGGTAGGGGCGAAACTGCAGAACTGAATCTTTTTCATGCAGGCCAAACCGGCGTCGAAGCCGCCTTTGAGTTCAAAACTCATCATGCCGCCGAACTGCCGCATTTGTTTTTTGGCGAGGGCGTGGTCGGGATGGCTCGTAAGACCGGGATAGTTCACGCGCGCCACAGACGGGTGTTTTTCAAGCCATTGGGCGAGTGCGAGGGCGTTTTCGCTGTGCTGGCGCATACGCAGGGCGAGGGTTTTCATGCCGTTGCTGGTGAGCCAGGCTTCGAATGGGGAGCAGTTGGTACCGGCCAGTTTCATGGCGCGCCACACACGGGTGCGCATGAGGTCGCGGTCGCGCCCGAGCACCACGCCTGCGATGCTGTTGCCGTGTCCGTTGAGGTATTTGGTGGTGGAGTGCACGATGAAATCGGCGCCGAAGGCGAATGGTTGTTGCAGCAAAGGCGTGCAAAAGGTATTGTCGATGGCCACCCAAACATTGTGTCGGTGGGCCGCCGTGCTGATGGCCTCGATGTCGACGCAGGCGAGGGTAGGGTTGGCAGGCGTTTCGAGGTACACGAGTTTGATGGCCGGGTCGTTTTTCAGCAGGGTTTCCACCACGGACGGGTCGGCAAGCGACGTAAACACCGTTTCGATGCCGAACTGGCTGAACAGTCCTTTCAACAACTCCGTGGTGCCGCCGTAGAGGTTGCCCTGGGTGAGGACCTTGTCGCCACTTTTTAACAAACCCATGAGTAATGTGGAAATGGCCGACATGCCGCTGGAGGTCATCACCGCGGTGGCTTCCATGTCCAGTCCGTACGACTCCAACTGCGCGATTTTTTGCGCCACACTGTCAACTGTCGGATTGGCGTACCGGCTGTACGTATGCCCGCTTTCGATGTTGCTGAACATGTGGATGGCCTGCTCGATGCTTTCAAAGGAAAACGACGAGGTGGCGTAAATGGGCATGATGTGTGGCGGGGTAGTGCGGTTCTCGTGTGGGTCTTTGACGAGCAGGGAGTCGATGCGCATGAAAGTTTAAAGTTTAATGTTTAAAGTTTAAAGGTATCGGTAGCGCTGAACAAAAAAATCCGTTTTTTATCCGTGTTGCTTGCATCTGTGTCATCCGTGTGCCATTGCTCTACGTAGTGTAATGGTACACAGATGACACAGATCTTCGAACACAGATTTAAACAGATCTAACTTGCTACTTGCTACTTGCAACTTGCAACATCATTTTCAATGAAAAGAAAAATACGACTCACATACCTTTTTCAACCGGTCCTTTCCTTTGGCTTCGGAGGAAAGTAAAAGGGAGATTCGGCAGCCTCCTTCTTGTGGACAATCCTCGAACACGGCGTCGGGTTTGCCGTCCTGGTCGAGGTCGCCCTGCCAAAACAGCGAAATGGTCGGGTAAAGCTCGATGAAAGCTGTTTTGAACCAGGGCGTAATGTCCTGCTGTACAGGGGTGTTTGCATCGGTATAATCAAAAAGCAACAAACGGTAATTTTCGAACAAAGTCACGTTGTCGCGCAGATCCACACATCCGAGTGCCGAAACAACATAAGCAGGCGTGGTGAGTGTATCGGCTGTATTTTTGGCATCGTAGCCACGGTGAAGCACCACAGTGGCTCCGGGAAACATGGTCTTACTGCCGGAATATTCGTTGACGTCGAAAACACCCGTCGGACCGGAGAATCCCGTTTTCAGAGGTTCAGCTGTTGCAATCAGGAATTTGGCGACATCGGGTTGGTTGGTACGCAGAAATTTGGAAACAGCGCCGTACATTTCGTTGTATTCGTCCACAACTTTGACTTCAATTTTGCGCGTTTCGTCGGCAAAAGAGTCACGCATGTACACACCGTACCAATGCAGCCCCACCGGCATGGATTCCATGTAGTCGCCTTCCATATACAGGTTGAAACGACCCGACACATGCGCGCCGAAAACGTATCCCGTTTGTTTCTGGTAACGCACCTTGTACCACGGCGCCCAGGGGCTTTCGGCATCTAGGGTGTCGGTTTGTACAAAAGCGCCGTTGTCATGGGCTTCCAAAAATTGCATTTTGGCGCCGCGCGGGATGGAAGCAAGTTTTTTCGAATTGATGTTGGGTTCTTCGCGGAGGTTCAGGCTGTTGGCCGTGACGATGAGTTCTTCGGGAACGAAGGGTGCGTCTTGTGCGCCGGCTGTAAGAAAGGTGAAAAGAAGGAACAGAACAGAAATGGTAGTTTTCATGTGTTGGTTTAGATAAAATCAGCGCAGCAACATGACCCTGTACCCCAGCAAACCTTCCTGCATGGGCAGCAGTACGGCTTCTCCTGGTTTGGTGATCGGGTAATATGCCTGAGTTTTGTATTTAAAATGAAGTACTTTTTGGTTTTCCCGTACGTACAGGTGCCAGCCGGTGGGTTTGATTTTTTCACCTTTCAGAATACCGCCGGCAGAGGCGAGGTAAGGCGTTTCCGCAACAAATTCGAAGCTTTGTTTCAATTTGTTGCCGCCTGCGCGGTTCAAAAGACTAAAAACCAGCGGGGATAACATGGGTATGAAAAAAAACAGCATGAAAAATTCAGGCATGTGTTTTTCAACAGGTGTTAGTCTTTTGCGCAACAACAGGAAAATGCCACCAGCTACCGCAAGGCCTGCCAACAGGGCCGTAAAAACCATTTTGTTGATGCCTACGGTGTTGGAAAAAACGGGGAATTCGCGCACGTAAAGCCAGGTCAAAACGAAAAACACCGCAACGCCTGCAAAGGCGATGATTTTCATGCGGAGGTCGGGCGCAGGATCGCTCATGACGAAACAGTTTTTAGTTTAATCAGTCCGAAAATGGCCACCAGGGTCCACACCAGTTCCATAACCACAAAAGGTATGGAACCTACAAGCCATGCGCCAACACAAGCCAAAGCGCCGCCCAACATGTTGAGTACAAAGTACGGGCTGCTGTTGGTGTCGAGTTTTTTCAACGTCGACAAAGCAAAAGCTGCAAGGATGAGTGCGACACCGGCGCCGCTGATGAGGTCTGCGGTGGTCATGTTACCCCAGTTTTTCAACTGCCTTTTCCCACTCGGAATACACCGTGGAAAGTTCCTTTTTCCAATCCTGGTACTGCACCATAAGTTTGTCGGCG
>JADLBE010000440.1 GCA_020847915.1 Saprospiraceae bacterium | reverse complement strand
TGGTACACGGATGACACGGATCTGCGAACACGGATAAAAAACGGATTTTAAAAAAAGAAAGGGGTATGTCGGCGAAGCCGACATACCCCTTAAAATCTGTTTTTTATCCGTGTTCGAAGATCCGTGTCATCCGTGTACCATAACGTGGATCCGAAAACGCTACTTATCTGTGAATCCTGTTCACCAAATTTTCCACCACGTACCGTTTCATGTTGGTGTGCATGTCTTCCACGTGGGATTCGAGTTGTTTCATCATCACCGTCACCACGATACCAAGTACGATCGACAGGATGGTGGTGAAAAAGGCGGTACCCATGGAATCGATGAGGGCGGATATGTTGGGACCGGCGGCAACCACGGGCGCTGTACCGGATGTGGCTGCGGCGGCGAGCGGCGCGGTATCGTCCATGCTCAGGATGGCTGCGGCCATACCCCAAACGGTGCCGAGGAAGCCGAAAGCAGGAATGAGCGTTTGGCATACACCGATGAGCCAGAATTCTTTTTCCATGGATTTGCGCTGCATGTCGCTTACGGTTTCCACCATCGACAAGGTTTCGGCGGTGGAGCTTTCGGCGCGGAACTTGGTGGTGGCCTGTTTGATCAGGTCGGTAAGCAGGCGTGGGCCCAGGTGTTTTTCCATGGCGATGGTGTTCAGTTTAATCTCGTTCACATCTTCAGGATAGAGCACAAACTGTTCGGTTTCGGGCAGCAGTTTGGCCTGGAACACGCTTTCTTCGTAACGGATTCTTTTCCAAAGCGACTGGATACCGAAGATACAAATGAAAAACGCAGCGAAAGTGGCGGCCTGAATGAGGCCTGTGGGCAGTTGTCCGCCAAGGGCGAAGAACAAGGTTTCGAGTCCCGAACCTTTGGGCGATGTTTGGTAACCGATGGCCATCACAGCGGCGATGACGAAAGCGATGCCGAGACCGGCGACGATTTGCATATTTTTTTGGTGCAACATGGCGTGTGGTATGTTTAGGAAGGCATTTTTTCAACAAATCTGTTTTTTGAAAAAATGCGCTTTTGGTTTGAAAAAGGATAAAAACTGAAAGCTGTTGAGCATTTTTCAGACACACTTTAAGTGAGGTGTCTCGCTCCGCTCGATACGGCACGGATTTTAGGATTGTTTGGCGGGATAAATCCCGCCGACCGGTGTCGGGCTAAAGCCCAACCTCCATGAATACCTATTTCCCCCATTTGCCGGTGCGGCCTTTTTGCGGCGTTTCTTTGGTTGGTTTGTTTTCGGAGGGTGCCGGTGTGTTGTTTTCGGGTGCTGAAGCGGCGGCGGCTTTGGGCAAACGGCTGCCGTAATCGAGGGTGGAGGCGCTTACGCGGAACGTACCTGCGCTCACCCAATCGCTGCCGCTGCTGCCGCCGAAACCGAAGTTGCCGAAGCTGTAGGATTGCGACTTGCCACCTCCGGCGAGTTTGCCGTAGAGGGCAAAGTTTTGGTTGCCCGAACTTTTCGAACCACGTTTGGTGCGCACAAGCACTTCGTAGGTGCCGGGTTGAAGTTCGGTTTGATAGTAGTAGTTCAGGGCTTTGTTGTAGGCAAAAACATTGTCCTGATACTTGCTTGCGCGGGTTGGTTTCCAGGTTCTGTTGCCTTGCCGGATCATGAACTCCACCGAGTTTTTGGCTTGTCCAAACTGCTGAAGCAGCAAAACTACCACGCCCTGGGTGGAGCGCATGAGATCCACGGCAACGGGGTCCTGGGGTGCGCTTTGGGGTTGGGGGGTAACGGGATTAGGATTAGTAACCGGAGGCGGGGTAGTTGCGGGCGTGTTTTGAGCAGGCGTTTGCGTGGAGCCCGTTTGTGGATTAGGATTAGAAGGCGTAGGATTGGAAGGTTGGGGTTTGGGGGCCGGGGGGCGGGTGTATCGGTAGTCGCCTTTGCCTTCGCGGGCATTGGTGGTGGCTTTGTCGGCAGGAGTGCCGTTTTGAGCCAAAGCGGGCGGCTGGATGGGCGTGGGGGGAGGGTTGTTGGTGCGCAGAAAATTGAGCACAATAAACACCCCCAAAGCGCCGGTAAGAATATCCAGGGCCGATACGAAGAGCGGATTGAAGCCTTTATTGTTCATGACCGTAAGCGTAGCGGTTGATGGTGAAAGGTTGGTTGTACAAAACCGGCGCGGGAGCGGGATTCACCGCGGCCTGGAATTTTACGTTGCATTGTTCGCAACGGGCTGCATCGGTGAGGTTTTCGTGCTGACAGTTGCGGCACGGGATGCGGCTGTGCGGAGCTGCCTGGGCCAGAGGTTGTTTGCCGGCCGGCATTTTGTAGTTGCATCGGCCGCAACGCTCAACACCTGTTTGGGCTGGATAACTGCAATTTGGACAATGCATAATCAGGATTTACAGGATTTAAAGATTTGCGGGATTTTTATTTCAGGATGAGATAACTGAAAACCAATCTTTTAACCCTGAATTTTACCGCAGGCGAACTCCCGAACTACTTCGGACTTCGCACTTCGGACTTCGGACTATGTTACCCTCCGATGTAGTGCATGTAGGATACGCCTACGGTGAAGTTGCGGTTTTTGAGTCCGTTGACGTCGAGGCCGCGGGTACCGTGGGTGTAGCGGAGGTCGAGACCGATTTCGCCGTTTTCGAGCAGGAAGAGCAAGCCGGCGCCGAGGTTGAGGCTAAAATCGAAACCTTTGTACATGTCGTAACGGCCTTTGCCCATTTCGATTTCGTATTCGCTGCGCTCGGTGCGGTGGTCTACTTCAAACTTATCTTCGCTGGCGGGGAACTCGATGAGGATTTCTTCTTTTCCTTTGCCTTTGATTCCGAAGGAAAAGGCAGGGCCGGCTGCGATGTAACCGCCGAAGACGCCGCCGCCGAAGTTTTTTTCCACCATGACGGGAACATCAATGTAGTTGAGTGTTTCACGGAAGCGGTATTCAACAACTTTTTCGTAGGGCTCGTAACCAAATTCCGGACCTTCCCAGAAAATTGCGCTTTCGCTTACCATGTGTACGCCGCGTTGGGTGTAGGCAAGTTCGGGCTGGATGGTGAAACGGTTGCCCAGGTTGATTTCAACAAAACCTGCAACACTTCCACCGGGTAGGAGGGTGGCATCGTAGATGTCGTTGTAATCGCTGGTAAGTTTGTATTTCGATAAGGTGAGGGCCGGACGGAAACCAACACCACTGATTTGTGCGTTAACGATGTTACCGACAAAAAGAAGGGTAGCAAACAGAATGAGCTTTTTCATGGTGCGAACAATTTTTGCGTTGCTTGATTCGAATGTGTTTCCATCTTAATGTTGACGCGTGGCAAGAGGTAACCACGCTATTTCATTTTTTTTAAATTTTTTTTCCGAGGTTACCTTTCGACCTTCGCGTACACCAATATGACAGACAAGACCACCTGGAAAGACGACGTACTCATCGCAGCCATTCAAAACGGCGGCGCTGCACGAGAAGAAGCCCTGCGACAGTTGTACCTGCGCCCGGGTTTGCGGGAAACCGTGATTCGTCACGTGCTCGACCACGGCGGCGCTTTCGACGACGCCCGCGATGTGTTTCAGGACACCCTCGTATTGTTCGACCGCAACCTGCGGGAAGGCCGGTACGAAGGACGAAGTGCCCTTTCGACCTATTTCGTAGCCATCGCCAAATGGCATTGGCTTACGCTCAGGCGACAAAAAGGACGCTACGGTAACCTGGAAGAGCATCATTACGACGGAACGGTGGAAAGTCCGGAGGCCGATGCCCTGCGCGGTGAAGAACGCACCCTGCTGGCCGAGGCGCTCACACAGATCGGAGAACGTTGCAAAGGATTGCTGCGCCTCTACCAATTGGAGTACTCGATGGAAGAAATAGCGTCAACCATGGGTTACAGCGGCGCCGATGTGGCCAAAAAAGAAGCCTACCGATGCCGCATGAAACTGAGGGAAATTTTGGAGAAAAATCCTTACTGGAAACGATGAACATTTAATCCTCACCATTAAATCACCAAGGCCATGCGCCAGGATCCACGTTTGTTCGATACCATAGAAAATTACCTGCGCGGCGACCTCAACATCGAGGAACGCATCGCCTTCGAACGCATATTGGCCAACGACGCTGAACTCGCCGGTCTCGTACAGGAACACCGCCAGGAACGCCGTGCACTCGAACTGATTGTTGAACAGGACCTGCTGGCCAAAATGAAAATTTGGGAAAGCGGTTACCAGGCCATGCCTTCCGCCATGCCATCGGCCCAGCCTGTGGCCCGTACACGCAGCATCAACCCCTGGCGTATGGGCATCGCCGCAGCCATCGCCCTGGCTTTCGGCGCCTGGTGGTTTTTTGGAAGGGAAAACATCGCAACCGACGAACTTCCCATCACCAAAGTGGAAACACCCGAGGTCAAAAAACCTTCCTCCAGCGTTCGTCCGGCCAAACCCAAACCCAACCTTAATTCAAGAACAGCACCAACGCAAAGTGTTGACGACGACGACGATCAAACCATAGCCGCCACTGAACCCGCACCACCCAAAGTTGATGCCCCGGTGCGCCCCACCGACCCCTCCATTCAAAAAGACCGCGATCCGCTGGAAGATGCTCTCGGCCCCTCCACAGCTGCCCGGGGCACGGTGGATTACCGCCAACTTTCCCAAACGTATTACCAGGACAGCGATTTTCAAGTGCAAAACAGCAGCAGCAGCAAAGGCTCCGGACTGGAAACGTCCATCTGGGATCAGGCCACGAAAAATTACAGCTCCGGTGATTATTCCGACGTCATAACCACCCTCAAACCTGCCCTCAAACTCCAGCCCAACGATGTGAAAGGCAAAGAAATGATGGCCCATGCCTTGTACAAAAACCGCAATTACGACGAAGCCGCAAAGTATTTCCGGGAACTGGCCCGGGTGTCGGACCGCACCGTGTCGCAACGCGCCGAATGGGCCCTCGTACTCACCCTGCTGAACAGGATGCCCGCCCGGCAATCGGAACTTTACCGTGTGTTGGCTGAGATAGAAAACACACCGGGACATCCGTTTGCCGCCAAGGCGAAGGCGTTGAAGGCGAAGCTTTAAACCTTTCTTTTGGGGGTAAAAAAACAGGTGTATATGTGGCGCTGGCGCCACATATACACCTGTTTTTTTACCCCCAAAAGGAAAGGTTGTGAAAAAGAAAATAACCGCTGGAATGGGCTAAGAGCTTGTTCGGATTTCGGATTTTGGGCTACGCACGGCAAATTTTATTTTAAAGTGCGTTAAAATTTTCGCTGTAGGCGCCCGGCTACAGCTGCAAATTTTGCCTTCTTTAAAACAAGATTTGCTCATGCTCGCCTCAAAACCGAAATCCGAACAAGCTCTAGGTGTATTGCCGTACCTTTACGCATATGGTTGGCTGCCAAACCCAACTTTCAACAGTTATGAACCGTTTACTCCCCTTTTTTGTCTTGATATTGATTGCCGCTTTTGCTTTTTCATGCAAAGGGCCACAAACCACCAAACAAAAACCTACGCCTGAGGGCGATGCCACTTTCAAACTCGATACCGTACTTCGCGGTTTGGAAGATGCACCGTGGGGACTGGAGTTCCTGCCCGATGGCAGCATGCTTATAACCCTGCGCGGCGGTGTATTGCTGCGCCACAAGGCCGGCAAAACCGATACCATCACCGGTTTGTTGCCCATCAGGGTGGAAGGACAAGGTGGTTTGCTCGATGTAAAACTGCACCCACAGTATGCCCAAAACGGATGGATCTATTTTTCTTATTCCGCACCGTCCAGCGAAGGTGACTCGAAAGGCAATACGGCCATCATGCGTGCACGCCTGCAGGGCAATAAACTGGTCGACCAGCAGCAATTGTTTAAAGGTACACCCGACAGTCAGAAAGCACACCACTACGGGTGCCGCATCGCTTTTGACAAAGATAACTTCATGTTTTTCAGCATCGGCGACCGGGGCGACTGGGACAACGCCCAAATGCTCACCAACCACTGCGGTAAAATACACCGCTTGCGCGACGATGGCACCGTGCCGTCCGACAACCCCTTTGTAAATACGCCAGGCGCTATGCCCAGCATTTGGAGTTACGGTCACCGCAATCCACAGGGTCTCATCATCCATCCAGCCACAGGCGACATGTGGGAAACCGAACACGGCCCCAAAGGCGGCGACGAGCTCAACATCGTGCGCAAAGGACTCAACTATGGCTGGCCGAAAATCACGTACGGCATTGATTACAGCGGCGCCGTAATTTCTGCCGACACGGCCAAAGCTGGTATGGAACAACCGGTGATTTACTGGCGCCCCAGCATAGGGCCGTGTGGACAGGAATACGTGAGCAGCGACCGCTATCCAGACTGGAAAGGTGGTTTGCTGGTAGGCTCCCTGAGTTTTCAGTACCTGCATTTTGTGATGCTGGAGGGACAAAAAGTCGTCAAACAGGAGAAGTATTTCCCCGGTGTGGGCCGTGTCAGGTGCATCAAACAATCGCCTGATGGGTACATTTATTTCTCAACGGATACGGGCAACATTTTCCGGGTTAAATAATTTCGTGGATGTGCACCCGAATGTTGTGCGCCATTTTTTCCAACGGCAGGTCGTTTTCATCGCCGCCGAAGGGTTCTTCAATTTCCTCGGCGATGAGTTCGAGGCTGGCGAGCACGTAAAAAATGAACGTCACGATGGGAATCACGTAATAGCCCAGGGTGAAGACGAAGCCGAAAGGAAGCGTGACCACGTACACAAAAATGAATTTTTTGATAAATACGCTGTACGAATAAGGAATGGGTGTGTTTTTGATGCGTTCGCAGGCGCCGCAGATGTCGGTGAACGACATCAGTTCGTTGTTGATGAACAACAATTGTTCGCCGGTGATGGCGCCGCTTCTTTGCATTTCCCGCACATGGCGGAACATGAGTGAGGCCACCTGGTTGGGCACGTGTTTTTTAACGTCGAGTTCGTGTTGCACATCATCACCAAGACCATCAAAAAGGGCAATGGCGGTTTCTTCGCTGCGCAAATGGTTTTTCAAAGCGACGGCATAGGCGGGAATGACCTTGCGAAAAAAGATGCGGTGTGGGTTGTCGGGGGGCAGCATCGAGGCGATTTTCATGGCCAGGTTGCGGCTGTTGTTCACCAGGGCGCCCCAGAGTTTGCGGCCTTCCCACCAGCGTTCGTAAGCCGTGTTGGTGCGGAAAACCAGCAGGAAAGAAATGACAAAACCCAGCATGGTATGCATGATGGAGGTATGGCGCACATGGCTGCCCTCGCTAAGTTTCCATACTTCAATTTCGAGCCATGCAATCAGCCACGAATACAGGGCCATGACGATGAGCAGGGGAAGCAGTTTGCGGACCGTGTCGGACCGACCGTAATAGAACAGGAAGGAAAACCAATCCTTGGGGTTGTAGCTTAACATGGGGCAAAAATAAGTCCGAAGTCCGAAGTCCGAAGTGTTTTGAATGACGAGATACGAAATTTGAAATATGATTTTAGAATTTAAGGGCCCACATTCCGCCATTTGTCTGAATCCTGATTCAGACAAATGGCGGAGTGAGGACCCTTTAAATTCAAATTTCAAAAATCAAATTTCGTATTTCGTCATTCAAAACGTTTCCTTCCCAACAAGAAATGACAACATACTGGTGATCTCCGCCGCCGTTTTGTCCCACCATTTCATTTCAAGCAACTTTTCAATCTGCTCGTCCGAAAACCGTTTGCGCAGCACCTGTGCCGGGTTGCCACCCACGATGGCGTAGGGAGGCACGTCTTTGGTGACCACCGAGCATGATCCGATGATGGCGCCGTCGCCGATGGTTACGCCGGGCATGATGACGGCGTTGTAGCCGATCCACACGTCGTTGCCCACCACGGTATTGCCTTTGAACGGGTAGGTTTTGCCTTCCATGGCATGTTCCCAGCCGTTGCCGAAGATGGCGAAGGGGTAAGTGCTTAGGGCATCGGTGAGGTGGTTGGCGCCATTCATGATGAAAGTGACGCCGGAGGCGATCATGCAAAATTTGCCGATGATCAGTTTGTCGCCGGTGAAATCGAACAGGTAGCGGACGTTTTTTTCAAAATTTTCCGGATTTTCAAAATCGTCGTAATAGGTGTAATCGCCCACTACGATGTTGGGATTTTTAACGATGTTTTTGAGGAAAACGAGTCGGTCGTAGTGGGGGAGTGGATGGGTGGTGTTTGGGTTGGGTCCTGTCATGGCAAATCGTTTTGGTGTTCATAATTTAGGGCATGGCCACTGCTTCAGGAAGCATGGTGACATGCAGCAGGTGTGTGTACAACATCTGGATACCGATGGCCAGCACGATAATGCCAAATACTTTGCGCAAAACCACAAACGCAGAGGGTGTCATTTTTTTGTCGAGCCATCCCAGCGAAGACAACACAAGGTATATGACGCCCGCATTCATCAAAATGGCTGCAACAATGCTCATTTCTTCGTATTGCGATTTCATGCTGACCAGCGTAGTAAAGGTGCCGGCGCCTGCGAGCATGGGAAAGGCTACCGGTACGATGGATGCAGCGCCTTTGGCGGTTGGGTCTTCCTTGTAAAACGAAACGCCGAAAATAAGCTCCAGGGCGCTATACTTAATTGGGCAGTTTGTTCACTATGTTGGTTTTAATCCATTAATTTTTTTTCCGCAACCTTTGGAAATACAAAAGCGGCGGTGTTATCTTTGCAGCCGCTAAAGCAAAAAGGGGGATTAGCTCAGCTGGCTAGAGCGCTTGCATGGCATGCAAGAGGTCACCGGTTCGACTCCGGTATTCTCCACTTTTAAAGGATTGCACGGAAACGTGTGATCCTTTTTTTGTTTAAGGTCAGTTGGCTGGAGCGTCCCGACAAGGGATGTCGGGAAGGTCACCGGTTCGACTCCGGTATTCTCCACTTTTAACATGAGTCATCCCGAATTTTTGGGGTGACTCAAGTGCATAATACAATGGCAAAAGACATAATGAGTGTTCGGGATGTTTTGCTTTCTCAAATAATGCTTTTAAAGAGACAGAATAGGATTTCTCTTGCACGTTAAATTATTGATAAAGAACTGTTTACAAGGTTATACGCACTGTCCTTCCCCTTTAGGGGGAGTATCTGTGTAGCATTCAACCAGCGACACGCCCGGCGCTCCGCTAGGAGCGCTATCTCCTCGAAATCGGTATTCGGCAGTTTTGCAATATTTGGCCTCGCCAATGGTTTTAAGCCTAGTGTGCAATGGTTATCCACTGTTGGAGGAGATAG
>JADLBE010000439.1 GCA_020847915.1 Saprospiraceae bacterium | reverse complement strand
TTTTAAAAACACCAATGCTGGAAACACCCAACCGGTGCATTGCAGGCAGGTAGGCATTTTTTAAAAAATGGTCAACCATGGCAACCTGCTCATTGGATTTCATGTGGTAAACCCTGATCTGGTAAATATCCTTTTCCGCTTTTTTGTGGTTAAAAGCCATCGTGGCGATGCCAAGAGCAAGCAATGAGGTTAACAGCAAAAGGCCATTTTTGATGTTCATGATTTTGATTTTAATTGGATCGTAAAATAAGTTGTAATGGTGAACCATTTCCCTGCCTCCACGTTTTTATTCTATGGAAAATCTAAATGGAAAAACAGCCCTCGTCACCGGGGGCAGCAAAGGCATTGGCTACGGCATCGCCGCAAGCTTGCTTAAAGAAGGTGTAAACGTGGCCATCACCAGCCGCAACCAAAAAGATGCGGACGCTGCCGCGCAGGAGCTGTCTAAAATCGGCCCAGGCAAAGTGATTGGCATCGCATCCGATGTGCGCGATTTTGATGCACAGAAAAATGCAGTTGCCAAAACCATCGAAGCATTTGGTCGTCTCGATGTACTCGTTGCCAATGCAGGTGTGGGCCATTTTGCACCCATCACGGAAATGACCCCGGAACAATGGCACGAAACGCTGGATACCAACCTCACCGGCGTGTTTTACAGCTTCAAAGCTGCGCTGGATGCACTTACGGCGTCCAAAGGTTATTTCATCAGCATCTCCAGTCTGGCAGGTACCAATTTTTTCCCAACAGCCTCAGCCTACAATGCCAGCAAATTTGGACTGGTGGGTTTCACGCAGGCCGTCATGCTCGACGTCCGGGATGCAGGCATCAAATGTTCGACCATCATGCCGGGTTCGGTGGCTTCACATTTCAACAACCACGAACCTAATGCCGCCGATGCCTGGAAAATCCAGCCGGAAGACCTGGGTCAAATGGTGGTGGACCTGCTGCACATGAACCCACGGACGTTGCCGAGTAAGATTGAGGTTAGGCCAAGTCAGACGCCGAAGAAGTAAGGATCGGGTTTATTGTATGGTGACGAGGGTGCGGTTCCTGCGGGTTTTTAACGGCAATGGGTTATCTTTGAAATCATACACCGAATTCTACCCTTAACAGTCGGATATGAAAAAGCACCTAACCTTTCTGGCATTGCTTACAGTGACTGCTTTATTGGCTCAAAATCCAATGCCCATCCAGGAATGGCAAAAACATTTTGGACCGGGCGATCCCAACCTCCACGAATCAGCTGAACACCTCTTACGAACCAACGACGGCGATTACCTTCTTGCCGGACCCTGGAACGGGAACCAGGCGTTCTTTATGAAAGTAAACCGCTTTGGGGACAGCCTCTGGACCCAAACTTTTTTATTCGGCACCAAAACGACCATCGAAAGTTGCATCGAAACCGCCAACGGGGATTTGATTGCCGTAGGTACCTGTGAAGGTTGTGTCACCGACGATCCCACGCCCAAAATCATCGTGATCAAAACCGATGATGCGGGCCAACTTCTTTCCAACAGCGTGCTGGGCGACCCCAACAAAGATGTATTTGGTACAGCTATGATCGCTACCTCCGACGGTGGAGTGGCCATTTCAGGCTACACCAGTGTGGGGGGATTGGTTGGACATGCGGTCCATATTTTCAAGTTGGACCAAAATCTGGACGTGTCGTGGACAAAGTACTACAACAACCTCTATTTCGATCAGGCCAGGGATATTGTCCAAACCTCAGACGGCGGCTTCGCCATTACAGGCACGGCTTTCAATTTTAACCAGCCATCCTTTGTGCTGAACATGCGGATGGATGCTTCAGGGAATTTCCTTTGGGCAAATCGTTTTAGCCTCGAGCAGAACATTAATGGCGCACAAAACGTCGGGAATGCACTGCAACAGGCTGACAATGGCAACCTGCTGGTAACGGGAACGCTTTACAACAATGCCGTGCAATTACAGGATTTGTTTGTTGCGGAAATTGACCTGCAAAGCGGCGATACCATCCGCACCAAAACGTTCGGCACGGAATACAACGACAGTGGCAACGACCTGCAAGCATTAAACTCAGGGGTACTGATTGCCGGTACCAGAGGTGGTTATGTAGGCGTCAGTACAGCGTGGGTGTTGCATTTAAACGAATCGTGGGACACCCAAAAAAGTGAACAGTATGCCTCGAACGGATTTGCAGCCGGGGCAAACCGTATCCTTTCCCTGTCTTCGGATGGCAACGAATTCGCTTTTTGCGGACAGCGAAATTATTGGGGTGCGGGCACCGATATCCTGCTTGTCCACAGGGCCACCCTGGGCAACTTGGCTGTACTCACCAAATTCCCCTTGAATTTGCAACTATACCCCCGCGACCTGAGCAACAACATGGCCACCGTGCAAATCGAGGGTTTTGTAAAAAATCCCGACATGCCATACACAGCGATGAAACTGAAGGTATACCGCAACGATGTGCTACAATCCCAGTTGCCGGATGTTTCATTGGTGTATACCGGCGATTCTACCGCCTTTAATTTTTCTTATCCCATTTTGGCCGAATTGGCGGACTACAGTTTCGAACTTTTCGGCGTCGATTCTAACGGTGAAGAAACTTTAGAGCAGTTGGCAAAAAACGTGGTGGCAGGCGATGCCTACGTCATTCAGGGCCAATCCAACGCGGTATCTACGTCGTCTACTCCTTCCAATCCCATCAACCAGTCGCCCTTTGTACGGGTATATGGTTACGGTAATGAGGAAGGACACCGGAAAGCGTGGTATGTGGGTAATGGCGATGGCGGACCCGGTACGGAGGGCAACACAGGGCAATGGGGGCTTCGTTTGGCCCGGCAAATCATCGACCATCAGCAGGTGCCGGTTGCCATCCTGAATGGTGGTCACAGCGGACAGGCGATGACCTTCTTTTTGCCCAATGCCGGCAATTACGAACGGTTGTTGCTCCGGGTGGAGGAAGCTGGTTTGGCCCAAAAAATCAGGGCGGTATTTTGGTTTCAGGGAGAAACAGATGGTTGGCTCAATCCCAATGCGGCTCAATACAAAAGCAGATTTTCTTTGCTGCACCAGGCGTGGATGCAGGATTTCAGCCCGGAAAAAACATGGTTGTTTCAAATCCGCCCCTTGTGTTTCGAAGCCTGGGGCGCCATACTCCCGTACAACATGGTCATCATGGAAACCCAACGCCAATTGGCCCTGGAAATTCCTGATTTGGGCATCATGTCAACCACCGCCGTGGAACACGACGGCTGCCATTATCCATACTTTGGGGGATATGAAACCCTGGGTGATCGTATGTACAACCTTATGGCAATAGACTTATACGACTCAACCGACACGACTAACGTGGAAGCCCCACACCCCATGGCTGCCCTAAAGTTTAAAGACAGCACAACCCTCGTGTTGACCATGAAAAATACCACGGACGAGTTGCTTTGGGAAGACGGTTCAGAGGATGATTTTATCCTTGAAGGAACGCCTGACTCCGTGATCGGTGGCAGTGTTTCGGGCAACCAGTTGGTGCTTCAATTGTCTGGAACGGCAGAAGGTTTAACCAGCATCAGCTATACAGGCCACCCAATAACCGCCACACCTTTTGTTAAAAATCTGAATGGGGTAGGCATGCTTTGTTTTGACAAATTTCCTGTAGACATCGATACGGTTATCTCAACACACGAAACCCATCCATTTTCTGACATCAACATGTTGATTTCACCCAACCCAGGCACCGTTGGTGGTGAACTGATGTTGACTATGGAATCTGCTGTTTCCGGCGCCGTTGCGGTGCAAATCCATGATATGTCAGGCAAACTGGTACAAAGTCAACATTTTGAAACCAGGCTGGACACGGCGACTTACTTTTTTCAGGCACCGGCCACACCCGGGGTATTTATGGTACATATTCTGTCAAAAGAAGGACGCCTTGGCGTAGTCAAGTTGGTGGTACAGCGGACGTAGAGGTGCCCGATCGACGCCTGGAAAATTCAGACTGAAGACCTGGGGCAAATGGTGGTGGATCTAAAAACCTGATCCAGACCTTCACTTTTTCTGCCCAAACTTCTCCTTTAATTTATCCACCACATAATACACCATGGGTACAAGGAACACGGTCAGTATCAGGGAGGAAAGCAAGCCGCCAATGATGACCCAGGCCAATCCGTTTTTCCATTCGCTGGCCGTACCGCTTGCCATGGCTATCGGCAACATACCGATGGCCATGGCAAGTGTTGTCATCAGTATCGGGCGCAACCGTTCTTTGCCGGCCTGTATCAACGCCTCCCGATAATACATCCCTTCGGCTTTGAGCTGGTTGGTAAAGTCCACGATCAATATGGCGTTTTTCGTTACCAGGCCCATGAGCATGATCAAGCCCAACAGGGCGAACAAACTCAAATTGTTCAGGGATAAATTCAGGGCTAAAAACGCCCCGATCGCCGCCACGGGTATTGAAAACAGGGCAACAAAAGGATACACAAAACTGTCGTACAAGGCGACCATGATCAGGTAAATCAGCAAAAAGGAGATCGCCAGTACACTCCCCAATGCCCCGAAACTATCGTTCTGCCGCTTGATGTCGCTGCCCCAGGTGAGGCTCATACCTTCCGGGAGGGGATTCTTTTTTAAATACGCCACCACCTCGTCGGCTACAGTTCCTGACGGCCTTCCCAGGGCATCAGCGGTGAGTGTGACGGCTGGCTGGCGGTCTTTGCGCTCCAAAAGTGAAGGCGTGCGGTCTTTGACCACCTGTGCAAATTGCGCCACCTGCACGGGTATTCCAGCAGGATTGAGGATGTTCAGGCGGCTTACGTTGTCGAAATTTCGGCGGTCGAAATCGGCCAGCCATATCCGGATGGGGTACTCTGTTCCGTCTTCCGTGAGACTGGCATCGTCGTTTCCCGTGAAAGCGATGCGCAAGTTTTGTCCCGTGTAGGCGGTGTTCAAACCAAGCCTTTGCATGCGGTCTTTGTCGGGCAAAACCTGGTATTCGGGACTGCCTTCTTCCACCGACAATTGCACGTTGTCGGCGCCGGGGATGCGCTGCACCACGTCTTTGAGCATCTTGCCTGTTTGCATGACCTGGTTCAAATCGCTGCCGCTCAACGTCATTTCCACAGGCGCAGAACGGGGCACCAGGCCCAATGCCGCCATGGAAAAACGTATGTCGGGATATTGTTTCTGCAAATCCTGCCGAAGGCGCAGCATGAAGTCTTCCGTACGTAAATTTTGGAGCGCCTTTTTGTCTTTCAACTGAACGGTAAATTCGGTTTTGTACGGCACACCCACACCCAAACTACCGATGCCCGTACTTGGACCGCCCACGTTGCTGAACAAGGTTTTTACCTCGGCTTGCGCCATAACAACCTTTTCAATTTCCCTTGAAACAACATCGTTGTGTTGGATGGAAGTATTTTTATCAAACTCCAAAGCGAAGCGGAACTTCCCCTGGTCGCCCGTGGAAATCAATTCTTTGCCAATGATGCCCTGCCGCATGACGCCCAGGGTCATGGCAAAAAGCAGGATGACAATGCCCGTAAAAATCAGTTTGTGATTCAAAACCCAATGCAACTGCTTGCCATACCATTCGATGAAACGGTCCAATTGTTTTTCAAAACCTATCAAAAAACGGTTGAATAGATTGGTCGGTTGCAAGTCTTCTTTTTTACCAATACGGGAAGCGAGCCAGGGTGTAAGCGTAAAACCAACCAGCAAGCTGGTCAGCGTGGACGTGATGACCACCACCGAAAACTGCTTTAGCATATCCGCTACAAAAACCTGTAAAAACAAAATCGGCAAAAACACCACCACGTCTACCAACGTAATGGACAATGCCGAAAATCCTATTTCCATACGCCCGTCCAAGGCGGCTTTGCGCTTTTCCTTGCCCTTGTCCAGGTGCCGTTGGATGTTTTCCAAAACCACCACCGCATCGTCCACGAGGATACCGATGATGAGCGACATGGCCAAAAGCGTCATCAGATTAAGGGTGTAATTGAGTATCCACATGACCGCAAACGCCGTGATCAGGGAGGTTGGAATGGCCACGATAACAATGAATGAATTTCGGAAACTACGCAAAAACAGGAGCATGACCAGCGAAACGAGGATGACCGCCAAAATCAAATCCACCACCACACTGTCCACCGCGGCAATGGTGTTGTCGGTGCTGTCGTCGGCAATGACGAATTGTACGCCGTGTTGGGCATTTTGCTTTTCTATTTTTTCAAAAACGCCGCGCACCGCTTTCGAGACGTCCACCGCATTGGCATCCCCTTGTTTTTTGAGTAAAAGCCCGATGCCGTTTTTACCGTTGAAACGGCTCACCGAAGTGACTTCCCGAATGCCATCCACCACTTCCGCCACGTCTTTCAGGTAAATGGGGCTGTTGGGCAAAGGCATGGCTACCTGCACATCGCGCAGCTGGTCGAGGGTGTTGAATTTGCCGACCAGCCGCACCGAATTGGTTTCGGTAGCGGTTTGCACATTGCCTGCGGGCAGGTCCAAACCTGAACGGTTGATGGCATCTACGACCTGCAGCATCGAAACCCGGTAGAATTTCAGTTTCTCCTGATCAATTTTTACCTGTATCTCCCGCTCTTCGCCGCCCAAAAGCGTGATTTCGGCCACACCTTTCAGCTGCTGGATTTGTGGCAAATAGACGTCTTTCATTTGTTGGTAAAAAACCGTCGCGGGCAAATTGCTCGTTGCGCTGATGGACATGATCGGCAAGTCGTTGGGCGACACCTTGCTCATCACAGGACTTAAAATATCGGCGGGCAAATCCTTCCTGATGTTGTCAATGTACCGCTGGGCATCCTGCATGGCCTGGTCGAGGTCGGTGCCGTAATTCAGGTTGGCGATGATGACCGACGCATTGGGCAGAGACTTGGTGACCAGGTAGTCCACGCCTTCCAAATTGGACAAGGCATCCTCGATTTTTCGGGAAACGGATGTCTCCACTTCATCGGGTGCTGCCCCGGGGTAACCAGTTCGAATAACGACAACGGGCTGGTTGAAATCGGGCATCAACTCGTAACTGAGGTTTTTGTAACCAATAATGCCGAGCAGTGCAAACACGCTGAACAATACAATGATAAGCGAGGGCCGATTGATGGATATTTCAGTGATGTTCATGCCCTAGTCGTTTGTATTGGATAAATCGATCTTTCCAAACATCCCCGCACGCAGCCCATGATTTGAAAAGTTTTTGACGGTGAATTGCACCGGAAAACTGCTGCCCACATTTGCTTTGCTGGAAATCATGGTCACCGTACCCTTGATTTTTTTATCGGGAAAAGCATCGGCAACCAAATCATGTGTTTGTCCGATTTTGAAATATTTCAAATCGTTTTCGGGTACGTTTATCGTGAATTTCAATTGGTCGATGTCGATGATGTGCAGCAGCGGAACGCCGGGTGCGGCAAATCCGCCGACCTCGTTCAATTTGGCATACACGATCCCGTTGAAAGGCGCCTTGATGGTGCTTTTGTGGATTTGCTCCAGAATGGTAGCACGTTGTACCTGCGCGGATTTCAAACCCAATTCGGATTTTTCCAACTGAACGGCCTGTACCGCATCGGCTTTCAACAAATTGGCATTGCGGTTCACATCAGCGGTCAGGCCCTCGATTTGCACATCCACCGATTGTAATTGCAATTTCAAAAGCGCATCATCCAACTGTACAATGGTTTGTCCTTTGGTTACAATACTGCCCGCATCCACCGTGATTCGGTTGATTCTGCCCTGTGTTTCGGCGCTGATTTTGGTTTCCCGATAGGGTTCAAAAGTGCCGGTAAAAAGGCGTTGGCCAGTTTCGGTTTGCGGTGTTGACGATGAGTCCTTTCTGGTCAAAACAGGCTCTTCCGCAGGGTCGTAGTGAAACACCCGATCCTCTGCAGTTGCTTTGTTCTTTTTCAGTTTAAGCGCAATACCGCCAAAAATGCCGATCAAAATGACTGCGGGCACGAGGTAGGACAATATCTTTTTCATTGTTTGATGCTTGATGGATCCGTATGCTTTTTGAGTAGGTGAGTACTCACTAACTTATTTGGTCAAAAAAATCACTTGATGAGCAGGAGCTGGCTGTCTTCCAGGCCCTTTACCCAGTGTGTTACCATAGGTTCGATGTTGACGTAATCGCCGTTGGAAAGGGTTTGTTTGAAGCCTTTTTCGTTTTCAAAAACCACTTCACCTGCCACGCAGATAAGGATTGCGGGCACTTTGGTGGTGTGTTTATCGAGCAGACCATCCTTTTGGATTTGCAGGGCATTTACTGTGCCTTCCTGACCTTTAAAAAGAGGTTTTGCGGAAACGGCTTTGGTGGGTTCGTGCATGGAGCTGATGTTCGTCATGTTTCTGGAAGTTAAATTTTGAAAATTACCAATGGTGGTACTTTTTTTTGTGGCGCAACTTGCCATGATGATAGGCAAAGCGATAAAAAACAGAAGTTTTTTCATGTGTGGTGTTTATTTTGTAAGCAGTACGGAAACAGCATGGAGCATGGTTGCTCCTTGTTTCTGAATGTCGAATTGAAAATTGGCGATGCGCCATTTGAACATTTGCAAGCGAAAACTGCCCATAACGATGTGTTGCATTTCCTCGGTTGTAATGGCGTTGGTAAACAAACCTTGTTGTTGCCCTTGCTTAATGACAGGCATCAGGTGTTTCATTTTTACTTCCATGATGCGCAGGATGGCGGCGTTTATTTTTTGACTGGCCTCCATGAGTCCGTCCGAAAAAACCGCAACCACGAAATGCGGGTTTTGGGAAAAAAAGGCAAACTGGTCGAGGAAAATGGCCTCAAGGTTTTCCATGGGATTCTGTTGAATGGAGATCACCTTGTTCAGTCTTTCGTCCATGTTTTCCGCCAAATAGCCCAACATGGCGACCACAATTTCCTCTTTGCTGTCGAAATGGCGGTAAATGGCACTTTCCGAAAATTTCATGGCCTGGGCCAGGTTCTTGATGGT
>JADLBE010000438.1 GCA_020847915.1 Saprospiraceae bacterium | reverse complement strand
TCCAGGTATTTGTCTACGGTTTTTACGTCCATCCCAATTTGGCGCGACAACTCGTTCAGGGAAACCTCGCTGCCAATCTGGAATGCAATCAAACGCAACAAATCCTGCAACTTGCTGCTGTGTCGAAGTCCTTCCATTTCCAAAATATCCTTGAGTAAATAACTGCTCACCAATTCGCGCAGGTATTCGGTTTTTTGTTCGCGATTGGGCAAATGGATAAGCTCAGGATAACTTCCTAAAACCAACCTTTCATGCAGGCGTGTTTTTTGTTCCAACATATTTTCCTCGCTCGCCCATTCCATTTCCGCAATGGGAAAAAGCCTATAGGAGAGTTTCCTGCCAGTAAGTGGCTCACCGAATTGTTGGTGGATATCAAATGCTGACGATCCGGTAACTAGCACTTTCAGACCTTCAATTTCATCCACCATCAATTTGAGCTTTGCTCCTATCTCCGGAATTTTTTGTGCTTCATCAACCACCAGCAACCGACGATCACCCAAAAATGTGCGGTATTGAGCAACGCTCCGTTCTGCCAACTGGTCCTGAACTGCTTTGTCCTCGCCATTCAACAACAGGTATGGCTCAGCAACCTGTTCCAGCAACCGCCGCAACAAATACGTTTTACCGGTGCGCCTGGCGCCGTACAATACAATGACTTTGCCAGGCTGTAGTCTCTGCAGGATTTTTTGCTCTAAAACGCGCCGGATCTGTTTCATCTTAGGGATGTTGATCTGCAATTCCACAAATTTAGCTAAATAAATGGAATTGATTCCACAAATTTAGCTAAATTTATGGAATTTACATTTTAAACTTCACCGGTAAAAACATCTTCTGCTTAACCGGCTGCCCTTTGTTTTTCCCTGGCACCCATTTTGGCATCATGGAAACCATACGTATGGCTTCCTGACCGCAACCGTCACCGATGTCGCGCAAAAGTTTGATCTCGCTGAGCGACCCGTCTTTTTCCACAACAAAGCTGATCACCACCGTGCCTTCTGTGCCATTTTTTCTGGCTTCCTCAGGGTATTTCATGTTTTTTACAACAAACTGGTTCTGTGCCGTTTCGCCTCCCGGGAACGAGGCCTGTTGACTGGATTCGTACGCATCCGTAACCTCGTCAGGAATGGGTGGTGCAGTCATTGCTTCAACCAAAAAAACAGGAGGTTCCACCTGGTCAGTTGCCGCAGGCGGCGCAGGCGGCAAAACCGTTCCGGGCAGGGCGAGCCGTATCGTTTTGCCGTTTTGGAAAGCGTGGTAGGTACCATCGGGCTGTCTTTCCATGTTTTGGTACAAAAATTCGGACTTTTCGGGCGCGAGCAAATCGATGAAACCCCAGGGGCCGTCGTGGGTCATTTTGCCGGTGAAATAACGCGGATTATCCGTAAAGAAGAGGATGGCAAAACGTTGTTCCATCAAAGGTTCTCCGTTGAAATCGTAAGCGGTACACGTATATTTTCCCGTTTTTTCATTTTTTTTAAAAGCTATCAAAGGGTGTCTGTCGGTGGCATAATGGATGTTTTTAAACAAAGGTGGCAGCATTTGCACGCCATCGGCGCGGTAAAAAGCCCTTAATCCGGTTTCTTTAACGGTGATCGCACTGTAGCGGTCGCTGTGGTTTTCCGGCAGATTTTCACCATAAGGCGCGGATGATACAGGGTAAACGGTGCAGTTTTCCAACAACAATTTTCCGCTGGCATCGTACAATTTGCTGGTGTATTCGGTCCCCCAACGTTTGAAATACCCATCACCTTCCTGATCACCCAACCGGCTGTGTTCGCCTTCAGCCAGGATTTGGCCGCGGTTGTTGAGCAAAAAATTCCGGTACGAGGAGTCGGTCGCCGCAAAATGGCCTTTGTTGAGCGGTTTGATGCCCCGGTAAAGGAAAGGCACCACGGTATCGCCCAGGTCATTCAAAACACCAAAGTTGTTTTGGTAAACAATGAAATAATCGCCGTCGCTCCACTCGGTTTTCGCATACTTTGCCGGCGTAATGATGGCGCCCCGGAGGTTCACCCAATAGGTAGTACGGTTGGCCTTTTGAATCAAAACCGTGCTATCGCCAAAACCTGGCATGGCGTTGTTTCCTTCGGTTTTAAAAAGTTGTTTGCCGTTTTTATCAAAAACAGCGATCTCTTTGCTGTTGAAAAGGCGTGCCGCCAGCAATTGGCTGTCCAAAACGGCGACGTATTCGTAAGCCAAAGGCAAAACAACTTTGCCCGCGCTGTCCAAAAGCCCAAGCACAGGTTGCTTTGATTTGTCTTTGGAAACAAGGGCAAATCCGTTTTTTTCCAATTGAATGGTATGGTAGTCAAATGGTACGATCGTTTGTCCTTTGTCGTCGATCACGCCGCGTTTGTCCCCTTTGCGGGCAACCATTTTAGGAGCGTATTGAAAAGGCAGGAAGTCGTATTCCAGAGGCACTAAGGTATTGCCCGAGGCATCCACAAAACCCATTTTACCGGTTTGCAGATCGGTTTTTCTGGAAATTTGGGCATAAATCCCAGTATTGAAAAGCAGCAATACAAGGATGATAAAGTAATTCATGGTGTTTGTTTGACGGCAAGTTTGCCCTTTGTTATTTTAAATCATAAAGGTAGTCCGCGCCGGTATCGTCTATGGCTACCTGAATCAAATCGTCGCCTTTTTCCAGCAAAGCACAGGCAACGATGCGCCTTCCTTTGGGCGCAAGTCCAGCAATCGGAACAGCCCGAAAACAATACATGATGTAGTTGTACTTGTG
>JADLBE010000437.1 GCA_020847915.1 Saprospiraceae bacterium | reverse complement strand
ACAACTCCCGTGCCATCCGTATCCGGACTGCCGACTGAAAACACAGGTGGTGCATTGGTACCCGCGCCACTTACTGCTCCACCCGTACTGATCGAAGCGGTGTTGCTGAAACTGGCGCCCACCGGAGCGGCAGGATCAACCTGAACCGATGCAAACACCGAACGGGCGTCACCGGAGGGAATGTATAAGTTGAAGGAATTGGGACTGAGTACTGCAGAGCCAACCAAATTGGCTCCTGGCACATCTAGCACAGTGATACCGCCAATGTCCGACGGTCCGAGGTTGCGTACCGAAATTTCATACAAGGCATAACCACCCGGCGCCACGTTGGGCGTGAGCAGTTTTTTATCGATGGTCAGTGTAGACCGCGCCTGTGATACCAACGATGTGGTAGCTTCGTTGTTGGCATAGTTGGGGTCGGCTGTATTGGATTGAATCTGCGCATAAACAGCATCCGCAAATAAACCCGTTGAGTTGAAAGCTGCATCCGATGGAATAAAAACAGAGAACTCAATAGTCTCTATCTCGCCATCCGGCATGTTGCCCTTCCGTTGAAAGGTGCCGCCGGAAGAGTGAAAGTCCCAGTCGGGGTCGCCACTGTAGGAGGCCATGACAAAGTCAAGGTCGTACAATAGGAACAATACCGTGGGATCTGCCGCAGCATTCGGCCCGTTGTTGCGGACAACAATCGAAAAAGTCTCGACTGTGCCTGGTTCAAGGGGCGAAGTGGTGTGCGTCACACTCACTACCCGCAAGTTGGCCTGTGCCTGCAATGCTGATGGAGCCAGGATGGCCGAAAAGCCCCCCAGAACCAGCAATGCCGACATAAACCGCATCAAGCGTGTAAAATTTTTAGCTTTCATGAGAAAAGAATTAAAAAAAACATTTGGTTTCAATAAAAAAACCGGCCACCGGGCTAAAGCCCAATGCCGGTAGGAGTATGTGTTACAAAAGCAGAAACACCTGCAGGAAGGGTCCTGCAAGTGCGATCAATCGCTTGTTGTGTAGGTGGAATGGACGTATAAAATGAATTGTTTTCGTCAGACGGGGACAAAAAACAATTCACGTACGCCCCAAAAAAGGAGTACATGTTTTCAAGAGATTACGGATTTGTTATTGGATTACAACAACAGTTTCCTAAAAAACTGTGTATCAAGGATTATATTCAACATTTTCATTAATGTAAAAACCACACAACCAATATTTGAACTTTGGAAGGCATTTACAATACTGAAAAAACGTTGAATCCAAATAGCAACTTACGCATACAAAGGTAACTATATCAACATAAAAATCAACATATAGTATTTATTTTTTTATATAATTAACATCAGCTTAGTTGTATCAACAATGTTTTCGCTCCACACAAATTATTGTTAAGCAAAAAAAACCATCTGCTGAATTCATCTCCGGCAGCACTTTTCAGACTCTCGCTAATTCGAGAACCCATCTCTCAATCATTTTTCCAAAAATATACCCGACCTTTGCGCGCTCTTATCCACCACACAAACCATACCATGGCCACAGGCAGCGCACCCGCCATAACCTACAACAATCCGGGACTCGATACCCCTACCCTGCTACACCTTTACGAACAACTCGTTCGTCCACGAGTCATCGAAGAAAAAATGCTCAACCTGCTGCGCCAGGGCCGCATTTCAAAGTGGTTTTCAGGTATCGGACAAGAGGCCATATCCGTGGGCGCAGCATGCGCGCTCGAGCAGGATGAGGTCATTTTTACCATGCACCGCAACCTCGGCGTGTTTACTGCCCGCAACATGCCGCTCGACCGCCTTTTTTGCCAGTGGCAAGGCAAACGCCTCGGTTATACCAAAGCTCGGGACCGCTCTTTCCACTTCGGCGACATGGAACACCACATCGTAGGCATGATTTCCCACCTCGGCCCGCAACTTTCGCTCGCGGCCGGTGTGGCACTGGCCCATAAAATGAAAAAAGAAGGTCGTGTGTCGCTGGCATTTACCGGCGATGGCGCCACAAGCCAGGGCGAATTCCACGAAGCACTCAACGTGGCTGCCGTTTGGAAACTGCCTGTCATCTTTCTTATTGAAAACAACGGCTACGGACTCAGCACCACAGCCAACGAACAATATGCCTGCGAACAACTGGTGGACCGCGCCATTGGCTACGGTATGCGCAGCGCCCGCATCGATGGCAACAACATCCTCGAGGTGTACGACACCATCCGCCGGGTTGCCGCCGAAATGCGCCAAAACCCTGAGCCTTTTTTGCTCGAATGTGTCACCTTCCGCATGCGAGGCCACGAAGAAGCCAGCGGCACCAAATACGTTCCCAAAGAATTGATGGATGAATGGGCGCAAAAAGACCCCCTCAACAACTTCGAAAAATGGTTGCTACAGGAAGGTCTGCTGAACGAATCAACCGTCAGAAACCTGCGCGAAGACTACAAAAAAACGGTTCAGGACGCCGTAGATGTCATGTTCAACGAACCTGAACCCATTCCGGATACCGCTGAAGAACTCGCCGATGTGTATGCGCCTTCACCGCCTTCCGTCGCCCCATCTTCGGGCCAGGAACTATGGAAAGAACACCGTTTCATCGATGCCATTTCCGATGGCTTGCGCCACGCCATGCAGCGCCACCCCGACCTCGTACTTATGGGACAGGACATTGCAGACTACGGCGGTGTGTTCAAAATCACCCAGGGTTTTGTTGAAGCCTTTGGCAAGGATCGTGTGCGCAACACCCCTCTATGTGAAAGCGCCATCGTTGGCGCCGCTCTCGGCCTCAGCCTCAAAGGCATTAAAAGCATGGTGGAAATGCAGTTTGCCGACTTTGTCACCTGCGGTTTCAATCAGATTGTAAACAACCTCGCCAAACTGAATTGGCGTTGGGGACAAACAGCCGATGTCGTCGTACGCATGCCTACAGGCGGCGGTACCGGCGCAGGCCCGTTCCATTCCCAAAGCAATGAAGCCTGGTTTACCCACGTACCCGGACTAAAAGTTGTTTACCCCTCCACCCCTTACGACGCCAAAGGCCTGCTGCTCGCTTCTTTTGCCGACCCCAATCCTGTCATGTTTTTCGAACATAAAGGCATGTACCGTTCCGAAAGCGGTTTGGTGCCCGAGGAATACTACACGGTTGAAATAGGTAAAGCACGACAAGTACGCGAGGGCAACCAAGTAAGCATTCTTACCTACGGCCTGGGCGTACGCTGGGCAACCCAGGCTGCCGACGAACTGGGCCTCGATGCCGACATCGTAGACCTGCGGTCACTTGTACCCCTCGACTACGATGCCATTTCAGCCTCGGTTAAACGCACGAACCGCGTGCTTATCCTGCACGAAGACACACTGTTTGGCGGCATAGGCGGCGAAATCGCTGCCTGGATCGGCGAACACCTGTTCGAACACCTCGACGCACCCGTTTTACGTGCGGCCAGTCTCGATACACCGGTTCCGTTCGCCATACCTCTGGAACAGAATTTTTTCCCCGTGGAAAGGGTTAAGGAGCAATTGGCGAAGCTTCGCGAATATTAGGTGGGATTTGAATGACGAAATACGAAATTTGATTTTTGAAATTAGAATTTTTTTGGCCTGCGTTGAACTGGGTATCAAGCGCATTTTTTGTCTGAATCAGGATTTTTAAGTGAATTATTGGATTTGAAGTGAAATGATCCCAAATCCTTCAAAATCCCATCCTGAAATTTAAAATTCTGAAAATCTTCAAATTCTGAGAATCCTGATTCAGACAAAAATGGCGGAGTGAGGGCCCTTAAATTCTAATTTCAAAAATCAAATTTCGTATTTCGTCAATCAAATCCCACAAATCAACCCTTCGAGTACCATTTTTTAACAACTTCCTCCCCTGCTTTCCCCTGCGGTGTGTAGTCCCGTTCGGGATAGCCTTCATGGCCCCGCATGTTGGGAAACCATTTCCATAAAAAACCGCCGGCCCACCAGCTTTCGCCATGAAAAGTTTGAAATAGGGCTTCGTAGGCGTTGGCCTGGGCTTGTTCGTTGATGCCGCGTTGTTCAATGTTTTTTTCCAGTTCCCAGTTGCGCCATCCACAACTGTCGACACTGAGGTAGCCATATTCGGTAAACAACACCTGTTTGCCATGTTTCAGGCTGAAAGCTTTTAGACGTTCGCGTGTGGGTTCCCAGGCTCTTTTCATGGCTTCTACATCGGGTGTAGCACTTTCCACAAGCGGAAAGTAACCGCTAAGGCCAATGTAGTCGAGCTCTGGCCAAAACGGCGCTTGTTCCCAGTCGTCCCAATTGGACGAATACACCAACTTTCCCGGAAAGACAGCCCGTACTTGTTTGATAAGTCCCAACCAGTAGGCCGGTCGTTCCGATATGGCTGTACGAAATTCCGTACCAATGCAAAACAGATCGGCGCCATGTTCGGCGCCAAGTTTGGCCATGGTGAGGATGTAGGTACTGTAGTCCTGTTCCCACGATGCCCATGCTTCCGGTTCCTCGAAACGAAGCATTCCAGTCCAGCTTCCTGGCACATATACCTGAGGTTTAAGCATTACCCGCAACCCGTTTTCATGGGCCAGCCGGATGCTTTCTGCAACGCCTTCGGGCCGTTCACCCCACCATTGCCATCCACCCTCATTGTATTGTACATGCGGATTTCCCGGGCGTGTAAAGGCATACGGAACCACGGCTATCCAGCCGGCACCCACGCCTTTCACAGCGGTCATGGGATTGTTGGCAAACGGTTCGGGGGGAGCCACGAAGGTTAGTCCCATCATTTTTTCGCCGGATGGCAGCAGTACGCTGGCTTGGATGGCCGGCTTGGAGCGGTTGCAAAAGGCTGCGAGCAGGATAGACAGGAAAAGCAGTTTGTACATGATGGGCAAATTGTGGTATTCAAATGTACGAAAAGGGTGCCTATACGAAGCCCGGGCATACCAAAAACATGAGCCACCCCGAATCCGGGATGGCTCATGTTGGTATTTATTGGATTCACGGACACACCCTAGTCCAAGTTGCCGGCAATGGCGTCTGCCAATGCCTTCAGTTCGTCAGAATCCATATCCAATGGAGGTTTGCCAAAACTAAGGTCAGAAACCTGGTTCATAGGCATGAGGTGAACGTGGGCATGGGGCACTTCAAGACCGATCACGGCAACACCCACTTTTTTACAGGGTACCGTGGATTTGAGTGCACGCGCTACCCTTTTGGCAAAAAGCATAAGCCCGGCCAGCCCCTCATCTTCCATATCGAAGAGGTAGTCGATTTCCTGTTTGGGAATGCAGAGGGTATGGCCTTTGGCCATGGGCCTTACATCGAGAAATGCCAGGTATTGGTCGGTTTCTGCGACTTTGTAACAAGGAATTTCTCCACTTACGATGCGGGAAAAAATGGTAGCCATGCGGTTATTAGCCAATGGTGATTTCAACAACCTGGAATTCGATAACCCCACCGGGTGTTTGAACAACAACTTTATCGCCGCGTTCTTTGCCCAGCAGACCATGTCCAATGGGTGAAGTGACAGAAATTTTCATTGCTTTTGCGTCGGCTTCGGTTTCGGAAACCAGTTTATAGGTTACCTCTTTGGACGTTTTCAGGTTTTTGATGGTAACGTTGGACAGGATGGCCACTTTAGAGTCATCAAGTTGACTTTCATCGATGACACGGGCATTGGAGAGCACCGTTTCGAGCTCGTTTATTTTGAGTTCCAACATGCCCTGGGCATCTTTGGCTGCGTCGTATTCGGCATTTTCCGACAAATCGCCCTGCGAGCGCGCTTCCGCAATGGCTCGGGCTGCTTCCTGACGACCAGTGGATTTCAGTTCTTCCAATTCAGCTTTGAGCTTATCGTAGCCGGGTTGCGTCAGATACGTGTAATTAGACATGGTAAAAAATGATTAAGGTTAAACAACGGTTGGGCCAACAACCAATGTTAATGTAATAAAAAAATAGCGCCATGGAGGGCGCCGGGCATCAGGCATAGAAAAAACAGAAACGCTTCCAGCCTGTTAGGTTAGAAACGTTTCTGCTCTATGGTTAGTTCTGCAAAGGTAAGTAGATTTTACCAAAATTGAAAATCATTGTTTTCAATCCGGAAACTGACCTTTACGGGCACATCAAATTTCTACAGATCGATGCGAACACCAATGTTGTGGATACCGCGGTATACGCTGGTGGAACGGAAAGCATAATCGATCGAGAGACGCGAATCGGAACCTTTTTTGAAGGCTGTCGAAACACTGAAACCGGCGCTTACGCCGTTGTCGAGCGATTTTTCGATCTCGTTTTGGTCAAATTCTCCTTTGTAGCCTGCACGGAACGCGAAGTTTTTGCCAAGGGCAAATTCAACGCCGCCGCCAACCTGGTCGCGGGAAAACGCGTTCGAAGTAAAGTTACCCACTACTGTCAAACGGTTTGACTTGGCAAAGATGAAATCGTACGACGCACCGATGTTGAGCTGCGATGGCAGTTCGTAAGCAGCGGTACGGCTGTAGTACGTGATTGGATATTCAAACGTCTGGCCCGGGTTCGGACGTGGTTGTGCAAGACCTTCACCTTTGAACTGCATCTTGGAACCTACGTTGCGCAAGGCAATACCAAATTTGAAGTTGTCCTGTTCACCGGTAACGTATTGAACACCTGCATCGATGGCCATGGCACTGGCGCTGGCGTTGGAGATTGATTCGTTCACGAATTTAGCCGTAACACCAACCGACACACGGTTTTCAAACATGTGCGCGTACGATACGCCGAGGTTGAACAACGAGGGGCTGAACGTAGCACCCGAACCTTCGGGAACATCGGTGGTGGTGAGTGGAATTTCGCCCATATCAACAGCCATAAGACTGAGACCAATGGTGCCACCACCTTTGCCGATTTTTTGAGCAAAACCCAGCGCATTGATGCTGACATCGGCACCTTCCAAATAACGGGAATGCCCAATTTGGATTTGTGTTTTGTTGATGCGCGACAAGCCGGCTACGTTGAGGTACAGGGCGTCTGCGCCACTCACATTCGCGGTATTCATCGAATGTAAGCCGGCACTGCGAGCCCATGGATTGATCAGCAGCTGTGCCGCACCAGCCTCACCCTGGCGATCGGGGTTGCCGGCAAAGGCAACAGAAGCCAGCAGCAGACAGCAGGGCAACAGGTATGTAAACTTGTAGTTCATATCAAAGAAGGGTTGATGGAAATGATCATTGTTCGTTTCCGTTGTCGTTGGCACTTGCCCATGGGTAATTGATGGTGGTTCGTTTTAATTTTGATAACTCAAAATCCAAAAAAACTACGATCAACTACCCACAGGCAAGGAACAACAACGATCAACGAACTATTTTACAATCCGGATGGGTCAAACTGTCTGGCGATACCAAACCATTTCACGGTTCGTTCACCCATGCCAGGAGCATTGATGTTGATCAGATAGACACCTGACGCCACCGGAATGCCCTTGCTGTTTCTCAAGTCCCACTCCAATTCAGGCGATATCTGATTGTACGGCTGGTAGGTTTCATCGCGTTTGTACTGGCGAATAAACTTACCGTCAAGTGAGTAAATGGTAACCGTACACTGGCCCGGCAGGTTGGTGATTTTCACCACATTGCTGAACTGTGACGTTTCGTATTGTGAATAACCGTAGTACGGGTTCGGAACAACTTTGATCGAATCGAGCGCATTGGCAACCTCGTTGCTTGCCAACGAACGTGCACCTTTGCCATCAATACGGAACTGGTATTTCGGGTGACCCGTGTAACGCAAGGCTACATTCGGATTGTTGTTGTTATCGTCGTGCCAGGTTCCGTATGGGTTGTCTACACGCAGTTTAACGATGGTTTCTGTCGGGATAAGGCCCTCGTTCAGAGGTTTCATCTCGAATCCGGTGTTCAACTGAAGCATACCTGCCCATGCAATACGGGCCACTTGCTGTGTTTTGCGTGTAGCAGCGATCTGCGATGTGTAACCATCGGGCGTAAAACGTGCACGAATGGTTTCACAGCGGTCGTATTCTGTATTGGTCACATATACCCAGTGCTGACCGCCCATAACAAAGTCATAATATTCCGGTGCGAAATTGAAGTCGCGGACTACTTGCGAGGTCGGGTTCCAGAGCATATCACGACCGGTCCATGTTGGATCAACGTCGCTGGAGTACACCGAGTTTTCACCGAAGAAGATGTTCAGCCTGCGGCCGGTTTCTACTTCAACTGCATAACCCGGGAACCAACCCATACCCAGAATCGGGTTGCCGCTGGCATCCACACTTCCGTCGGGATCTGGTTTTCCGTCGCCGTTGGCGTCGTACTTACCCACCGATGGGCTGTAACGAACGTCGAACATAAGGCGTTGACGGCCGGCAGGGCTTTCGGTTACCAGCGTTGGATCTTTCGGGAACTCCGAAGCCGGGCTGGTGTAATAGTACGAAGCGGTTTCAACAACCACGCAACGGCTCCAAAGGCTGGTATCGCTGGTGAATACAATATCGACGTTCGGGATCGAGGCCAGTTTGGCGTAGCGTTCCTTGTCGGATGGTCCGACAGCCGAATTGTTGAGCTGACCCTGGTTGGCCGTACCTTTTTCCGTCCATGCCGGCGTAATCATCCTTTGGCCTTCGGGCAGTGCAGCCACGCGCCAGTTGGCAAGACCATAAGGCACGAAGAAGCCGTCACCGAGGCTGCTTAAAGCGCCGCCCGGATCAAAACGTTCATCGTCTTCCAATGCATTGGTACGTACGTAGTTGAACAAACCCTCATCTTCGTCCGGGAAGCCAAAAAGCCATGGCTGGTTGCCGTCTTCGTAATCGATTTCAGCTCCGATGGCGCCGTTGCTTGCAGTACCTTTCTGAGCCGGAGGCTGAATTTCAATGTTGGCATTGTCGCCCACATCAGCCGTTTGAGCCACCGTGATCGAGAAACCATAAGCGGCTACGATTTGTTCGTTGATTTCAGCAATGGTACGTTCGGAGAAAACGGTCTCGGTCACGTTGCCGTTGTTGTCCAGAATACGCAATTCCCAATGGGCTGTATCGTCTAGTTTGGTATCGTTCAGATTGCCATCCACCAGAGCGAGCTCAAACAAACCGTCTTTGACTTCAAAAGGATTGAAGATGGTAACGTTGATGGGTGCACGTCCGGGTTTGTAGGTCAACGTACTGTCGAAATCAGCCTGGAACATACGCACACGGGTTTCGTCGGTAATGTCAAGGAAATTTCCACCGGCACCAACACCTTCAAGGCGGGTGATCTCCGGACCGTCGCCGTAAGCCGATTGCAAAGCCTGGTCTACTACCGGACGTGGGATCACGGTAAAGATCTGGATGTTGCGACGTCCGGGCAAGTATGGTTTCTGTTGACCTGCAACAGGAACTTCCAGCGGATCAAAAGTGCCGTAGTTGTTGTAGGAATAAGCCACCACCGAGTAGTAATACTTCTTGTGGTTGATCAGTGTGCGGTTGTTGCCGCTTGCAAACTGGTCCTGCTCGATGCTGAACGTATGACGAATGCCGGCGTCGGCGCCGTCAACGGCCAATTCGGGGAAATAAATTTTATCACCCGTTGTCGGGCTGATAAGTTCGGTCCAGTTGTAAAGTTTACCGACTCCGTTTTTGCTGTCTACCTGGTACACGATGCGTGCTTTTTCGGGATCACCATAATCGGCAGCCGACACGTTCGGGTTGATCAGTTGGTAAATCAGGTAACCTTCAAAACGGTATTTAACCGATTCCCTGACGCTTGGATCCGGGCTGTTTTTCAGCGAGTCGGGTGCAAGGAAGTCGATTTGATTGTATGCTTCGTTGAAATTGTTCGACAGCGAGTCGTTGCTGAGAACAGCCACGAGCTGACGGTTGAGTTCAACCCAGTCTACCGTAGGAGCATCCGGACCGTCGAGCAGTTCGAAGCAGTTGTCGAACAGGCCCTGGGCCAGTTTGTCGGCACGGAGCAGTTGCTCGATGTCGGGGCATGGGTAGTCGATGTCAGCAACCCAGGGCACACCGATGATAAGCTCGTTTACTGCACCTGGCTGGAGCGTGAACGGACCGGAAGCCTGCAGGGTACGACGGTCGCCGAAAGGCAGGTTGGCCGTACACATCGACCAGCCGGCTTCAGCGTTCGGAGGATCGGGGAAGGCGTATTTGATCGGAACCGTTCCGCCTTTACCGTTACCGCCGGCGGTGAAGGGCGAACCGTCGCGCCATGAACCGGTGATGTAGTTGAAGTATTCGTTCGGAAGCGAAGGGTCATCCGTGCCCGGAGGTGGGGGACCTACGCCGCCGTTGTTGTAATAAGTAAACGACGACATACCGATTTCAACGAGTGTATCGTGGGGTACACCCTGCCAGTCGGGAATGAAGGCCGGTTTGAGCGGACCACGGAAGTAGTCGACACCAAGAATGGGTACGCGGTCGCAATAGGTAGCGACACCCTGGTCGCAGTTACAACCTGGCTGACCGTCGGTAGCATCCTGGTTGTACACATACATGAGGCTGTTGGCCGTATCGCAACCAATGTAGTCATCCACATAACAACCAAGGTCCGGGTCGATCCACATGGCAAAAAACGTGGAGTCGATACGTTCGGTGGCGCGGTTGATGAGTTTGTAGCGCTGGAAAGTCATGTCATTCAACTCATCGCTGGTAACATAACCAAAAGCCTGTACCTGTACTTCCATTTGAATGGCGTTACCGTTGGTACGGGCGTGCGGGGCGCCACCTCCCTGGTCGTTGTACGTCCAGTAAATCATTTCATCGGGGTAGCGGTCTGGAAGACAGCCACGAATTTCGATGGAAGGATAATCGCCCTTAAGCGGGTCATAATCGCCGTCAAAGTCGGCATCATAAAAGCCGGCAAGTCCCTGAGGCGTATAGGGCAGGTCGAAGCCCCAAACGTCAACGAAGAAAGGGTTGCCACGTGCTGGCCAACCTTTAACACCGCGGGGAATATCCGCATCGCTGAGGTTGCCCTCCTGAAGGTTGCGGAGGTGTTCGCGGATTTCTTCGCCGGTAACCCGGAAGTGGCGGTCCCAGTTGGAACAAATGGCCCTTTCGGTGATGCCTTGTTCGTTGAGCGGGCCAGGCCAGAAGTCGTTACGACCGTCGTTGCGGTAGTCCTGACATGCCAGTTTAAGGTTACCCGCGGGGTCAACACCACCGAGCCATACCGAAGCGGCAAAGATGGATGATACTTCGCGTTGTCCGGTGGAAGGGTCCACTTTTGGCACAATGTAACGTCCGTCGTTGAAGTCCCACCAACAGTCGCCGCCACCCAGCAAACGGGCACGTACGTTGTTGATCTCCTGATCGATTTGCGATTCGGAGTTGGCGCATACATCGCGGTACGTCACCGGCTTGGGTGCGTTGCCTGACCTCAGGTGTGTTGGTTCGTGTGCAATTGCACCCCAAGACACCATGGCCAAAGCGACTGCTATCCAAAGTCTTTTAGTACGCATGATTTGAGTTTTTTATTTTTTTTTAGAATTCAAGCATAGCACCGATGTACATGCGGCGCGGGAGCGTGTAGTTGTTCGGGTTCAGCAGTATCCAGGAGTAGGAAGCCAGGTAAGCTTCTTCGCTGCGTCCCTGAGCGCTGACACCACTGAGTACCGATTGACCTTCTGCCGTGGCGAGGTAACCGTCGTCGGTCGGTGAACCTGTAGCAGTGTACACGCCTGTAACGTTGCGGCGATCGAGCAGGTTAGAAACACGGAAATAGACGTTCATGTTGAGCGGGCGTTTGTTGGCCGGAGCAAGATTGAACGATTTGTCCACACGAAGGTCGAGGTTGAAACGCCATGGAAGACGGCTGCCGTTGATGGCGCTGGTTCTGCCCTCACCGCCAAAACGCTGCGGACGGATGGTCGAAGTGTACGGACGACCCGAGATGGCCAGAGCCTGGATGTTTACACCAAAGTTCGACAGGAAGTCGACACCGTTGATGCGTGGACCGTTGTACTGTTTGCCACTGGCAAAACGGTAATCCAGGATTGCATTCAGGTTGTGGCGCTCGTCGAAATTGAGCGGGTACAGCGTACGGATGTTACCGCGTGTGGTCAGACCACGTTGCGATTGGGCATCCGAACCGGTGCCTTCAGCGAACTGAAGGGTGTAAGCAAGGCGCAGTTCCGTATTTTTGATACGACGCAGGTCGTACTGAACCGTGAAACCTTTAACCGTACCGAAGTCGATGTTGCCATACGTGTCGTAGCGGCCAATGGTTGGAACATAAAGGATCGTGCGTTGCTGGATCATATCGCGCATTTCGCGGTAGTAAGCCGAAAACTTAAGCGCCGAGTTTTGGTTCAGACGCTGCTGGAAACCTACTTCGTAGTCAACCACACGTTCCGGACGCAGGTTGGCATTGTTTTCGGTTGTGCGGCCTGGAACGTAGAAATACAGGTAGTTGAGCGGCGTTACCTCCCAGTTGCTGGGCGGGCGCTGCACAAGGATGTCGTAGTGGGCAAAGAAGTTGGCGTTTTCGTTGATTGGGAACGAGAAAGCCATACGGGGCAGCCAGTTAACCTGCGGCGTGTAGTCTTCGAAAGAAAGATCCGGGTTGAAGCGGGGATCGAAGATGTCGTCGCCGGAAACAGTGTCACGGATAAGTGGGGATACCACACCACCGCCAAAGATCACGTTGCCATCGTTGGCCTGGGTGCCGTCGGCGAAATACCAGGTATTGTTGGCATCGCGGAATGCTTTGGGGCTCAGGTCCTGCTCGCTGTTGACGTAAACTTTGAAGTCATCTCCAACGTTGCCGGGGCGCTGACCTGCACCTGGAACGGTTTCGAAATATTCTTTGGCTTCCATTACTTCGTACAACGAGAACTGATCTTTCATCACACGGGTATTGAGGTCGAAACGTTCGACGCGCAAACCAAGGCTGAAAATCATCTTATTGAACGTAAACCTGTCTTTCAGGTATGCTGCCTGGTATACCGGACGCAGTGGAGCAACCGGGAAATTACGCACGCCATCGGCGTCAACACTGGTAAAGAAGTCGTTGAACGTAACGCCTTCATCCAGTTTGTTGCCCAGGTGGTCGTAGCCGTAATAGTTTACAAGCTGCTGGTCGGCAAGTTCACGTGGCGAAAACATGCCAAGATTCAGTTGATCAGGGGAAAGGCTGTTTACATTGACGTATTCGTCGAGGCCCAAACCAAGTTCCTGACGGATCGACTTGTAAAATTTGTTGTCGCCTTGTTCGGTAATGGCGTTGGCGTATTGATCGATGGAGTCGCCAAGGAAAGGAACAAAAATCTGACCAATCACCTTGGTGGTATCCAGACCATTGAAGTGGCTGTTTGCCTGCAGTGTGGCCAGGTTCCAGAGGGCATTGGGTGATACTACCCAGAAACGTTGTGTACGTTGCTCATTGAGCAAACCAAACTGGATGTTGTGCGTACCCGACCGGCCGAGCTTGAGGTCGAAACCCGCCGAAGCCATGATCGTCATTACATCGGACTCCGATTTGTCGATACGGTTGTACGATTGGCCAACGTTGGAATACATACCCGACCAAACGTCGTCGTATGCACCTGAAAAACGGCCGTTCTGGTTCAGGTAGGAGCTGTATACTTCCGGATTGGCGAAAGCATTGTAGTTAACCAGGGTTTGGTTGGGTACAACCACCTGGCCATTCGCGCCTACATAACCTGCCTGGAAACCGGTGAAGGCTTCCTGGTTGTCGATGTGCACAATGGTGTTGGGATCGCTTGGCGATACGCCAATGATCGGAGTGTAGTCGAAGTCGAAACGGCCGATGTAGCCGTAGTCGAACATGCGATCGCCATGACGTTTGTCGTTGCGTTCGCTGTTGGCGCGTTCGAAACCAAACTGCAGCTGGTAGCTGGCATTGCTGATCGATACCTTGTTTGACGATTCCTGCTGACCGTCGGTGTTGCCCAGGCGGTGGCGGAAACGTGCAAGTGTACGCCAGCGGGTATCATACACCGTTGGGTTGTAAGGCGAGTTCAGGATAGACCAGGTCAGGTCGTTCTGAGTGGGCGTAATTTGATTTTGAACGTCTTTGTACGTACCCGTTACACTGAAGTCGATGTTTTCGGCAAGACGGAAATCCAGCTTACCGGTAAGGTCGATGTCCTGACGGGATTCGTTCGGACGGTAATCGAGCACATCAACACTATCGTTGGTGAGCTGTTCGGCTGTGTTAACGATGTTGCCATTCAAACGTGTAAGCGGATTGGCTTCAAGGTTTTGCAATACCGATGCTTTCGGACGGTAAATGGGAAGTGCCGGCGGGTCGTCATCTTTCTGGCCGAGGTATTGACCCGAAAGGCGGAAACCAATCAACGTTGTGGAAGAGCCATTTTCACCTTTGCGCTTTAAGAGCGGTCCGCTGAGGTTGGCATTGGCCAGCAACCATCCGTAAGGATCGAGACCGTAGGAGTTTTCAACCTCCACAGCACCGTGGTATTCGCTGGCCGGGCCTTTGGTGATCAGCGAGATAACACCGCCCGTTACGTCGCCGTATTCAGCGCCGAGACCACCGGTAATTACCTGGAGCTGTTCGATGTCCTGAACAGGAGGTACCTGGTTGCCGTAAACACGGATACCATCGATGTAATAGTTGGTACCATTGGCTCGTGAACCTTTGATGTTCACGTCGCCTCCGTCAACCGAAGTGACGCCGGCGGTGGTGGCTACAATGGCATTGACGCTACGCGTTGGCAGGTTGCGAATCTGCTCGGAGGTAAGTGTTTGACCACCCTGCGTTTTGTCCTGCTCGATGAGCGGGACTTTGTACTGGGTGATGACAACCTCCGTAAGGATCGCTCCTTCCACCAGGATAACATCAAGGAAGTTGAGCTGGTTGGTGAGTACCCGAACACCGTCCGTGCGCGAAGGTTGGAAACCGGTGTAGGACACTTCCACACTGTACGTGCCTGGGTCGACGTTAACCCGGAAGTTGCCCTCGTAGTCGGTAATCGTACCACGAGCAAGTTCGGTACCCTTCAGCACTTTAACGGTTGCTCCGATCAGCTCTTCGCCTTTATCGTCAACGACCTTTCCCTGCAGAACAGTTTGGGCCATAACGACTCCGGCACTAAGGAGCATCGCTAAGGTTAATAGTAGAGAACGTACCATAGAATAAGGTGATTTTCGATGAAAAACAAAAACAAGATTGCGATTAGGCTACAGTGGGTTTGGTTTGATGCGGGTTTCAAAAGATTAAAAAGGACGCAATGGTACTAAAAGAGGCGGCAAAGGTGTTAGTCTTGCCGAAAATTTGTCGAAAATTTGACAAATTTCGTCGATCCACCATTGATTTTTATCCATTCCCTTTTTCGAGTACCGCTTCGATTTTGTCGAGCAGGATACTTCCCAGGAGGTATTTCGATTCGTGTGTCCACCCGGCGATGTGTGGCGTTAGCACCACATTGTCGAGTTGGTAAAGCCGGTTAAAAACTGCTTGTTCTGCATCGGTATATGTTTGAGGTTTTTCATTTTCAAACACATCCAGACAAGCGCCTCCAACCCGACCACTTTCAAGGGCTTCCACAAGGTCGGTGGTGTTAACACAGCTCCCCCGTGAAGTATTGATCAGTATCATGCCGTCTTTGCAATTTTTAAAAAAACTGCTGCCGGCAATTTGTTTGGTTTCATTGGTAAGGGGCAGGTGCAAACTGATGATATCGCTTTGGGCCTGCAATTTTTCCAAAGTACATTCCTGTACCCAGGGCATGGCCTCGGCGTATCCGGTTTTCAGGTATTTATCGTACGCCAAAACAGTCATCTCCATTCCGGACAGTTTGCGGGCGAACTGGCTTCCGGTATGCCCGAAACCAATCAACCCTATGGTTTTGCCACGCAGTTCAAATCCGCGGTTGGCTTCACGGTACCACTCGTTGCGGCGCACCTGGCGGTCGGCCCGGAGAATGTTGTTGGCCAATACCAGCAGCATGCCCAGGGCTTGCTCGGCTACAGCGTTCCGGTTGCCTTCCGGACTGCTCAGCACAGCAACACCTTTTTCGGCGGCATAGGCCCGGTCAACGATTTCCATGCCCGAGCCCAGGCGTGCAACAAAACGAAGTTTCAGAGCGGCATCCAGGAGTGTGCGGTTAACCAGAATTTTACTGTTGATGATCAATCCTTCGTAAACCGCAATACGTTCCAATGTTTCCCCAGGCGAAATATCCGGTTCAAAATCGATCACGTACCCCAACTTCATTAAACCTTCGGTCAAAACCGGATGACAATCATCCGTGATTAGCACTCTTTTCATGCTAACAATACATCGAAATTAGACCCTTTTTTCAAAATGAATTCGGGCCAGTGTGTGAATACATTACCGTGGCATGTGAACACAGCTCCTGAATTCGTGAAAGAAAGTGCCATGTTGTTGGTGGTTCATGCAACAAGGCTGAACTTTGCCCTTGCAAAACCATTCACTGCACCCCTCTCCCGATTCATCCAACTGTAGAGGCAAAGATATCCATAGCTCGATATGAAACACATCTTTTTTTCAATTCTGACGACTTTGGCGTTTTCTTTTTGTTCACCAGAAACGCCAGTCAACAAACAATCTTTGGAAACCTACGTCCGGTACCTCGAACAAGAAGGGCAAATCCACACCGAAGCCACCATGCGCATTGCCGAACCCGGCAAGGATGCCCTGCCCGTTGAAGTTGCCGGAGGCGTCCGCTACCAGGCTATGGACATGAACATCCAACCCATGCGCAGCATAACCTACCGTTTTGATAAAAACGGTGGTTTTGAAACCAAACACACGTTCAGCTGGAAAGACGACCAAGGGCGTGAACAGTTTTTCAATTCCCAGCTCGATCCCATCAGCAGCTTTACCTTCGGCAACAAAGTGATTGACCGATCCAAAGCCGCAACTTTCTCCTGGGAAGGACAACCGCTCGGCAAAGGTGAAGTGCTGGTTTTTATGTGGGAAAATGCCAAACTGCGCCAAACCAAACCGCTTGAAGTGATCAATCCAGGTCCTGAATCCCGCCTAAGCTACCCCGCAGCCAAACTCAGCGAACTCGAACCAGGCCAGTGGACACTTTACCTCGTGCGCAAAAAACTGATCAAATCCAACGTCAACGGAGTCGATTGCACGGGCATCATCGAGTACTATACCACGACCGACACCCTCGAAATACGGTAAATTTGAGGGTTGTTAACTTTTATGCCCAAACGTGGTGTTGCTAAACACCTTAGTTTTGCGTTGTCTTTTCTTTTAAAACGCAACATGAAAAACATACTCCTTCTCCTCCTCCTTTTGCCCGCAGGGCTTTACGCCTTCCAAAAACCTGCTGCCGACAAGGTTACGCTCATTTGTAGAGTGGTCAATGTTCCCGCCAACACCGACAGCCTCAACCTGTATGATCTTGGTGGTTTGGTCAACACCATTGTAGGCCGCGCCGCACGCCGTGACGGCGACAGCGCTTTTGTCTTTGTGGTGCCCCGCAGCCAGCCCAAATACTACGGCATTGGTTTTAGCGATGTTGCCCTCGGACGTGTCGTGCTCGGTGAAGAACCTGAAGTAACCCTGTGGGGCAACGGCCAGGTTATGGACAAGGCGCGTACCGCCAACTCTCCTGCCAACAAAGGTTATGAAGGCATGCTGAAACGGGTGGAATCATTCAATGAAGAAGGACTCGCAGCTCGTACTGCCTTTGCCAACGATCAAAAGGCCAACGATTCCAGACTAAAAAAACTGGAAGCCGACAAACTCAGCTTCCTCGACTCTTTGAAAAAAGCCAATCCACTTGTCTGGCGCTCCGCTACCCTGCTCCTGTCGCCCGAGTTCACGCCCAAGCCTGGCACTACAGAGCTGGATTTCCTCAGCAAAGAGTATTTCCGCAACGCCAAACTCAGCGACAAAGGTTACGAACTTTGCCCCGATGTTTATACGGCTTTCGACAACTACACCCGCAAACTGGTCAACCTGGGCGCCAATCCCGACCAACTCCAGCAAATGGTTGATGCCCAACTGGCCAAACTTACCCCCGGTTCAGCTACCCACCGCCTCGCCCTCGGCGGCGTTGTTAATGCAACCAAATCCACCAGCCACCCCAAATACACAACTTTCGCCAACGTTTACATCAACCAGTACCGCAGCAACAGCAAAGGAGAAATTGGCCGGCTAGAATACGACATCAAACGCTCAAGCACCAGCACACCCGGTGCAGAAGCGCCCGATCTCGTTGGCGCTACACCCGAAGGTGGCACCTTATCCCTCAAAGAACTTCGCGGACAATACGTACTTGTCGATTTTTGGGCAAGCTGGTGTGGTCCCTGCCGCCGCGAAAATCCGAATGTAAAAGCCAATTACGAAAAATACCACGCCAAAGGATTTGAAATCCTCGGCGTCAGCCTCGACCGCGACCAAACCGCCTGGGTCAATGCCATCAAACAGGACGGCATCCATTGGAAACACATCAGCGACCTCAAAGGCTGGCAGAGTGAACACGCCAAACTCTATTCCGTCAATTCCATCCCGCAAACACTGTTGCTCGACAGAGAAGGCAAAATCATCGTCCGCAACCTGCGCGGTGAACAATTGGGACAAAAATTGAAGGAGATTTTTGGAGAATGATAGGATACATGGCAGTTTAAAAAAACGGGCTGCTGGTAAAAATGGGGTGGTCGCCTTTGGCGACATACCCCATTTTTACCAGCAGCCCGTTTTTTTAAACTGCTATGCCCTCCATGGTATGTTTTGATTCCGTTGTAACAAACCACAACACCTTTCCAAAATACAGTCACACCATTGACCAACCCTCCCGGAGGGAGTAGTTTTACAAGATGGGGAGGGGGTGTATGCCGGCTAGCCGGCATACACCATTTTTACCAGCAGCCCGTTTATTAAACTGCTATGCCCTCCATGTTATGTTTGATTCCGTTGTAACAAACCACAACACCTTTCCAAAATACAGTCGTACCATCGACCAACCCTCCCGGAGGGAGTAGTTTCACAAGATGGGGAGGGAGTGTATGCCGGCTAAACGACATACCCCATTTTTACCAGCAGCCCGTTTATTAAACTGCTATGCCCTCCTTTTGGATGATTTGGATAGACCCGGACAATACAAAAATGCCAAAGAATTGTGAGTTGTTTCACATTCGACCAACCCTCCCGGAGGGAGTAGTTTTACAAGATGGGGAGGGGGTGTAAGCCGGCTAGCCGGCTTACACCCCCTCCCCATCTTGTAAAACTACTCCCTCCGGGAGGGTTGGTCGAATGTGAAACAACTCACAATTCTTTGGCATTTTTGTATTGTCCGGGTCTATCCAAATCATCCAAAAGGAGGGCATAGCAGTTTAATAAACGGGCTGCTGGTAAAAATGGGGTATGTCGTTTAGCCGGCATACACTCCCTCCCCATCTTGTGAAACTACTCCCTCCGGGAGGGTTGGTCGATGGTACGACTGTATTTTGGAAAGGTGTTGTGGTTTGTTACAACGGAATCAAACATAACATGGAGGGCATAGCAGTTTAATAAACGGGCTGCTGGTAAAAATGGTGTATGCCGGCTAGCCGGCATACACCCCCTCCCCATCTTGTAAAACTACTCCCTCCGGGAGGGTTGGTCAATGGTGTGACTGTATTTTGGAAAGGTGTTGTGGTTTGTTACAACGGAATCAAAACATACCATGGAGGGCATAGCAGTTTAAAAAAACGGGCTGCTGGTAAAAATGGGGTATGTCGCCAAAGGCGACCACCCCATTTTTACCAGCAGCCCGTTTTTTTAAACTGCCATGTATCCTATCATTCTCCAAAAATCTCCTTCAATTTTTGTCCCAATTGTTCACCGCGCAGGTTGCGGACGATGATTTTGCCTTCTCTGTCGAGCAACAGTGTTTGCGGGATGGAATTGACGGAATAGAGTTTGGCGTGTTCACTCTGCCAGCCTTTGAGGTCGCTGATGTGTTTCCAATGGATGCCGTCCTGTTTGATGGCATTGACCCAGGCGGTTTGGTCGCGGTCGAGGCTGACGCCGAGGATTTCAAATCCTTTGGCGTGGTATTTTTCGTAATTGGCTTTTACATTCGGATTTTCGCGGCGGCAGGGACCACACCAGCTTGCCCAAAAATCGACAAGTACGTATTGTCCGCGAAGTTCTTTGAGGGATAAGGTGCCACCTTCGGGTGTAGCGCCAACGAGATCGGGCGCTTCTGCACCGGGTGTGCTGGTGCTTGAGCGTTTGATGTCGTATTCTAGCCGGCCAATTTCTCCTTTGCTGTTGCTGCGGTACTGGTTGATGTAAACGTTGGCGAAAGTTGTGTATTTGGGGTGGCTGGTGGATTTGGTTGCATTAACAACGCCGCCGAGGGCGAGGCGGTGGGTAGCTGAACCGGGGGTAAGTTTGGCCAGTTGGGCATCAACCATTTGCTGGAGTTGGTCGGGATTGGCGCCCAGGTTGACCAGTTTGCGGGTGTAGTTGTCGAAAGCCGTATAAACATCGGGGCAAAGTTCGTAACCTTTGTCGCTGAGTTTGGCGTTGCGGAAATACTCTTTGCTGAGGAAATCCAGCTCTGTAGTGCCAGGCTTGGGCGTGAACTCGGGCGACAGGAGCAGGGTAGCGGAGCGCCAGACAAGTGGATTGGCTTTTTTCAAAGAGTCGAGGAAGCTGAGTTTGTCGGCTTCCAGTTTTTTTAGTCTGGAATCGTTGGCCTTTTGATCGTTGGCAAAGGCAGTACGAGCTGCGAGTCCTTCTTCATTGAATGATTCCACCCGTTTCAGCATGCCTTCATAACCTTTGTTGGCAGGAGAGTTGGCGGTACGCGCCTTGTCCATAACCTGGCCGTTGCCCCACAGGGTTACTTCAGGTTCTTCACCGAGCACGACACGTCCGAGGGCAACATCGCTAAAACCAATGCCGTAGTATTTGGGCTGGCTGCGGGGCACCACAAAGACAAAAGCGCTGTCGCCGTCACGGCGTGCGGCGCGGCCTACAATGGTGTTGACCAAACCACCAAGATCATACAGGTTGAGGCTGTCGGTGTTGGCGGGAACATTGACCACTCTACAAATGAGCGTAACCTTGTCGGCAGCAGGTTTTTGGAAGGCGTAAAGCCCTGCGGGCAAAAGGAGGAGGAGAAGGAGTATGTTTTTCATGTTGCGTTTTAAAAGAAAAGACAACGCAAAACTAAGGTGTTTAGCAACACCACGTTTGGGCATAAAAGTTAACAACCCTCAAATTTACCGTATTTCGAGGGTGTCGGTCGTGGTATAGTACTCGATGATGCCCGTGCAATCGACTCCGTTGACGTTGGATTTGATCAGTTTTTTGCGCACGAGGTAAAGTGTCCACTGGCCTGGTTCGAGTTCGCTGAGTTTGGCTGCGGGGTAGCTTAGGCGGGATTCAGGACCTGGATTGATCACTTCAAGCGGTTTGGTTTGGCGCAGTTTGGCATTTTCCCACATAAAAACCAGCACTTCACCTTTGCCGAGCGGTTGTCCTTCCCAGGAGAAAGTTGCGGCTTTGGATCGGTCAATCACTTTGTTGCCGAAGGTAAAGCTGCTGATGGGATCGAGCTGGGAATTGAAAAACTGTTCACGCCCTTGGTCGTCTTTCCAGCTGAACGTGTGTTTGGTTTCAAAACCACCGTTTTTATCAAAACGGTAGGTTATGCTGCGCATGGGTTGGATGTTCATGTCCATAGCCTGGTAGCGGACGCCTCCGGCAACTTCAACGGGCAGGGCATCCTTGCCGGGTTCGGCAATGCGCATGGTGGCTTCGGTGTGGATTTGCCCTTCTTGTTCGAGGTACCGGACGTAGGTTTCCAAAGATTGTTTGTTGACTGGCGTTTCTGGTGAACAAAAAGAAAACGCCAAAGTCGTCAGAATTGAAAAAAAGATGTGTTTCATATCGAGCTATGGATATCTTTGCCTCTACAGTTGGATGAATCGGGAGAGGGGTGCAGTGAATGGTTTTGCAAGGGCAAAGTTCAGCCTTGTTGCATGAACCACCAACAACATGGCACTTTCTTTCACGAATTCAGGAGCTGTGTTCACATGCCACGGTAATGTATTCACACACTGGCCCGAATTCATTTTGAAAAAAGGGTCTAATTTCGATGTATTGTTAGCATGAAAAGAGTGCTAATCACGGATGATTGTCATCCGGTTTTGACCGAAGGTTTAATGAAGTTGGGGTACGTGATCGATTTTGAACCGGATATTTCGCCTGGGGAAACATTGGAACGTATTGCGGTTTACGAAGGATTGATCATCAACAGTAAAATTCTGGTTAACCGCACACTCCTGGATGCCGCTCTGAAACTTCGTTTTGTTGCACGCCTGGGCTCGGGCATGGAAATCGTTGACCGGGCCTATGCCGCCGAAAAAGGTGTTGCTGTGCTGAGCAGTCCGGAAGGCAACCGGAACGCTGTAGCCGAGCAAGCCCTGGGCATGCTGCTGGTATTGGCCAACAACATTCTCCGGGCCGACCGCCAGGTGCGCCGCAACGAGTGGTACCGTGAAGCCAACCGCGGATTTGAACTGCGTGGCAAAACCATAGGGTTGATTGGTTTCGGGCATACCGGAAGCCAGTTCGCCCGCAAACTGTCCGGAATGGAGATGACTGTTTTGGCGTACGATAAATACCTGAAAACCGGATACGCCGAGGCCATGCCCTGGGTACAGGAATGTACTTTGGAAAAATTGCAGGCCCAAAGCGATATCATCAGTTTGCACCTGCCCCTTACCAATGAAACCAAACAAATTGCCGGCAGCAGTTTTTTTAAAAATTGCAAAGACGGCATGATACTGATCAATACTTCACGGGGGAGCTGTGTTAACACCACCGACCTTGTGGAAGCCCTTGAAAGTGGTCGGGTTGGAGGCGCTTGTCTGGATGTGTTTGAAAATGAAAAACCTCAAACATATACCGATGCAGAACAAGCAGTTTTTAACCGGCTTTACCAACTCGACAATGTGGTGCTAACGCCACACATCGCCGGGTGGACACACGAATCGAAATACCTCCTGGGAAGTATCCTGCTCGACAAAATCGAAGCGGTACTCGAAAAAGGGAATGGATAAAAATCAATGGTGGATCGACGAAATTTGTCAAATTTTCGACAAATTTTCGGCAAGACTAACACCTTTGCCGCCTCTTTTAGTACCATTGCGTCCTTTTTAATCTTTTGAAACCCGCATCAAACCAAACCCACTGTAGCCTAATCGCAATCTTGTTTTTGTTTTTCATCGAAAATCACCTTATTCTATGGTACGTTCTCTACTATTAACCTTAGCGATGCTCCTTAGTGCCGGAGTCGTTATGGCCCAAACTGTTCTGCAGGGAAAGGTCGTTGACGATAAAGGCGAAGAGCTGATCGGAGCAACCGTTAAAGTGCTGAAGGGTACCGAACTTGCTCGTGGTACGATTACCGACTACGAGGGCAACTTCCGGGTTAACGTCGACCCAGGCACGTACAGTGTGGAAGTGTCCTACACCGGTTTCCAACCTTCGCGCACGGACGGTGTTCGGGTACTCACCAACCAGCTCAACTTCCTTGATGTTATCCTGGTGGAAGGAGCGATCCTTACGGAGGTTGTCATCACCCAGTACAAAGTCCCGCTCATCGAGCAGGACAAAACGCAGGGTGGTCAAACACTTACCTCCGAGCAGATTCGCAACCTGCCAACGCGTAGCGTCAATGCCATTGTAGCCACCACCGCCGGCGTCACTTCGGTTGACGGAGGCGACGTGAACATCAAAGGTTCACGAGCCAATGGTACCAACTATTACATCGATGGTATCCGTGTTTACGGCAACCAGGTACCTCCTGTTCAGGACATCGAACAGCTCCAGGTAATTACCGGTGGTCTCGGCGCTGAATACGGCGACGTAACGGGCGGTGTTATCTCGCTGATCACCAAAGGCCCGGCCAGCGAATACCACGGTGCTGTGGAGGTTGAAAACTCCTACGGTCTCGATCCTTACGGATGGTTGCTGGCCAATGCCAACCTCAGCGGACCGCTCTTAAAGCGCAAAGGTGAAAATGGCTCTTCCACAACGTTGATTGGTTTCCGCCTTTCGGGTCAATACCTCGGCCAGAAAGATGACGACCCGCCGGCACTTCCCATTTACCGTCCGAAAGCATCGGTATTGCAAAACCTTGAAGCCAATCCGCTTACACGTTTGAATGGCAACATCGTTAACACAGCCGAACAGCTCACCAACGATAGTGTTGATGTGCTCGATTACCGTCCGAACGAATCCCGTCAGGACATCGACCTTACCGGTAAGCTGGATTTCCGTCTTGCCGAAAACATCGACTTCAGTGTAACGGGTACGTACAAAGACGTTCAAAATCAAATTACGCCCACTCAGAACGACCTGACCTGGTCTATCCTGAACTCGCCTTACAACCCAACGGTGTATGATACCCGCTGGCGTACACTTGCACGTTTCCGCCACCGCCTGGGCAACACCGACGGTCAGCAGGAATCGTCAAACAAGGTATCGATCAGCAATGCCAGCTACCAGCTGCAGTTTGGTTTCGAACGCGCCAACAGCGAACGCAACGACAAACGTCATGGCGATCGCATGTTCGACTACGGCTACATCGGCCGTTTCGACTTCGACTACACTCCGATCATTGGCGTATCGCCAAGCGATCCCAACACCATTGTGCACATCGACAACCAGGAAGCCTTCACCGGTTTCCAGGCAGGTTATGTAGGCGCGAATGGCCAGGTGGTTGTACCCAACCAAACCCTGGTTAACTACAATGCTTTCGCCAATCCGGAAGTATACAGCTCCTACCTGAACCAGAACGGCCGTTTTTCAGGTGCATACGACGACGTTTGGTCGGGTATGTATTCCAACGTTGGCCAATCGTACAACCGTATCGACAAATCGGAGTCCGATGTAATGACGATCATGGCTTCGGCGGGTTTCGACCTCAAGCTCGGCCGGTCGGGTACGCACAACATCCAGTTTGGTTTGCTCAATGAGCAACGTACACAACGTTTCTGGGTAGTATCACCCAATGCCCTCTGGAACCTGGCCACACTGCAGGCAAACAGCCACTTCAATGGTCTGGATACCACCAAGGTGATTGGTCAGATTTTTGTTCCTTTCCTTGGCGACTCCATCGATCAATACGCCAACGCCATTACCGAACAAGGCGACAACAAATTTTACAAGTCGATCCGTCAGGAACTTGGTTTGGGCCTCGACGAATACGTCAATGTAAACAGCCTTTCCCCTGATCAACTGAATCTTGGCATGTTTTCGCCACGTGAACTTGCCGACCAGCAGCTTGTAAACTATTACGGCTACGACCACCTGGGCAACAAACTGGATGAAGGCGTTACGTTCAACGACTTCTTTACCAGTGTTGACGCCGATGGCGTGCGTAATTTCCCGGTTGCTCCACTGCGTCCGGTATACCAGGCAGCATACCTGAAAGACAGGTTTACGTTCAATAAGATGATTTTCAGCCTTGGTTTGCGCGTCGAACGTTTCGACCTCAATACCCGTGTGATGAAAGATCAGTTCTCGTTGTACGAAGTAATGGAAGCCAAAGAATATTTCGAAACCGTTCCAGGTGCAGGTCAGCGCCCCGGCAACGTTGGAGATGACTTCAAAGTTTACGTCAACAGCGAGCAGGACCTGAGCCCCAAAGCATTCCGCGATGCCAACAATACCTGGTATTTCGCCGACGGCACCCAGGCCAACGATGGCAACGTGATCTTTGGCGGTGGTGTGGTATCCCCACTTATCCGTGACACTGTTTCCGGCGACGACATCTTCGATCCCCGCTTCAACCCGGATCTTTCTTTCGAAGACTACACGCCGCAGGTTAACTGGCTGCCCCGTATGGCTTTCTCGTTCCCAATCAACGAAAACGCCAACTTCTTTGCCCACTACGACATCCTTGTGCAGCGCCCGCCCAGCAACTGGGAGGTAACGCCGCTCAACTACCTGTATTTCTACGTTCCAGGCCGCACAACCGAAAACAATGCCAACCTGCGTCCGGAACGTGTGGTTGACTACGAAGTAGGTTTCCAGCAGCGTCTGAACCAAAACTCGGCGCTTAAGTTTTCGGCTTACTACCGCGAAATGCGCGATATGATCCAGCAACGCACGATCCTTTATGTTCCAACCATTGGCCGCTACGACACGTATGGCAACATCGACTTCGGTACGGTTAAAGGTTTCACGGTTCAGTACGACCTGCGTCGTATCAAAAATACGGAACTGCGCCTTGCTTACACCCTTCAGTTCGCTGAAGGCACCGGTTCGGATGCCCAATCGCAACGTGGTCTGACCACACGCGGTAACATCCGTACGCTGTACCCGCTCAATTTCGACGAGCGCCACAACCTGAATGCAATCCTGGATTACCGTTTTGCCAGTGGCAAACAGTACAACGGTCCACGCATCAACGGTGTCGACTTCCTGTCGAACTTTGGTGTAAACATCCAGGCTCTGGCCATCTCGGGTCGTCCGTACACTTCGACCATCCGTCCGCAGCGTTTTGGCGGTGAGGGCAGAACCAGCGCCATCAACGGCAGCCGTCTTCCATGGCGTTTCAACCTCGACCTTCGTGTGGACAAATCGTTCAATCTTGCTCCGGCCAACAAACGCCCGCTCAACATGAACGTCTATTTCCGTGTTTCTAACCTGCTCGATCGCCGCAACGTTACAGGCGTGTACACTGCTACAGGTTCACCGACCGACGACGGTTACCTCGCCACGGCAGAAGGTCAATCGGTACTCAGTGGTGTCAGCGCTCAGGGACGCAGCGAAGAAGCTTACCTGGCTTCCTACTCCTGGATACTGCTGAACCCGAACAACTACACGCTCCCGCGCCGCATGTACATCGGTGCTATGCTTGAATTCTAAAAAAAAATAAAAAACTCAAATCATGCGTACTAAAAGACTTTGGATAGCAGTCGCTTTGGCCATGGTGTCTTGGGGTGCAATTGCACACGAACCAACACACCTGAGGTCAGGCAACGCACCCAAGCCGGTGACGTACCGCGATGTATGCGCCAACTCCGAATCGCAAATCGATCAGGAGATCAACAACGTACGTGCCCGTTTGCTGGGTGGCGGCGACTGTTGGTGGGACTTCAACGACGGACGTTACATTGTGCCAAAAGTGGACCCTTCCACCGGACAACGCGAAGTATCATCCATCTTTGCCGCTTCGGTATGGCTCGGTGGTGTTGACCCCGCGGGTAACCTTAAACTGGCATGTCAGGACTACCGCAACGACGGTCGTAACGACTTCTGGCCTGGCCCGCTCAACGAACAAGGCATCACCGAAAGGGCCATTTGTTCCAACTGGGACCGCCACTTCCGGGTTACCGGCGAAGAAATCCGCGAACACCTCCGCAACCTTCAGGAGGGCAACCTCAGCGATGCGGATATTCCCCGCGGTGTTAAAGGTTGGCCAGCACGTGGCAACCCTTTCTTCGTTGACGTTTGGGGCTTCGACCTGCCCTATACGCCTCAGGGACTTGCCGGCTTTTATGATGCCGACTTTGACGGCGATTATGACCCGCTTAAGGGCGATTATCCTTCCATCGAAATTCGTGGCTGTCTTCCAGACCGCTACCCCGATGAAATGATTTACTGGACGTACAACGACCAGGGAGGTGGCGCCCCGCACGCCCGTACCAACGGTAACGCCATTCAAATGGAAGTACAGGTACAGGCTTTTGGTTATGTTACCAGCGATGAGTTGAATGACATGACTTTCCAGCGCTACAAACTCATCAACCGCGCCACCGAACGTATCGACTCCACGTTTTTTGCCATGTGGATCGACCCGGACCTTGGTTGTTATGTGGATGACTACATTGGTTGCGATACGGCCAACAGCCTCATGTATGTGTACAACCAGGATGCTACCGACGGTCAGCCAGGTTGTAACTGCGACCAGGGTGTCGCTACCTATTGCGACCGCGTACCCATTCTTGGTGTCGACTACTTCCGTGGTCCGCTCAAACCGGCCTTCATTCCCGACTGGCAGGGTGTACCCCACGATACACTCGTTGAAATCGGTATGTCGTCGTTTACTTATTACAACAACGGCGGCGTAGGTCCCCCACCTCCGGGCACGGATGACCCTTCGCTTCCGAACGAATACTTCAACTACATCACCGGTTCATGGCGCGACGGTTCGCCCTTCACCGCCGGCGGTAACGGTAAAGGCGGAACGGTTCCGATCAAATACGCCTTCCCCGATCCTCCGAACGCTGAAGCCGGCTGGTCGATGTGTACGGCCAACCTGCCTTTCGGCGACCGTCGTACCCTGCAGGCTTCCGGTCCGTTCACGCTCCAGCCAGGTGCAGTAAACGAGCTTATCATCGGTGTGCCCTGGGTTGCTGACATCGACTACCCATGCCCCGACATCGAGCAACTGCTCCGTGCCGACAAACTGGCCCAGGGCCTGTTCGACAACTGCTTCGAACTGCTCGACGGTCCGGATGCTCCTACGGTAGACTGGGTTGAACTCAACCGTCAGCTCGTGGCTGTTCTCAGCAACGACTCGCTGTCGAACAATTTCAACGAAGCATACAATCAAATCGACTTCCTTGCACCCGACTCGCTGAAAAACAGCCCGGATCCAAGCGTCAGGGAATCGGTTAAATACCGTTTTGAAGGTTACCTGATTTACCAACTGATCAACCCGAACGTGTCGGCTGCCGATTATGGTGATCCCGAAAAAGCACGCATCGTGTACCAGGTAGACAGCAAAAACGGAGTCGGTAAACTTTACAACTGGACCGAACTTATCAGCCCGACAACGGGTGATAAAATTTATTTCCCCGAATTGGCCGTTGACGGCGCCGACGCCGGCATTCGTCATACGTTCAGCATCGAGCAGGACCAGTTTGCAAGCGGCAACAACCGCACACTGATCAACCACAAGAAGTATTACTACTCGGTGGTGGCTTATTCCTACAACAACTACGGCACTTTTGATCCGCTGGAAGTTCCTGTTGCAGGTCAACAGAAACCATACTTGCCCGGACGTCGCAACATCCAGATCTTTACCGTGATCCCACGTCCGGTAGTAGACCAGGCTTTGCAATCGGCTTACGGCGACGGTCCGGAGATCACCCGCCTTGAAGGTGTTGGTGCCGGTGGAAATTTCCTTGACATTACCGACGAAACCCGTGTGCGTATGTTCCAGGCTGATTTCGACAGTACGTTGACCTACAAACCCGGACGTGCACCCATCAACGTTACCATCTTCAATCCTTTTGAAGTCAAAGACGGTTTGTTTGAGCTCGCTCTGGTGGATGGCAATCTGAACGATACCAAACTAGACGATACAGCCCATTGGGAATTGCGTATTCTGGACAACAACGGCAACGTGACCGAGACCGTTTTCTCCGAACGTACCATTGCTGAAATCAACGAACAAATCGTAGCCGCTTATGGTTTCTCGATCACGGTGGCTCAAACGGCTGATGTGGGCGACAATGCCAACATTGAAATTCAGCCTCCGGCTCAGAAAGGTACTGCAAGCAACGGCGCCATCGGAGCTGAAATCGATTACGAAGACGGCAACCAGCCATGGCTTTTTGGCTTCCCGGACGAAGATGAGGGTTTGTTCAACTACGTACGTACCAATGCATTGGAAGACGATGAACGTTTTGATCCGGGCGGCGCTTTAAGCAGCCTCGGTGACGGCTTCTTCGTGCCTTATGGTCTTGCCAACTGGCGCGTGGCTGCACTGCCCGAAGGCCAAAGGATGATTACGCCGGCATGGACGGAAAAAGGTACGGCCAACCAGGGTCAGCTCAACAATTCGGCTGTCGGACCATCCGACAAGGAACGCTACGCCAAACTGGCCTCGATCCCGAACGTCGATATTGTATTCACCAGCGATACCAGCCTTTGGAGCCGTTGCGTGGTTGTTGAAACCGCTTCGTACTATTACACCAGCCCGGCTTCGGAGTTCCCGAAAGATCCAACGCTGGTAACCGAAAGCCCTGCCGGCCGTCAACGCCTTATGTTCGACGTTCGTTACAGCCCATCGGTGGGTAAGTACGACGCCAACGGCGACGGAAAACCAGATCCCGACGGAAGTGTGGATGCCAGCGGCAACCCGATTCTGGGTATGGGTTGGTTCCCGGGTTATGCAGTTGAAGTAGAAACCGGCCGCAGGCTGAACATCTTCTTCGGTGAAAACTCGGTGTACTCCAGCGACGTTGATCCAACATGGACCGGTCGTGATATGCTCTGGAACCCGACCTCGCAAGTAGTCCGCGACTTCAATTTCGCACCGGAATATTATGACTTTGTTATGGGCGGTCAGCACTGGGTATATGTGACCAATACAGAATACGACCGCTGTGAAACCATTCGTGCACGTTTTACGCCCGATGGTTACACATCGCAGATCGCTGCTACACGCAAAACACAGCAAGTGGCCCGTATTGCATGGGCAGGTATGCTTCAGTTGAACACCGGATTCGAGATGAAACCTCTGAACGAGGGCCTTATCCCGACAGAAACCATCGTTAAACTGCGTGTAGACAACCCATACGGAACCTGGCACGACGATAACAACAACAATCCGAATGTAGCCTTGCGTTACACGGGTCACCCGAAATACCAGTTCCGTATTGATGGCAAAGGTGCACGTTCGTTGGCAAGCAACGAGGTTGCCAATGCGCTCGATTCGATCAAAGTTGTTCCGAACCCGTACTACGGTTATTCACAATACGAAACGTCACAGTTCAGCAATGTGGTGAAAATCACCAACCTGCCGGGCCAGTGTACGGTTACCATTTACTCACTTGACGGTAAGTTTATTCGCCAGTACAAACGCGATGAAACCTACCAGCCGTACAATCAGATATCGCCTGAATTGGAGTGGGACTTGAGAAACAGCAAGGGCATTCCGGTGGCGTCAGGTGTCTATCTGATCAACATCAATGCTCCTGGCATGGGTGAACGAACCGTGAAATGGTTTGGTATCGCCAGACAGTTTGACCCATCCGGATTGTAAAATAGTTCGTTGATCGTTGTTGTTCCTTGCCTGTGGGTAGTTGATCGTAGTTTTTTTGGATTTTGAGTTATCAAAATTAAAACGAACCACCATCAATTACCCATGGGCAAGTGCCAACGACAACGGAAACGAACAATGATCATTTCCATCAACCCTTCTTTGATATGAACTACAAGTTTACATACCTGTTGCCCTGCTGTCTGCTGCTGGCTTCTGTTGCCTTTGCCGGCAACCCCGATCGCCAGGGTGAGGCTGGTGCGGCACAGCTGCTGATCAATCCATGGGCTCGCAGTGCCGGCTTACATTCGATGAATACCGCGAATGTGAGTGGCGCAGACGCCCTGTACCTCAACGTAGCCGGCTTGTCGCGCATCAACAAAACACAAATCCAAATTGGGCATTCCCGTTATTTGGAAGGTGCCGATGTCAGCATCAATGCGCTGGGTTTTGCTCAAAAAATCGGCAAAGGTGGTGGCACCATTGGTCTCAGTCTTATGGCTGTTGATATGGGCGAAATTCCACTCACCACCACCGATGTTCCCGAAGGTTCGGGTGCTACGTTCAGCCCCTCGTTGTTCAACCTCGGCGTATCGTACGCGCACATGTTTGAAAACCGTGTGTCGGTTGGTGTTACGGCTAAATTCGTGAACGAATCAATCTCCAACGCCAGCGCCAGTGCCATGGCCATCGATGCAGGTGTTCAATACGTTACCGGTGAACAGGACAACTTCAAATTTGGTATTGCCTTGCGCAACGTAGGTTCCAAGATGCAGTTCAAAGGTGAAGGTCTTGCACAACCACGTCCGAACCCGGGCCAGACGTTTGAATATCCAATCACGTACTACAGCCGTACCGCTGCTTACGAACTGCCATCGCAGCTCAACATCGGTGCGTCGTACGATTTCATCTTTGCCAAGTCAAACCGTTTGACAGTAGTGGGTAACTTTACTTCGAACGCGTTTTCCCGCGACCAGGTTGGCGGCGGCGTTGAATTTGCCCTTGGCAAAAACTTCGCGTTCCGTGCAGGCTACAAAGGAGAATTTGACCAAAACGAGATCGAAAAATCGCTCGACAACGGCGTAAGCGCCGGTTTCAGTGTTTCGACAGCCTTCAAAAAAGGTTCCGATTCGCGTCTCTCGATCGATTATGCTTTCCGTTCCACCAGCGTATACCGCGGTATCCACAACATTGGTGTTCGCATCGATCTGTAGAAATTTGATGTGCCCGTAAAGGTCAGTTTCCGGATTGAAAACAATGATTTTCAATTTTGGTAAAATCTACTTACCTTTGCAGAACTAACCATAGAGCAGAAACGTTTCTAACCTAACAGGCTGGAAGCGTTTCTGTTTTTTCTATGCCTGATGCCCGGCGCCCTCCATGGCGCTATTTTTTTATTACATTAACATTGGTTGTTGGCCCAACCGTTGTTTAACCTTAATCATTTTTTACCATGTCTAATTACACGTATCTGACGCAACCCGGCTACGATAAGCTCAAAGCTGAATTGGAAGAACTGAAATCCACTGGTCGTCAGGAAGCAGCCCGAGCCATTGCGGAAGCGCGCTCGCAGGGCGATTTGTCGGAAAATGCCGAATACGACGCAGCCAAAGATGCCCAGGGCATGTTGGAACTCAAAATAAACGAGCTCGAAACGGTGCTCTCCAATGCCCGTGTCATCGATGAAAGTCAACTTGATGACTCTAAAGTGGCCATCCTGTCCAACGTTACCATCAAAAACCTGAAAACGTCCAAAGAGGTAACCTATAAACTGGTTTCCGAAACCGAAGCCGACGCAAAAGCAATGAAAATTTCTGTCACTTCACCCATTGGACATGGTCTGCTGGGCAAAGAACGCGGCGATAAAGTTGTTGTTCAAACACCCGGTGGGGTTATCGAATTCCAGGTTGTTGAAATCACCATTGGCTAATAACCGCATGGCTACCATTTTTTCCCGCATCGTAAGTGGAGAAATTCCTTGTTACAAAGTCGCAGAAACCGACCAATACCTGGCATTTCTCGATGTAAGGCCCATGGCCAAAGGCCATACCCTCTGCATTCCCAAACAGGAAATCGACTACCTCTTCGATATGGAAGATGAGGGGCTGGCCGGGCTTATGCTTTTTGCCAAAAGGGTAGCGCGTGCACTCAAATCCACGGTACCCTGTAAAAAAGTGGGTGTTGCCGTGATCGGTCTTGAAGTGCCCCATGCCCACGTTCACCTCATGCCTATGAACCAGGTTTCTGACCTTAGTTTTGGCAAACCTCCATTGGATATGGATTCTGACGAACTGAAGGCATTGGCAGACGCCATTGCCGGCAACTTGGACTAGGGTGTGTCCGTGAATCCAATAAATACCAACATGAGCCATCCCGGATTCGGGGTGGCTCATGTTTTTGGTATGCCCGGGCTTCGTATAGGCACCCTTTTCGTACATTTGAATACCACAATTTGCCCATCATGTACAAACTGCTTTTCCTGTCTATCCTGCTCGCAGCCTTTTGCAACCGCTCCAAGCCGGCCATCCAAGCCAGCGTACTGCTGCCATCCGGCGAAAAAATGATGGGACTAACCTTCGTGGCTCCCCCCGAACCGTTTGCCAACAATCCCATGACCGCTGTGAAAGGCGTGGGTGCCGGCTGGATAGCCGTGGTTCCGTATGCCTTTACACGCCCGGGAAATCCGCATGTACAATACAATGAGGGTGGATGGCAATGGTGGGGTGAACGGCCCGAAGGCGTTGCAGAAAGCATCCGGCTGGCCCATGAAAACGGGTTGCGGGTAATGCTTAAACCTCAGGTATATGTGCCAGGAAGCTGGACTGGAATGCTTCGTTTCGAGGAACCGGAAGCATGGGCATCGTGGGAACAGGACTACAGTACCTACATCCTCACCATGGCCAAACTTGGCGCCGAACATGGCGCCGATCTGTTTTGCATTGGTACGGAATTTCGTACAGCCATATCGGAACGACCGGCCTACTGGTTGGGACTTATCAAACAAGTACGGGCTGTCTTTCCGGGAAAGTTGGTGTATTCGTCCAATTGGGACGACTGGGAACAAGCGCCGTTTTGGCCAGAGCTCGACTACATTGGCCTTAGCGGTTACTTTCCGCTTGTGGAAAGTGCTACACCCGATGTAGAAGCCATGAAAAGAGCCTGGGAACCCACACGCGAACGTCTAAAAGCTTTCAGCCTGAAACATGGCAAACAGGTGTTGTTTACCGAATATGGCTACCTCAGTGTCGACAGTTGTGGATGGCGCAACTGGGAACTGGAAAAAAACATTGAACAACGCGGCATCAACGAACAAGCCCAGGCCAACGCCTACGAAGCCCTATTTCAAACTTTTCATGGCGAAAGCTGGTGGGCCGGCGGTTTTTTATGGAAATGGTTTCCCAACATGCGGGGCCATGAAGGCTATCCCGAACGGGACTACACACCGCAGGGGAAAGCAGGGGAGGAAGTTGTTAAAAAATGGTACTCGAAGGGTTGATTTGTGGGATTTGATTGACGAAATACGAAATTTGATTTTTGAAATTAGAATTTAAGGGCCCTCACTCCGCCATTTTTGTCTGAATCAGGATTCTCAGAATTTGAAGATTTTCAGAATTTTAAATTTCAGGATGGGATTTTGAAGGATTTGGGATCATTTCACTTCAAATCCAATAATTCACTTAAAAATCCTGATTCAGACAAAAAATGCGCTTGATACCCAGTTCAACGCAGGCCAAAAAAATTCTAATTTCAAAAATCAAATTTCGTATTTCGTCATTCAAATCCCACCTAATATTCGCGAAGCTTCGCCAATTGCTCCTTAACCCTTTCCACGGGGAAAAAATTCTGTTCCAGAGGTATGGCGAACGGAACCGGTGTATCGAGACTGGCCGCACGTAAAACGGGTGCGTCGAGGTGTTCGAACAGGTGTTCGCCGATCCAGGCAGCGATTTCGCCGCCTATGCCGCCAAACAGTGTGTCTTCGTGCAGGATAAGCACGCGGTTCGTGCGTTTAACCGAGGCTGAAATGGCATCGTAGTCGAGGGGTACAAGTGACCGCAGGTCTACGATGTCGGCATCGAGGCCCAGTTCGTCGGCAGCCTGGGTTGCCCAGCGTACGCCCAGGCCGTAGGTAAGAATGCTTACTTGGTTGCCCTCGCGTACTTGTCGTGCTTTACCTATTTCAACCGTGTAGTATTCCTCGGGCACCAAACCGCTTTCGGAACGGTACATGCCTTTATGTTCGAAAAACATGACAGGATTGGGGTCGGCAAAAGAAGCGAGCAGCAGGCCTTTGGCGTCGTAAGGGGTGGAGGGGTAAACAACTTTTAGTCCGGGTACGTGGGTAAACCAGGCTTCATTGCTTTGGGAATGGAACGGGCCTGCGCCGGTACCGCCGCCTGTAGGCATGCGTACGACGACATCGGCTGTTTGTCCCCAACGCCAATTCAGTTTGGCGAGGTTGTTTACAATCTGATTGAAACCGCAGGTGACAAAGTCGGCAAACTGCATTTCCACCATGCTTTTAATGCCTTTGAGGCTGAGGCCGAGAGCGGCGCCAACGATGGCGCTTTCACATAGAGGGGTGTTGCGCACACGATCCTTGCCAAAGGCTTCAACAAAACCCTGGGTGATTTTGAACACACCGCCGTAGTCTGCAATGTCCTGTCCCATAAGTACGAGGTCGGGGTGGCGCTGCATGGCGTGGCGCAAGCCATCGGAAATGGCATCGATGAAACGGTGTTCTTTCCATAGTTCCTGGCCCGAAGATGGGGCGACGGAAGGCGGTGAAGGCGCATACACATCGGCGAGTTCTTCAGCGGTATCCGGAATGGGTTCAGGTTCGTTGAACATGACATCTACGGCGTCCTGAACCGTTTTTTTGTAGTCTTCGCGCAGGTTTCTGACGGTTGATTCGTTCAGCAGACCTTCCTGTAGCAACCATTTTTCGAAGTTGTTGAGGGGGTCTTTTTGCGCCCATTCATCCATCAATTCTTTGGGAACGTATTTGGTGCCGCTGGCTTCTTCGTGGCCTCGCATGCGGAAGGTGACACATTCGAGCAAAAAAGGCTCAGGGTTTTGGCGCATTTCGGCGGCAACCCGGCGGATGGTGTCGTACACCTCGAGGATGTTGTTGCCATCGATGCGGGCGCTGCGCATACCGTAGCCAATGGCGCGGTCCACCAGTTGTTCGCAGGCATATTGTTCGTTGGCTGTGGTGCTGAGTCCGTAGCCGTTGTTTTCAATAAGAAAGATGACAGGCAGTTTCCAAACGGCAGCCACGTTGAGTGCTTCGTGGAATTCGCCCTGGCTTGTGGCGCCATCGCCGGTAAATGCCAGCGACACACGACCTTCTTTTTTCATTTTATGGGCCAGTGCCACACCGGCCGCGAGCGAAAGTTGCGGGCCGAGGTGGGAAATCATGCCTACGATGTGGTGTTCCATGTCGCCGAAGTGGAAAGAGCGGTCCCGAGCTTTGGTATAACCGAGGCGTTTGCCTTGCCACTGGCAAAAAAGGCGGTCGAGCGGCATGTTGCGGGCAGTAAACACGCCGAGGTTGCGGTGCATGGTAAAAATGACCTCATCCTGCTCGAGCGCGCATGCTGCGCCCACGGATATGGCCTCTTGTCCGATACCTGAAAACCACTTTGAAATGCGGCCCTGGCGCAGCAGGTTGAGCATTTTTTCTTCGATGACTCGTGGACGAACGAGTTGTTCGTAAAGGTGTAGCAGGGTAGGGGTATCGAGTCCCGGATTGTTGTAGGTTATGGCGGGTGCGCTGCCTGTGGCCATGGTATGGTTTGTGTGGTGGATAAGAGCGCGCAAAGGTCGGGTATATTTTTGGAAAAATGATTGAGAGATGGGTTCTCGAATTAGCGAGAGTCTGAAAAGTGCTGCCGGAGATGAATTCAGCAGATGGTTTTTTTTGCTTAACAATAATTTGTGTGGAGCGAAAACATTGTTGATACAACTAAGCTGATGTTAATTATATAAAAAAATAAATACTATATGTTGATTTTTATGTTGATATAGTTACCTTTGTATGCGTAAGTTGCTATTTGGATTCAACGTTTTTTCAGTATTGTAAATGCCTTCCAAAGTTCAAATATTGGTTGTGTGGTTTTTACATTAATGAAAATGTTGAATATAATCCTTGATACACAGTTTTTTAGGAAACTGTTGTTGTAATCCAATAACAAATCCGTAATCTCTTGAAAACATGTACTCCTTTTTTGGGGCGTACGTGAATTGTTTTTTGTCCCCGTCTGACGAAAACAATTCATTTTATACGTCCATTCCACCTACACAACAAGCGATTGATCGCACTTGCAGGACCCTTCCTGCAGGTGTTTCTGCTTTTGTAACACATACTCCTACCGGCATTGGGCTTTAGCCCGGTGGCCGGTTTTTTTATTGAAACCAAATGTTTTTTTTAATTCTTTTCTCATGAAAGCTAAAAATTTTACACGCTTGATGCGGTTTATGTCGGCATTGCTGGTTCTGGGGGGCTTTTCGGCCATCCTGGCTCCATCAGCATTGCAGGCACAGGCCAACTTGCGGGTAGTGAGTGTGACGCACACCACTTCGCCCCTTGAACCAGGCACAGTCGAGACTTTTTCGATTGTTGTCCGCAACAACGGGCCGAATGCTGCGGCAGATCCCACGGTATTGTTCCTATTGTACGACCTTGACTTTGTCATGGCCTCCTACAGTGGCGACCCCGACTGGGACTTTCACTCTTCCGGCGGCACCTTTCAACGGAAGGGCAACATGCCGGATGGCGAGATAGAGACTATTGAGTTCTCTGTTTTTATTCCATCGGATGCAGCTTTCAACTCAACGGGTTTATTTGCGGATGCTGTTTATGCGCAGATTCAATCCAATACAGCCGACCCCAACTATGCCAACAACGAAGCTACCACATCGTTGGTATCACAGGCGCGGTCTACACTGACCATCGATAAAAAACTGCTCACGCCCAACGTGGCGCCGGGTGGTTATGCCTTGTATGAAATTTCGGTACGCAACCTCGGACCGTCGGACATTGGCGGTATCACTGTGCTAGATGTGCCAGGAGCCAATTTGGTTGGCTCTGCAGTACTCAGTCCCAATTCCTTCAACTTATACATTCCCTCCGGTGACGCCCGTTCGGTGTTTGCATCGGTTCAGGTTGATCCTGCCGCTCCGGTGGGCGCCAGTTTCAGCAACACCGCTTCGATCAGTACGGGTGGAGCAGTAAGTGGCGCGGGTACCAATGCACCACCTGTGTTTTCAGTCGGCAGTCCGGATACGGATGGCACGGGAGTTGT
>JADLBE010000436.1 GCA_020847915.1 Saprospiraceae bacterium | reverse complement strand
CCTCTGTCGTTGCGCACCTTTAAAACAAGTCCCGTGCCCGGGTTTCCGCCGAAAAAGCCTTGCATGTCGATCCCCACCTCGTACTTGTACTTCCGGTTGTTGAATTTGAGGGAATCCTTTTGTTGTGCCACTGCACTCATGGGCGCCAGACACAAGAGGCAAAACCAAAAGAGGTTTGCTGGTTTGAGCAATTGCAGATTGTACTTCATGTGATTTAGTTTTAGTACAATACGTCGCTCCAACAATTTGTGCTGCCGTGTTAACTTAGGTTTAATGTTTTACGTATGATGTGTTAATGTTATTAACTAAACACCTGCCGTTCGTTCCTCGCCCTGATCGGCATTTCCACAAAAAAGTCCGTGCCCTCGTTGTCGCGTGTTTCGAAACGAATGGTGCCGTCGAGGGCCTCAATGATTTTTTTGCAAATGGCGAGACCCAAACCACTGCCGGATGTTTTGGTGGTAAAGTTGGGTTCAAACACACGCTCCCGGATTTCCGGAGGAATACCGCCACCGTTGTCGCTGATTTTTACCACCGCCGTGTCGCCATCCTGGTACAAACCAACTTTGATGTGCCCTTCCCTATCCGACGGTATGGCCTGTATCGCATTGATGATCAGGTTGTTGAACACACGAATAAGGTGGTTTTTATCGGCTTTGATGTTGAAACGCTCATCGGGAATGTTGAGTGAAAGCTTCACGTTTTTTTGCTCGCTGAACAAGTCGTACACACTTTCCACCACGTCGTTGATGATCATGTCGGACTTTTGCTGGATGTCGAGGTTGGCGAACATGGAAAACTCCGAAGCGATTTGCGCCAGCGAATCAATTTGTTCGATGAGGCGTGTGATGGCTTTTTTCAGGTAAGCGGCTGCTTGTTCGGGGTTCCCCGACAAACGTTCAAGCTGCTGCATCGACAATTTCATTGTCGTGAGCGGGTTTTTGATGTCGTGTGCGATCTGGCGCGCCATTTCCCTCCAGGCGCCTTCGCGTTCGAGGCGTATAAGTTTCGTTTTGGAATCCTCCAGTTTGTCCACCATCGCATTGTACTCGTTGATGAGTTCGCTGAGTTCGTCCTCGGTATCGCCGGCGTACTCAAGCGGCTGGTTTTGATCCTCAAAACGCAGTTCCTGGATACGTTCGGAAATGAGGTTGATGGGTTTGATGATGGATCGTGCGAGCAGATAGGTAACCGTGTAGGCGATGAGCAGCAGGAACATGTACAAGCTGGCCAGGATTCCGATGAAATCGGATACTTCCGGACCAATTTTGCGTTCGGCTGTCAGGTAAGGCACACCGATGTAACCCATGATGTCGTTCTGGTTGTTGCGCAGCGCAAAGTATCGGCTCGAATAGGTGTATCCGGCCACACTTTCGGTTACCGTGGCTTCCGACTGCCTTTGCTGCCGCATGGTGCCTTCCACGTAGGCAGGCATGCGCGACGGCAATACGCCAACTTGTTGCAGGGCCGGCTGGGTGGTGTACAACAGGTCGCCGGACGGGGTGTAAAGATTAACGTCCATCGACAGGCTGTTCGACAAAGGTGCAAGTGTGCGCGGAAGTTCACGCAGCAGGCTGTCCGAACCGGCAGGCAAATCGCCTACCTGACCGCGAAGATGGTTTAATACGGCTTCGGCGCGGTACTCAAGGTTACCGCGTTCTTTTTCCGTGGCGGCTTTGGTGAAGTGTTGGTAGGTAAAAAAACCAATCACGATGAACGCTGCTCCGATGAGCATGATGTTCCAATACTGTATACGTTTGGCCAGCGAACCTTTGGTGCTCAGGTAAAATCTGAAATTTTTGGGCAAAAAATGAAACACGCTGTTGAGCAGGGCAAGCAGGAACAACAACAAAGACGAAAGGGTAAAAAGAATCGCCACCAGGTAAACCTGTTTGAATTTGCCACCGGCGGCACGGCCTACGGCGCTTCGTGTTTGTTCGTCGGCACTGCAGTACACAGCTTCCACACGATCGGCCGTACGCAATTCGCGTATCTCCCCGGCGTTAAGTGCCATGTTGAGTGCGGCGGTGCTGCCCGGACCTTTTTCTACGATGCGTTTGCCGTCTTTCCACACCGAAAAATCGTAACGGCGCAAAGCTTCGAGGCCCTCGTAAGGCAGGTTGTAAAACAGCTCTGAATATACCCGGGTGGTGGAAGGGTATTCGCGGTCGAAAAAGCAAAATACGTCGGCCCGGTGCGATGGATCCAGCATGCGGTCGACGGGCAGGCGCATGATGTAACGCAACTTACCCTCTTCGCTGGTGCGGTAACGCACGGCGGAAGTGCCGTTCAGGGCGCGCGCCTGTTCCCAGTTTTGGGTGATGAGGTATTCAGAGCCACGGTTTTGTCCAATGATGAGCGACTGCCCGTCCTTGTCCAGCGCGTACAGCCGCAGCCTGAAATGCTGGAAAAGCATTTTTTCAGCATATACCTGCCGGTTGATGTGCGCTTCCAGGGGTTGGGCCTCGGGACGGAAAGGCCAGGGCTTAAGCAGCATGGCCAGACTGGTATCGTTTTTCAGTTCGTCCGCCAATGCGCGCAGTGCAGGTTCAACCGCCAGGGTATCCCGCTCATCGGCAAGTTCGATGGCCAGGGTAAAACGCGTATTGCGGTCTTTGTCGCTGTTGAATCTGAAAAGCAAAAGGGCTGTAAAAAAGGAAAAAAGCAACAGCCAGCAAGCCACCCACCCAAAACCCGGCTCGTCCCAGTCGGTGAAATAATCAAATACGACCAGATACATGAGCCCAAAAGCCAGCAAGTACAAAGCATTTACCTGCCAAACCGGGAATGCCACCGAAACAACATAAAGCAGCACCGCAGCGGGCAACATGGCCGTAACGCGCTGCGCCTGGGTGAGCTCGAAACCTTTGATGGTTACCAGCAACCTGTGGGTGAAAAGAAATAGTATGGCAATCCAAACAATGATGCCCGTTAAGGTCATCAGTCCGTTTAATTTGAGGTTGAAAAGGTTTTCAAAGTCGAACGTCACGCCCGACCGCCAAACCAGGCCGCCGAGCAAATCGACGGAATACCAAATACCGGCCATGACGGCGCTGTAGTACACGGCAGCCAACGCAAAACGCAAAGGTTGTGGCGCCTGACGCAAACTAAGCGGCTTCAGGTTTTGGTGGAAAAACATAACCGTCCACAACAGCAACAGCAAATGCAACAACCAGTCGCCAAGGTTGTCTGCACCTAGTATGCCACCGTTTTCGAATCGGGTGGAAAACAAGGGCAGGCTTCCAAACTGGCCGTCCGTGAACTGGGTAAATTGGTTCAACACCATGAGCCCAACCGAACTACCCAGGAGGAACAGGGCGCCCGCCCATCCCGAATACCGATCGCTGAAATAGTTGGCGACGCGTTGCAGGAAAACCAGGAAAAGTAAAAACGCAAGGCCAACAAACAAAAACTTGACAGCTTGTGCGAGCGGGGACTCCACTGGTCCGTCGGCCAACAGGTAACCAAGCGGTTGACCTCCGTAAACGATGGGCATTCCGGCCTGGTCGGTCGGCGATACGGTCACATTTTCCGGGATCCTTTTGTTGGCAGGAAACCGGGGCACATGGTTCTCCGGACCCGTCGTAAGGGCAAACTGGATGGGTATAAGGATGGCGATGTGGGTAGAATCGCGGTAGGGAAGGCTGTTTGCGGCATAACGGCCGGTTGGCAATTTGAGCAGGTTGCGGGTGTTGGGCGGCGGCAGGACACCGCCGTTTGGCGGCATGATTTGGTTGTTGGATGCAAAAAGCAACTTGTCGCCGCGCATCAGCAACAGGGTATGGTTGGCGGTTGCCTGATTTTGCAGGGCTTCGATCCAGGCTTGAGAAGCTACGGGCGGATTGCCGGCAGCCATCGATTCGAGCTCGGCTTTGTGGCTGTTGGCCCAGGCTATGGCGGAGGCTTCTTCGTCCGACAGGTATGTGGAAATTTCAACGGCGTACTGTTGAAGCAGCGCCGTACCTTTGTACCATTGGTCGGTATTGAAGGCTACAGCGAGCAACAAGGCTTCAGCCACCAGGAATAGAAGCAGGCGTTTGATCATACAATGGATATCCAGCGCTTGTGCAACCGCAAAAGCAACCGGCGTCAACGGTTAAAGGGAAGTACGTTTAAAAAACGTACAAATGTATCAGAACATTCGATATACCAATACCGTGCCGGAAGTATTCGGAAAAGATTCTTTGAAAGAAACAACCGCAGACCGCTCTGCCGCCTCGATTTGTCGGGGAGGAAAGTCCGGACAACATAGGGCGCCGCGCCACCTAACGGGTGGGGTTCCGGGGTAACCCGGGGCACAGAAAGTGTCACAGAAAATTACCGCCACGACACTTTGTGTCGGGGTAAGGGTGAAAACGTGCGGTAAGAGCGCACGACGCCACATGGCAACATGGGGCGGGGATAAACCTCGCGGGTTGAAATGCCACATACACCCTGCACCGCTCCCTTTGGGAATGGGGTACGTGCCCGCGTACAGAGCGGTCCTCGGACCGTGAGGCAGGGGGGGTAGGCAGCGCAGAGCCCACCGGTGACGGTTGGGCCCAGATAAATGGCAGAGGCCAAAGGTGTAAAAGCCGGCGGTACAGAATCCGGCTTACAGGTCTGTGGTTGTTTTTTTCTTTCGATTAACTTTATATTAGGAATAAACTATTTTTATTTCCTGCATTTTCGCCAAAAAAAAGAAATGCAACTCCAAACTAATCCAGAATTAGAACTCGCTTTTGAATACGTTAACCATACCCAAACCAATATTTTTCTGACGGGGAAAGCGGGTACGGGGAAAACAACTTTCCTCCATCGTATTCGGGAAAATGCAATGAAACGTCTGGCCATTGTAGCGCCAACCGGCGT
>JADLBE010000435.1 GCA_020847915.1 Saprospiraceae bacterium | reverse complement strand
GTGGTGCGTGACAACGACACCTGGGAAGGTGTGGCCCAACGCCTGAGCCGTCCGATCGAAGCCAACCAGTGTTACGAATTCAGCCTCGACCTCTGCCGTGCCGAGCTTTACCTCAGCATGAGTAAAACCACCGGGGAAGAAGCCAACTACACCATTCCGGCAAAACTGCGCATCTATGGCGGCAACGGTTTGTGCGAACGCCGCGAACTCCTGTACGAAACTCCAGAGATCAAAAACAACCGCTGGCTGACGTACAATTTCAGGCTAACGCCAAAAAACACGTACAGCTACATCCTCATCGAAGCGTATTTTAAACAGCCCATTCTGTTTCCATACAACGGCAACATCCTGGTCGACAACGCTACGCCCATCAAATCCCTGCCGTGTAATCCAGACGTGATGCCGGAAGCGAAACCTGTGGCTGCCGCTACCAAACCGCCCACCACACGCACCGGTACAAACACAAAACCACCAACCACAACATCGAAACCCGATAGTGGGGCCAAAAAGCCGGAGCCTACCAAATCGACCGCGTCGAAATCCGACTTCAAAAACCTCAAAAAAGGCGACATCGTGCGCCTCGATAAGGTGTATTTCGAAGCCGATAAATACAACCTGAAGGATGAAAGTTTGCCCGCTCTGGAAGAAGTTTTGTCCTTTCTGAAAAACAATCCGAGCGTGGTGGTTGAAATCGGAGGACACACCAACAACAACCCTTCCGACGCTTTCGCCAACCAGCTTTCCACCAGCCGTGCCAAATCGGTGTCCGACTGGCTCGTGGCCCGCGGCATCTCTTCCGAAAGGGTGCAATACAAGGGTTATGGCAAAAAATACCCCATCGAACCCAATACCACACCCGAAGGCCGGAAAAAGAACCAACGCGTGGAAATCAAAATACTTAGTCTAAACGGATAAAAAGTCGGTTGGTCGGTTGGTCGGTTGGTCGGTTAGTCAAAAAAACGCTTGTGCATCCTTCGGGTTGACAAGCGTTTTTTTTGACCAACAGACCAACAGACTAACCGACTAACCGACTAAAAGTCGTATCTTTGCGGGCTGAAAAAGGCTTAAATACTTAAAAACCCACCTTAAGCCACACATTTCCCTACCCGTTCAATGAAGAATACTCGCAATTTCTGCATCATTGCCCACATCGACCACGGCAAAAGCACCCTGGCCGACCGTTTGCTCGAATACACCCACACCATCAGCAAGCGCGACATGCAAGACCAGGCGCTCGACAGCATGGACCTCGAACGTGAGCGCGGCATCACCATCAAGAGCCACGCCATCCAGATGCGCTATGTGCATCCGGCCAACGGCGAAGAGTTCATATTTAACCTGATCGATACGCCAGGCCACGTCGACTTCTCGTACGAAGTTTCACGCTCCATCGCGGCCTGCGAAGGCGCCTTGCTGCTTGTAGACGCCTCCCAGGGCATCCAGGCACAAACGATCAGCAACCTTTATCTGGCAGTGGATCACAACCTGGAAATTATCCCGATTGTGAACAAAATCGACATGCCAAGTGCCATGATCGAAGATGTGCAGGACCAGATCATCGACCTCATCGGCTGCAAACGCGAAGACATCATTTCCGCATCCGGCCGCACCGGCATGGGCATCCCGGAAATCCTTGCCGCTGTGGTCGACCGCATACCCGCGCCTTCCGGCGACCCGGAAGCACCCTTGCAAACCATGATTTTTGACTCTGTTTTCAATTCCTACCGCGGGGTAATCGCCTACGTGCGCATCATGAACGGTACGTTGAAAAAGGGCGATAAAATCAAATTTATAGCCACCGAAAAAGAGGTTGTGGCGGAAGAAGTAGGTTTCCTGCGCATGGGACAGGTAGAAACACCTTCCATCAGTGCCGGCGATGTAGGCTATGTGATTACCGGTATCAAAGTAAGCCGCGAAATCAAAGTGGGTGATACGATCACCCACCTGGCACGACCTTGTAGCGAACCCGTCAAAGGTTTTGAAGAGGTAAAACCGATGGTATTTGCGGGTATTTATCCGCTCGACAACGACGATTTTGAGGATCTGCGCGACTCCCTGGAAAAACTCCAGCTCAACGACGCTTCGCTGGTTTTCGAACCGGAATCGTCTGTGGCCCTCGGCTTCGGTTTCCGTTGCGGCTTCCTGGGCATGCTCCACCTCGAAATCGTGCAGGAACGCCTTCAGCGCGAATTCGACCAGGACATCATCACCACGGTGCCCAACGTACCTTACTTCGCCACCGACATGAAAGGCAACCGCTTTACGGTAAAACAACCGAGCGAACTTCCCGACCCGAACTTCCTCGAAAGTGCCGAAGAGCCTTACATTTATGCACAAGTCATTACCAAACCCGAATACATCGGCAACATCATGACCCTTTGCCTCGAAAAACGCGGCATCCTCCAAAAACAAACGTACCTCACGCCTACCCGTCTGGAAATGACTTTCCACCTGCCCCTGGCGGAAATCGTGTTCGACTTTTACGACAAACTTAAGTCGCTCACCCGCGGCTACGCATCCTTCGACTACCATATCCTCGACTACCGGCAAACAGACCTCGTAAAACTCGACATCAAGCTCAACGGCGAAAACGTGGACGCTCTTTCGGCCCTCGTACACCGTTCCAAAGCCGAATTTATGGGTCGACGCATGTGCGAAAAACTCAAAACGCTCCTGCCACGCCAGCAATTCCAGATCGCCATCCAGGGTTCCATTGGCGCCAAAATCATCGCCCGCGAAACCATTTCGGCCTTGCGCAAAGACGTAACTGCCAAGTGTTACGGTGGCGACATCAGCCGCAAACGCAAGCTTCTGGAAAAACAAAAAGAAGGCAAAAAGCGTATGAAACAGTTCGGCAACGTGGAAGTACCACAGGAAGCGTTTTTGAAAGTACTCAAGTTGAACGACTGATGTAGCCCGTGAAAAAAGGGGATAAAAAACAGGGGTGTTTTTCGGCCAGGCCG
>JADLBE010000434.1 GCA_020847915.1 Saprospiraceae bacterium | reverse complement strand
TTTTTGATGCGGCATGAATGCCGCTGGTACGTTGCGGCGTGAACGCCGCGTTACCGGACGTATACCCCTGGCCTTCAGGAATAATCTATTGCCTGGAAACTGCGTCTACCCTGTAAAACCATACATGTACCCAGGTCTTCTCCCAATACCAGGCGCGACCACTGCCGGTAACGCGGCGTTTACGCCGCAACGTACCAGCGGCATTTATGCCGCATCAAAAAACCGGTAACGCGGCGTTTACGCCGCAACGTACCAGCGGCGTTTACGCCGCAATAAAAAATACAACGCTGAATAATCTACTTCTTCAACGTCTCCAACGTCAACGACCACAACGCTTCATACGGGATAATTTCTACTTCATGGGTTTGGTTGGCAACTTCAAGCGGTGTTTTTTGTAAATTTTGGAAATACTTGCCGGCTTTGCGTTCCACCTCTTCGCGTTGGAAAACAGCGATGGGAATTTGAAGCATCATTTTGATGAAGTTGTTGCTTCGGTACGTGGTTTTATCTTTCAGGTAGCGCGTACAATACTTCTCGATGCCCTCGATGCGATCTACCGATTTATCGTAGTCGCGATCGGCTATGGAGTGCAGAACTTGCACGATCAGTATGGGAATATTCATGCCCGCTTTGTCCTTGGAAAACAGCGGTATTTCATTGAGGAACTTATTGATCCGGAATTTGCTGAGTTTGGCGTCGTCCGATATGTGTCCGATTTTGATAAGGTAATATAGGTATGACTGGAAAATGGTCCACATTTCGGTGATTTGTGGAAGCATGGCCGGAAAACGTGGGTGTTCACTTACTTTCTGGTAAATCGCATAAGCTTCATTGTAGTGGCCTGTATGCATGGACAGTTGGAAAAACAGTTCCTGAAGTTTAAACCAGTTGAAAGATCCTTCTTCAAAAAACTGCTCCGAACGTTTGATGATTACCTGTCCTTTGTCGAACTCCCGCAACTGAATGTAACTAACAATAAGGTTGTAGTAAAAGACCTGGAGCGGAAGACCACTGTTGTAATCCTTTTTATCAAAAAACGCGATGGCTTCTTCGCACAGTTTGGCTGTGGCTGCGTAGTTGTTTACAATACTGTGCACCATGAGGTGGATAAGCCTGCCAAAAAGGTGGAGTTTGAAAGCTTCACATTCCTGCATAAAAGGCTCAAGCTCCTTGTAATAGGCCACTGCCTGGTCGGTAAGTTCCGTTTTGGACGCCTTGCTGTTGGTAAAATGACTCATCAGATCGGCGTAATAATCCTCAGCCTTGTTTTCCATCATCCAGATGGACTCATATTGGCGGAATTGCTCACGAACCTGTTGGTATTTCTTAAAATCACCGTCGACCGTACTGTATTGCAAGCGTAAAACGCGCAAAATATCAAGGGTGAGCTCTGTGAATTCGAAACGGACCGTATGGCGAAGCAGTTTTTCCAAAAGATCGATGCCTGAAATTTTCAGGTTCCGGATCAAAAGAATCATCCCGGCAGCCCATTTTTTATGGCACTCGTAAAATGCTTTCTGTCGGTTGGAAAAACTCGAATCTTTAAAATCGAGTAAAAAAACAGCATCGAGCATCCGCTCTTTCAACTTGTTTTTTATGTTCGGTAACGTACCTGCATCTTCGTTGATGGATTCAAAATAAGCTTTTGCATCTTCATCAGTGAGTACTTTTCGTTGCTGGATGGCCTCATAGAGCCGCTCCATTTTTGAGTTGGGCTCAATTACCGCACTCCAAACTCCATTCATCTGAAGTTTGGTTTTACTTAAGAGGTTTACCAATTCTACAATGTCGTTCATCTTCCGCGCACGTTATGTGAGTGTGTATGCGTAGAAGCCAAACTTCGGGTAATTTGGAGTAGCACCGCAGGATGCAGTGGCTATAACAAACCGAGGCATGGCCAAATCTGTATATCGGCAGGGATGTGGCCATTAAGGATCCTGGCGGGGAACCTGTAGTGTTCAAGGATATGAGGAAGGAGGAGCCAAAAATCTTGCCAAAGAATATGGCAGAGGAGAGAATTGTTCAAACTACTTCGCTCATGAGATTATAACGAATGGATTAAATGTTGCGACAAATCTACCCAATTGTATGGTATTGGCACCAATATCTGATGTTTTTTTCCCTTATATCGATCACTTTTTTTTCACATATAAATTAATTAACTGATAAGTAAACCTATACATATATGATTTGTCTTAAACTCAAAATGTCCAATCATCAAATTTGCGTTATTAAACACTGTTCATTACATTTGCACTGTTTAATAAAAAGCTATGGGAATCACACAAAGAAAAGAACGTGAAAAGGAAGAAATGCGCCAGCGTATCCTCGATGCCGCATTGCACCTCTTCCGTGAAAAAGGCTACGAAGGCGTAAGCATCCGCAACATCGCCGAAGCCATTGAATATTCACCCGGCACCATTTACCTGTATTACAAAGACAAAAGCGAGATCTTTTATGCCCTTCAATACGAAGCAGCAGCCCTCAAACGCGACCACCTGCTCTCTGCAGCCCTCCTTGAAAATCCATGGGAAAGACTGCAAGCCATCGGAAGACAATACATCGACTTCGGACTGAAACATCCAGACCTCTACGACTTGCTCTTCATCATCCGGTCTCCAATGGAATCGATTGAAAATCAGGACTGTTGGATTCTGGGGCAAGCTACCCATGCCTTTTTTGTCGAAACTGTTCAAGCCTGCATCGACCACCGTTACTTTAAAAGCACCGATGCCGATACCATCGCCTTTACCCTATGGTGCCATGCCCACGGATTGGTCTCCATGTTCGTTCGCGAACGCATCCGTATGTACCCCGAAGAACGCCGCGAACAACTCGCCCGGGATTCTTTCGAAATGATCATCAAAATGGCCGCTACCCTCTGAAACCTTTTGTTCCCTACCGATGTCCAACGACCGTTCATCCACCAATTTCCGCCATTCAACGATTTTTACTTTACTCAAGGTACAAAGCCCCCTTTTTTTGCATCAACAATAAACAGTGTTCAGTTTATAAAAAGTGTTTTCCAAATGAAAATCCATTTGATTCAACCAATGGTGCTGTTTTTACTGCTTACTCACGCCGCCGTTGGACAAAATTCCCCACAACTCGAAGCCTACCTGAAAGAAGGCCTCACCAACAACCTCGCATTGAAGCAGCAGGACCTCAACGTCCAGCGGAGCATCGAAGCCGTAAAACAAGCCCGCAGCCTGTTTTACCCCACCCTGCAGTTTGACGCCAATTACACCCGCGCTGTAGGTGGCCGCAGCATTGATTTCCCCATCGGCGACCTGCTCAATCCAGTGTACCAAACCCTGAACGAACTCACCCAATCCTCGCAGTTTCCTCAGGTCCAAAACGAAACCATCCAGTTTCTGCCCGACAATTTCCAGGAAACCAAGGTCAAATTTTCCTACCCGCTTTACAACTCCGACCTGCGGTACAACCGCAACATCCAGCAAAACCTCTACGATTCGCAGGTTGCAACCCGCGCAGCTTACGAAAATGAACTCATTTACCAAATTACCGACGCTTACCTGCAATACCTCAAAGCCCTCGAAGCCGAAAAAATTTGGGCCAATACCAAAGAAGTTTACACCGAATTGCGCCGGTTCAATGAATCACTGGTAAAAAACAACGTCGCCACCCGCGACATCATCGCTACCGCCGATTACGAACTTGCCCGCACCGATTATCAGATCTTTCAGCTTCAGGCCGATCAAAATACCGCCCGGGCTTATTTCAATTTCCTGCTCAACCGCGACCAACAGGCGCCCATTGAGCCCGATACGACCCTTTTGCGCCCCGTTTTACCCGTTTACGACAAGCAACAACTCGTAACCACCGGACTCAACAACCGTCAGGAACTCGAAGCCCTGCGCTCAGGTTTGGAAGCCGCCGAAACCAACATCAAACGCAACGAAGCCCAAATGCGCATCCCCGATTTTTACATCGGCGGCGAATTCGGGTTTCAGGGATTCGGTTACAATTTTGGCGACGACCAGGCATTCGCCCTCGCCCAGGTAGGCCTCACGTACGACCTCTTCGATGCCGGATTGCGCAAAAGCCGCATCCAGGAGGCCAAAATAGAAAGCGAACAAATGCGCACGCGGTACAATGAAACCCAGCAAAAAATCGCCCTGCAAATCACCAGGGCCTGGAACGATTTCGACGCCGCACGCAAAAGTTACCTGGCCTCCCGCAACGCTACGGCCGCAGCCGAAGAAAGCTACCGCATCATCAACAACAAATACCGCGCAAACCAGGCCCTGCTCATCGAACTGCTCGACGCCGAAAACCGCGTAACCTCCGCCCGCCTGCAATCATTGCTCGAATACGCCGAGGTGCTTCGCAAAGAAGCAGCACTCAAACAAGCCGCCGCACTGAATCAATAAACCCATGCTTCCAATGAAAAAAATAGAAACCATCGCCCCCATCGTCCTGGTCAGTGCTGCCCTTTTTGGCCTATTTCTGCTTTTTGGCGGATGCGGCGAACAAAAAGCTGCCGCTCCAACCGAAGCCATCGACCTGAGCGACGAAAAAATCCCTGTACGCACTTCCCCTGTGCAACAACTAAACATTGCCCTGCCCATACACGCAAGTGGAATGTTATCTTCCGCTTCCGAACAACGTCTCTCGTTCAAAGTGGGCGGCATCATCCGCAAAATTTACGTCGATGAAGGCGATCTCGTGCGCTCCGGTCAGCTCCTGGCCGTGCTCGACAAAACCGAAATCGACGCCCAGGTCATGCAGGCCGAACAAGCCCTCGCCAAATCCGAACGCGACCTCAACCGCGTCAAAGGCCTGTACGCCGACAGCTCCACTACCCTCGAAATGCTGGAAAACGCCACCACCGGCCGCGACCTGGCCATCGAATCGGCCCGCATCGCCCGTTTCAACCAGCAATACGCCGAAATCAGAGCTACCCGCAGCGGTAAAATCATCAAAAAACTGCCCAACGAAGGTGAAATCACCGGTCCCGGAAATCCCGTTTTTGTACTTTTTGAAACCGGAAACGACGACTGGGTGGTAAAAATCAATGTAAGCGACCGCGACTGGGCCCGGCTCAACAAAGGCATGAACGCCCGTGTAACCCTAGACGCATACCCGGATGCCCCTTTTGAAGGAACCATCACCGACCTGGCGCCTGCCGCCGACCCGGCCTCCGGACTTTACCCCGTTGAAATCCGCATACGCCCCAACGGCAAACGTTTCGCACCCGGTTTGTTTGCACAAGTCGACATTACACCACCCCAAAAACGCTCCTACACGGTTGTGCCCATCGAAGCCATCGTGGAAGGCGACGGTAAAAATGCTTTTGTGTTTGTACCCTCCACCGACGGAGCCTCCGTGCGTAAAGCTCCTGTGGTCATCGCTTTTCTTGAAGGCCGGCAAGCCGTTGTAGCCCAGGGTCTGGAAAATGTTACCGAAGTCATCACCTCAGGAGCTCCTTACCTGACGGAAAAAACCAAAATCCGAAAACTCTGAACTGAACCATGAAAATTGCTGAATTTTCCGTCAAAAACAGCCAGTTTACGTTCATTGTGTTTCTGGCTGTTATGGCCCTTGGCATCAGCTCTTTGCTGAACATGCCACGTGCCGAAGATCCCAAATTTGCCCCGGCAGGTTACAACGTTATCGTGGTGTACCCCGGCGCGGGCCCCGCCGAAATTGAAGAAAAAATCACCGACAAGGTGGAAGAAAAACTCGGCGCCCTGGAAAACATAGACCGCATGCGATCCAAGTCGCTCAACGGTTTTATGGTACTCACCATCGAATTTATTCACGGCGAAGACCCCGACAAAAAATACGAGGAACTGGTCAGGGAAGTGAATGCCCTGCGCCCTGAACTGCCCGACGACCTCAACCGGGTCACCATCCAGCGCTTTGCGTCGTCGGACGTGGCCATTTTACAGGCCGGTCTGGTGAGTGAAACGGCTTCCTGGGCCGACCTGCGCCACGAAGCCGAACGCCTGGAGGAAATGGCCGAAAAAATTCCGGGCGTAAAAGCTGCCGATACCTGGGGTTTCCCAAAACGGGAAGTCCGCATTTCCCTCAATTTACCCAAAATGGCTTCCGATGGTATACCCGTAAGCCGCGTTTTGGGTGCTTTGCAAAGCGAAAACGTTTCGATCCCGGGTGGTTCGGTAAATGTGGGTGACCGCCAGTTTTTTGTGGAAACCAGCGGCGACTATGAAACCATTGAAGAAGTGCGCAACACCATCGTGTTCGCCAACGCAGGTAAAATTGTGTACCTGAAGGACCTGGCTACTGTTGAATATGCCTACGAAGAACCACGCCACTTCGCACGCATCAACGGTTCCCGAGCCGTGTGGGTAACGGTGCGTATGAAAGATGGCCAGAACATTTTCGACGTGGGCGATGCGGTGAACAAAACCGTTGCAGAATTCAAGGAAGAGCTGCCGTCGAGTATGGACTACGTCAAAGTGTTCGACCAAAACGACTCGGTGCGCAAACGCCTTACACGTTTCGCCAAAGACTTTGGCATCGCCATCCTGCTTGTGTTGCTTACGCTGCTGCCTCTGGGTTGGCGCGCCGCCCTTGTTGTAATGATTTCCATCCCATTGAGCATCGCAATCGGCCTTTTTGCCCTCGACAAACTCGGTTATACCCTCAACCAACTCAGCATCGTAGGCCTCATCATCGCACTTGGTATCCTTGTCGACGACAGCATTGTGGTGGTGGAAAACATCGAACGTTGGTTGCGCGAGGGACACAAACGAAAAGAAGCCGCCATTTTGGCGACACGTCAAATCGGATTGGCGGTTTTGGGATGTACCGCCACACTTATTTTGGCCTTTTTGCCCCTGGTTTACCTTCCTGAAGCATCGGGCGACTTCATCCGCTCTTTGCCCATGGCCGTTGTCACCACGGTTATTGCTTCCCTTTTTGTATCGCTTACCATTGTCCCATTTCTTGGCAGCCGATTGCTCGCAGAGCACCACGATCCGCGCGGCAACATTTTCCTGCGCGGGTTGAAATGGGCGATCTCCAAATCGTATGCACGCCTGCTCGACCTGGGTTTGCGTTTTCCCAAAACCACCCTGCTGGTCTCCGCCGTTATATTTTTCGCCGTACTTGCTCTGGCTGGTCGTGTAGGTTTCACCGTTTTCCCCGCCAGCGAAAGGCCCATGTTTTACATCGACATCGACATGGCTTCGGGCAGCAGTTTGGAACAAACCGACCGGGTCGGCCGCATTGTCGACTCCGTTTTGGCGGAATACGTGGCACCGGAATTCAGAACCCACCACCTATTGCCCGACAGCATTGAACCCATTTCCCTCTACCCCGGCGATGGCGCTCCGGCCAAAGTTACCTGGTACGCCACCAACGTAGGGCGCGGCAACCCCCGGGTGTATTACAACGTGATTAGGGAAAGTGAAAGTCCCGACTACGGCCAGGTGTTTGTACAACTTCAGGAGCACACGCCGCCTCCGGTGAAAATCGCCATGATCGACGAGTTGCGGGCCAAATTCCGGGACATACCCGGCGCTGTGGTCAACGTGAAAAACTTCGAGCAGGGTCCGCCCATCGAAGCTGCCATTGCCATCCGCGTGGCCGGGGAAAATTTTGATACCCTGCGACGCGTATCGGCCGAGGTGGAAAAAATCGTGGCTGAAACAGAAGGCACCATTTACGTCGACAACCCGATTGCCACCATCAAAACCGACCTGGTGGTCAACATCAGCAAGGACAAAGCCACCAGTCTGGGCATTCCCATCGCCGAAATCGACCGCATGGTACGCCTTTCCATCGCCGGACTCAACGCCGGTTCGTTCACCGCCAAAGCCGATGCGGAGGACTACAACCTGACCGTAACGGTGCCCAAAACCGGCGCTTTTGCTTCACTTGATGCTTTAAAAGGACTGTACATCAACAGTTTGAACGGGAGTTCCGTGCCCTTGGGCCAGGTGGCCGATATCGGTTTCAAACCGTCGCCCAACTACATTGAGCACTACGACAAAGAGCGTTTTTCCGCAGTTACAGCCTCCGTCAAAAGCGGCTATTTCGCTGCCGATGTGAACGCCAAGATCAAGGAAAAACTGGCATTGTTGAAATTCCCGAAAGGTTACAGCTATCGGGTTGCCGGCGAACAGGAAAGTGCCGAACGTTCGTTTGGCGGCATGGGCACCATCGTGCTCATCACCATATTTGGATTGCTGGCTGTGCTCATCCTCGAATTCAAAACCTTCCGCAGCACCATCATCGTGTTGTCGGTGATTCCGCTGGGCATCATCGGCGCCATTTTGATGCTGATGGCTACAGGATATCCGTTTTCGTTTACTGTGATGGTCGGTTTGATTGCTTTGATGGGCATCGAGGTTAAGAACTCCATCCTGCTGGTGGATTTTACCAACCAACTGCGCGCCGAGGGTCGTGGTTTGGACGAGGCCATCCGGGAATCAGGCGAAATCCGTTTCGTGCCCATCCTGCTCACTTCGTTGACGGCCATCGGCGGTTTGCTGCCACTCGCCATCGAGGAAAATCCGTTGTATTCACCTTTGGCGTATGTGCTTATCGGTGGTTTGATTTCTTCGACACTTTTATCCCGCATCGTTACACCGGTGATGTATAAACTGCTAAAGCCCATGTAAACCGTAAAAAAAGGGGGTATAACATGAATTATTTTGCGGCTAGCCGCAAAATAATTCATGTTATACCCCCTTTTTTTACGGTTGTGGGTTGGCTTGATCAATAACGTCTGGGATTTTGGGTTGGTTGCAGGCAGGGTTGTTTACGATCCGGTGTGCGAAGTCTGTAGGGGCGCCCCTTGCGGGTGCCATGGCGCAGGACAATGGTTTATAATCGTATGCCTTTATGAACAACAAATGCACTGGTTCTGCGCCAAAGCGTACACCATGGAGCACAATCATAGTCAACAAATGCTGTGGCTCATCTCACAAAACCATAAATCAATATGTTGGCCATTTGTCATCCATAAATGGGTTTATGGCAAAGGCAATTAAAATTTATTGACCATCAATTCAACCGCTTTAGCGGTGGAAGAGTTTATAGAAATAGTCACACAAAATGTCTCGGAGCCGCTTTAGCGGCGAAAGACTTTTGTTAAGCGTTTGCTCTGTATTTCAGTAAAAATCAAAGCATTTATGAACCAAAAACGCTTTGACCTTTAATCAGTGCGCCCGAAAATCAGGGTATTTATGAACCCAAAATGCCTAGGCCCCTGCACCAGGGCACCCGCAAGGGGCGCCCCTACAGACGTCGGGCATAGCACTGCATGTAAATGCCGTTGACTTTGGATTCAACCCATTACTACCCCCTCACCCGCGTCGTTTTTTCTTTCCCGGCTTCGCCGTTTTTTGGTAAAAAAGGGGCGTTTGGTAGCGGAAATTTCCGTGATCATCCATTACATCAAACATGGGGGCCACCGCGTCGAGGTGGATAAAAAGCCGGCTTTTGCGCTCGTCCCAAAACCAGGTTTGTACCAGGCGCAATTCTTTTATTTGATCACTGTTGATGTCGTTGTTTACCACAACAATTTTTTCCTCATAGTTTTCCGGGTCAAAAGTCACAACCGTATCTGTGCGGTGTACCATTTGGTAACGGACCATCATATCCAGCGGTTTTGAACCTTCGAAACCGTCGTAAAAGGTGAGGTTTTTATTTTCCGCAAACGCCTTAATATAATCGTCCATGGGTTGTTGGTAAGCGTCGATGAGTTTTACCATACGGGATTCCATGGGTTTGAATTTCGTTTTCCGCTGCGTTGTTTTGGTCTTTTTGGCCCACACGATGTTGTTGCTTTCAAGTTTGGGTTCCGTTGCTTCCACTTTTATCCAAAACAGCGGCTTTAAACCCAATGAATCGCTGGTGTAGCTGGTGATCCTGATCAATGGTGCAATGGCTGACGGTTGTGTTTGCCAACTGGATTTGGTTGCATTGTAATACACCACCTGCCGCAGACGCCAGGCTACGATGTCTTCGCGGGTATCCACAAACGAATGTTCAACCACCATTTTTTCCTCGTACGTATCCGGATCGAATACAATGAAGGAATCGCGCACCATCAGTACCTGCGCTGTGTCGGCCGGCAGGGTACATGCAGCATCCCGGAACAAGGGTAATTTGCCCAGTTTGGCGGCGTGTAAAATCAGCGATCCCAACAACGGCGGTTGCCATTGCGATTCGTTGTTTTCCGTACGCAGGAGTTTCACGGTGGTGAGTCCCCATTCCCATTCTTCGGTCATGTAGGGTATGTCCACCACCCAGTCCTGTTCTATTTCCGCTGCCCACACGATGTCGGGGTTTTGTAAAAAATTGGATTGAGAAAAAATGCGGCTGGGAAGCAACAATAGTATGAGGAAAAGGCGCATAATATGGATACGTTGATGGATTCTACATCGTTTAAGAAACAACGTCAAGCTCTATGAATAAGTATTTGGTTTTGTTGTTGCTGAGTCTCTATGCAGTGCATGTCACGGCACAAATCGCAATTTCCAACGACAAACAGAATGTTCTGTACTTGCAAGCAAAAAATCCAATTACCATTGTCTCCTCCGATATACCGCCCGATCGCATGGTTGTCGAAGCATATCCGGGGGAGTTAACACGAACAGGAGAACATACTTTTACATGGTACTATTGCGGCCACGAGAAAACTGCCGTCATCATTGTTTCCGACAGTTTGTACCCAAATGTAACGGATACGATTCGATACCGCATTAAAATCGATGGAACGCCCAGGATCGTGATCCGACCTTACGTTGGAACACATCACGATTATGGCGGCGTAGTTGTTTTATTAGGTATGATCCATTTCGATATTAGGGCAGAGATGGATTCTTTTGAAGTCATTTATTATCCCAAACGAGGATACTCTCAATCTGCAATCAATAGGGGAGTTCGTTTCACGAACCCTGTTCGTGATTTTCTGCATTCCAGCCAACCAGGCGATCGAATCTGTTTCACAAATTTTAGCTATACCTGGCCTTGCGATCGCCGGAATTTTTCAAAAGAAATCTATTGTTATGAATTCACGGAAAACAAAAAATATGAATTGATTCCACCACCGAAAATTGAATTAATTCCCAACTTAAACAAGCATTGACCGCGCCATTCCTGCCATGCCAAACCTAATTCCCCAACCCAACCCAGACGTTTAAAAAAAGGGGTAAAAAGCAGGGTGTTTTTTTCGGCTAGCCGAAAAAAACACCCTGCTTTTTACCCCTTTTTTTAAACGTCTGGGTTGGGTTGGGGAATTAGGTTTGGCATGGCAGGAATGGCGCGGTCAATGCTTGTTTAAGTTGGGAATTAATTCAATTTTCGGTGGTGGAATCAATTCATATTTTTTGTTTTCCGTGAATTCATAACAATAGATTTCTTTTGAAAAATTCCGGCGATCGCAAGGCCAGGTATAGCTAAAATTTGTGAAACAGATTCGATCGCCTGGTTGGCTGGAATGCAGAAAATCACGAACAGGGTTCGTGAAACGAACTCCCCTATTGATTGCAGATTGAGAGTATCCTCGTTTGGGATAATAAATGACTTCAAAAGAATCCATCTCTGCCCTAATATCGAAATGGATCATACCTAATAAAACAACTACGCCGCCATAATCGTGATGTGTTCCAACGTAAGGTCGGATCACGATCCTGGGCGTTCCATCGATTTTAATGCGGTATCGAATCGTATCCGTTACATTTGGGTACAAACTGTCGGAAACAATGATGACGGCAGTTTTCTCGTGGCCGCAATAGTACCATGTAAAAGTATGTTCTCCTGTTCGTGTTAACTCCCCCGGATATGCTTCGACAACCATGCGATCGGGCGGTATATCGGAGGAGACAATGGTAATTGGATTTTTTGCTTGCAAGTACAGAACATTCTGTTTGTCGTTGGAAATTGCGATTTGTGCCGTGACATGCACTGCATAGAGACTCAGCAACAACAAAACCAAATACTTATTCATAGAGCTTGACGTTGTTTCTTAAACGATGTAGAATCCATCAACGTATCCATATTATGCGCCTTTTCCTCATACTATTGTTGCTTCCCAGCCGCATTTTTTCTCAATCCAATTTTTTACAAAACCCCGACATCGTGTGGGCAGCGGAAATAGAACAGGACTGGGTGGTGGACATACCCTACATGACCGAAGAATGGGAATGGGGACTCACCACCGTGAAACTCCTGCGTACGGAAAACAACGAATCGCAATGGCAACCGCCGTTGTTGGGATCGCTGATTTTACACGCCGCCAAACTGGGCAAATTACCCTTGTTCCGGGATGCTGCATGTACCCTGCCGGCCGACACAGCGCAGGTACTGATGGTGCGCGATTCCTTCATTGTATTCGATCCGGATACGTACGAGGAAAAAATGGTGGTTGAACATTCGTTTGTGGATACCCGCGAAGACATCGTAGCCTGGCGTCTGCGGCAGGTGGTGTATTACAATGCAACCAAATCCAGTTGGCAAACACAACCGTCAGCCATTGCACCATTGATCAGGATCACCAGCTACACCAGCGATTCATTGGGTTTAAAGCCGCTGTTTTGGATAAAAGTGGAAGCAACGGAACCCAAACTTGAAAGCAACAACATCGTGTGGGCCAAAAAGACCAAAACAACGCAGCGGAAAACGAAATTCAAACCCATGGAATCCCGTATGGTAAAACTCATCGACGCTTACCAACAACCCATGGACGATTATATTAAGGCGTTTGCGGAAAATAAAAACCTCACCTTTTACGACGGTTTCGAAGGTTCAAAACCGCTGGATATGATGGTCCGTTACCAAATGGTACACCGCACAGATACGGTTGTGACTTTTGACCCGGAAAACTATGAGGAAAAAATTGTTGTGGTAAACAACGACATCAACAGTGATCAAATAAAAGAATTGCGCCTGGTACAAACCTGGTTTTGGGACGAGCGCAAAAGCCGGCTTTTTATCCACCTCGACGCGGTGGCCCCCATGTTTGATGTAATGGATGATCACGGAAATTTCCGCTACCAAACGCCCCTTTTTTACCAAAAAACGGCGAAGCCGGGAAAGAAAAAACGACGCGGGTGAGGGGGTAGTAATGGGTTGAATCCAAAGTCAACGGCATTTACATGCAGTGCTATGCCCGACGTCTGTAGGGGCGCCCCTTGCGGGTGCCCTGGTGCAGGGGCCTAGGCATTTTGGGTTCATAAATACCCTGATTTTCGGGCGCACTGATTAAAGGTCAAAGCGTTTTTGGTTCATAAATGCTTTGATTTTTACTGAAATACAGAGCAAACGCTTAACAAAAGTCTTTCGCCGCTAAAGCGGCTCCGAGACATTTTGTGTGACTATTTCTATAAACTCTTCCACCGCTAAAGCGGTTGAATTGATGGTCAATAAATTTTAATTGCCTTTGCCATAAACCCATTTATGGATGACAAATGGCCAACATATTGATTTATGGTTTTGTGAGATGAGCCACAGCATTTGTTGACTATGATTGTGCTCCATGGTGTACGCTTTGGCGCAGAACCAGTGCATTTGTTGTTCATAAAGGCATACGATTATAAACCATTGTCCTGCGCCATGGCACCCGCAAGGGGCGCCCCTACAGACTTCGCACACCGGATCGTAAACAACCCTGCCTGCAACCAACCCAAAATCCCAGACGTTATTGATCAAGCCAACCCACAACCGTAAAAAAAGGGGGTATAACATGAATTATTTTGCGGCTAGCCGCAAAATAATTCATGTTATACCCCCTTTTTTTACGGTTTACATGGGCTTTAGCAGTTTATACATCACCGGTGTAACGATGCGGGATAAAAGTGTCGAAGAAATCAAACCACCGATAAGCACATACGCCAAAGGTGAATACAACGGATTTTCCTCGATGGCGAGTGGCAGCAAACCGCCGATGGCCGTCAACGAAGTGAGCAGGATGGGCACGAAACGGATTTCGCCTGATTCCCGGATGGCCTCGTCCAAACCACGACCCTCGGCGCGCAGTTGGTTGGTAAAATCCACCAGCAGGATGGAGTTCTTAACCTCGATGCCCATCAAAGCAATCAAACCGACCATCACAGTAAACGAAAACGGATATCCTGTAGCCATCAGCATCAAAATGGCGCCGATGATGCCCAGCGGAATCACCGACAACACGATGATGGTGCTGCGGAAGGTTTTGAATTCGAGGATGAGCACAGCCAGCAATCCAAATATGGTGATGAGCACGATGGTGCCCATGCCGCCAAACGAACGTTCGGCACTTTCCTGTTCGCCGGCAACCCGATAGCTGTAACCTTTCGGGAATTTCAACAATGCCAGTTTTTCCTTGATCTTGGCGTTCACATCGGCAGCGAAATAGCCGCTTTTGACGGAGGCTGTAACTGCGGAAAAACGCTCTTTGTCGTAGTGCTCAATGTAGTTGGGCGACGGTTTGAAACCGATATCGGCCACCTGGCCCAAGGGCACGGAACTCCCGTTCAAACTGTTGATGTACAGTCCTTTTAAAGCATCAAGTGAAGCAAAAGCGCCGGTTTTGGGCACCGTTACGGTCAGGTTGTAGTCCTCCGCATCGGCTTTGGCGGTGAACGAACCGGCGTTGAGTCCGGCGATGGAAAGGCGTACCATGCGGTCGATTTCGGCGATGGGAATGCCCAGACTGGTGGCTTTGTCCTTGCTGATGTTGACCACCAGGTCGGTTTTGATGGTGGCAATCGGGTTGTCGACGTAAATGGTGCCTTCTGTTTCAGCCACGATTTTTTCCACCTCGGCCGATACGCGTCGCAGGGTATCAAAATTTTCCCCGGCCACGCGGATGGCAATGGCAGCTTCGATGGGCGGACCCTGCTCGAAGTTTTTCACGTTGACCACAGCGCCGGGTATGTCCCGGAATTTGGCCCGCAACTCGTCGATCATGGCGATTTTCACCGGAGGCGGCGTGTGCTCCTGAAGTTGTACAAACACCTGGCCGTAGTCGGGACTTTCACTTTCCCTAATCACGTTGTAATACACCCGGGGGTTGCCGCGCCCTACGTTGGTGGCGTACCAGGTAACTTTGGCCGGAGCGCCATCGCCGGGGTAGAGGGAAATGGGTTCAATGCTGTCGGGCAATAGGTGGTGGGTTCTGAATTCCGGTGCCACGTATTCCGCCAAAACGGAGTCGACAATGCGGCCGACCCGGTCGGTTTGTTCCAAACTGCTGCCCGAAGCCATGTCGATGTCGATGTAAAACATGGGCCTTTCGCTGGCGGGGAAAACGGTGAAACCTACACGACCAGCCAGAGCAAGTACGGCGAAAAATATAACGGCGGAGACCAGCAGGGTGGTTTTGGGAAAACGCAAACCCAGGTCGAGCAGGCGTGCATACGATTTGGAGATCGCCCATTTCAACCCGCGCAGGAAAATGTTGCCGCGCGGATCGTGGTGCTCTGCGAGCAATCGGCTGCCAAGAAATGGGACAATGGTAAGCGATACAAAAAGGGAAGCAATAACCGTGGTGACAACGGCCATGGGCAAAGAGCGGATGAAGTCGCCCGATGCTTCAGGAAGGTAAACCAGGGGCAAAAAGGCCAAAATAAGTGTGGCGGTACATCCCAAAACCGCCAATCCGATTTGACGTGTCGCCAAAATGGCGGCTTCTTTTCGTTTGTGTCCCTCGCGCAACCAACGTTCGATGTTTTCCACCACCACAATGCTGTCGTCGACAAGGATACCAAGTGCGATGATGAGGCCTACGATGCTGAGTTGGTTGAGGGTATAACCGAGTTTGTCGAGGGCAAAAAGGCCGATTGCGATGCTCAATGGGATGGAAATCATTACAACAAGGGCGGCGCGCCAACCCAGAGGCAGCAGCGTAAGCAACACAAGCAGGATGGCGATGCCAAAGTCTTTGGCGAAACGTGTAAGGCGTTTGCGCACCGAGTCGTTTTGGTCGAACACTTTGACGTAGTCCATACTCGACGGCAGCTCTTCCTTGAATTCTGCAACGGTTTTGTTCACCGCATCGCCCACGTCGAAAATGTTCTGGCCATCTTTCATACGCACCGTTACCCACACGGCTCGGGAACCGTTGATGCGTGCGAAGTGGCGTGGTTCTTCGTAGGCATATTCAACAGTAGCCAGGTCCTTCAGGTACACAATTTTACCTGCGTTGGCGAACACGATGGTGTTGCGCACTTCTTCAATGGTTTCATAGTCGCCGCTGGTTTCCACAAAAAACTGGCGGTCACCCACATTTACCGAACCACCCGGGATCGAAACGTTTTCGCTTTGCAAAGCACCCAAAACGCGGCTTACGGGTATACCATCGGAAGCCATTTTGGGTAAATTGAGGGAAATGCGGACTTCCCGTTTTGGGAAACCCCAGGTATCGGCAGCTTTTACGCCCGGAATTTTTTCGGCCATTTCCTCCAGGCGTTCGGCTTCGTGGCGCAGGTCGGCCCAGGAAGCCGTTTCACTCACCAGACCGGCCTGTAAAATGGCCACGTCCGACGACGCAAAGCGCTGGATGGTGACCCGGTTGAGGTCGTCGGGCAGTTCAGGGCGCAGGGCATTCACTTCCCTGACCAGTTCCTCGTATTTTTTGTCGGGGTCTTCGCCGTGAATAAATTCGATGGTGAGTACCATAAAACCGTTGAGCGACTTGGATCGCATGCGGTCTATGTTTTCCAGGGCGCCGAGTTTTTCTTCCACCTTGTCGGTGATTTTTTCTTCAATTTCGGCGGGGCCCGCGCCGGGGTACACCACGATAACGTTGTAACCTGCCGGGGCAAATTTGGGATCTTCGGCACGTGGCATGTTCAGCAAAGAGCTGATGCCAAGGGCCATAACAGCCAGAAACACAATGAACGTAAACTGGCTGTTTTTGACGGAAAATTCAGCAATTTTCATGGTTCAGTTCAGAGTTTTCGGATTTTGGTTTTTTCCGTCAGGTAAGGAGCTCCTGAGGTGATGACTTCGGTAACATTTTCCAGACCCTGGGCTACAACGGCTTGCCGGCCTTCAAGAAAAGCGATGACCACAGGAGCTTTACGCACGGAGGCTCCGTCGGTGGAGGGTACAAACACAAAAGCATTTTTACCGTCGCCTTCCACGATGGCTTCGATGGGCACAACCGTGTAGGAGCGTTTTTGGGGTGGTGTAATGTCGACTTGTGCAAACAAACCGGGTGCGAAACGTTTGCCGTTGGGGCGTATGCGGATTTCAACGGGGTAAAGTCCGGAGGCCGGGTCGGCGGCAGGCGCCAGGTCGGTGATGGTTCCTTCAAAAGGGGCATCCGGGTATGCGTCTAGGGTTACACGGGCGTTCATGCCTTTGTTGAGCCGGGCCCAGTCGCGGTCGCTTACATTGATTTTTACCACCCAGTCGTCGTTTCCGGTTTCAAAAAGTACAAAAACGGGATTTCCGGGACCGGTGATTTCACCTTCGTTGGGCAGTTTTTTGATGATTTTACCGCTGCGGGTAGCTCTGATTTCGGCGTATTGCTGGTTGAAACGGGCGATGCGGGCCGATTCGATGGCCAGGTCGCGGCCGGTGGTGGCGTTTTCCAGCATTTCGAGGGTAGTGGAGCTGTCGGCGTACAGGCCTTTGACGCGGTTGAGGTCGCGTTCGGATTTGGCGAGGGCTTGTTCGGCCTGCATGACCTGGGCGTCGATTTCGGTTTTGTCGAGCACGGCCAGGAGCTGACCGGAGCGCACGAGATCGCCTTCATCGACGTAAATTTTGCGGATGATGCCGCCCACTTTGAACGAGAGACGTTGTTCGGAAGCGGAAGATAACATTCCACTTGCGTGTATGGGCAGGGCAATGTTTAGTTGTTGCACAGGGGAAGTGCGTACAGGGATTTTTTCGTCGCTCAGGTCGATGGCTTCGGTTGGAGCGGCAGCTTTTTGTTCGCCGCATCCGCCAAAAAGCAGAAATAGGCCAAAAAGGGCAGCACTGACCAGGACGATGGGGGCGATGGTTTCTATTTTTTTCATTGGAAGCATGGGTTTATTGATTCAGTGCGGCGGCTTGTTTGAGTGCTGCTTCTTTGCGAAGCACCTCGGCGTATTCGAGCAATGATTGCAGGCGGGCGGAGGTTACGCGGTTTTCGGCGTCGAGCAGTTCGATGAGCAGGGCCTGGTTTGCGCGGTATTTGTTGTTGATGATGCGGTAGCTTTCTTCGGCTGCGGCCGTAGCGTTGCGGGAGGCCAGGTAACTTTTGCGTGCGGCGTCGAAATCGTTCCAGGCCCTGGTGATTTGCAGGGCGATTTTTTGCTGGGTTTCATTGTACCGCGTGCGCATTTGTTCGCTTTCTATTTTGGCCTCCTGGATGCGGCTTTTGCGCAATCCGGCATCGAAGAGGTCGTACGTGAGGCCTACCTGGGCGAGGGCGAATGCCTGGTCGTCGCCAAAATTGTAACCGAATCCCTGAAACCCGAATTCGCCGCCGATGTAAAAATCGGGGATGCGCATTTGGGCTTCGTTGCGTTTGATGTTGGTTTCGGCGGCTTCCAAACCTGAGCGCAGGGCTTCGAGTTCCTGACGGTTGTTGAGTCCGGTGGTTACGAGTTGTTGCTTGTCGTAAACGGGTAAAACGGGGCGCAAAAGGGTCGTATCGGGCTCAATGGGCGCCTGTTGGTCGCGGTTGAGCAGGAAATTGAAATAAGCCCGGGCGGTATTTTGATCGGCCTGAAGCTGAAAGATCTGATAATCGGTGCGGGCAAGTTCGTAATCGGCGGTAGCGATGATGTCGCGGGTGGCGACGTTGTTTTTTACCAGTGATTCATTGAACCGGCGCAATTCGGTGTAAACTTCTTTGGTATTGGCCCAAATTTTTTCGGCTTCGAGGGCTTTGAGGTATTGCAGGTAAGCGTCGGTAATTTGGTAAATGAGTTCATTTTCGTAAGCTGCGCGGGTTGCAACCTGCGAATCGTAGAGGTTTTGCTGGATGTTGCGGTTGTACCGCAGGTCGGAGTTGTAAAGCGGGTAGGAAAATTTGACCTTGGTTTCCTGGAAATTGTCGGGCAGAAACTGGATGGTTTCGTTTTGGACCTGAGGAAACTGCGAGGATTGGGTGAGTTCGTTCAGGGTTTGGTACACTGGATTGAGCAGGTCGCCGATGGGGAAATCAATGCTGCGGCCACCTACAGCGCGGGTGTAATTGGCGTCAAACTGCAGGGTGGGGTAAAACAGGCTGCGGGCTTGTTTTACGGCTTCGATGCTCCGCTGGACGTTGAGGTCCTGCTGCTTCAATGCGAGGTTGTTGGTGAGGCCTTCTTTCAGGTAGGCTTCGAGTTGTGGGGAATTTTGTCCAACGGCGGCGTGAGTAAGCAGTAAAAACAGCACCATTGGTTGAATCAAATGGATTTTCATTTGGAAAACACTTTTTATAAACTGAACACTGTTTATTGTTGATGCAAAAAAAGGGGGCTTTGTACCTTGAGTAAAGTAAAAATCGTTGAATGGCGGAAATTGGTGGATGAACGGTCGTTGGACATCGGTAGGGAACAAAAGGTTTCAGAGGGTAGCGGCCATTTTGATGATCATTTCGAAAGAATCCCGGGCGAGTTGTTCGCGGCGTTCTTCGGGGTACATACGGATGCGTTCGCGAACGAACATGGAGACCAATCCGTGGGCATGGCACCATAGGGTAAAGGCGATGGTATCGGCATCGGTGCTTTTAAAGTAACGGTGGTCGATGCAGGCTTGAACAGTTTCGACAAAAAAGGCATGGGTAGCTTGCCCCAGAATCCAACAGTCCTGATTTTCAATCGATTCCATTGGAGACCGGATGATGAAGAGCAAGTCGTAGAGGTCTGGATGTTTCAGTCCGAAGTCGATGTATTGTCTTCCGATGGCTTGCAGTCTTTCCCATGGATTTTCAAGGAGGGCTGCAGAGAGCAGGTGGTCGCGTTTGAGGGCTGCTGCTTCGTATTGAAGGGCATAAAAGATCTCGCTTTTGTCTTTGTAATACAGGTAAATGGTGCCGGGTGAATATTCAATGGCTTCGGCGATGTTGCGGATGCTTACGCCTTCGTAGCCTTTTTCACGGAAGAGGTGCAATGCGGCATCGAGGATACGCTGGCGCATTTCTTCCTTTTCACGTTCTTTTCTTTGTGTGATTCCCATAGCTTTTTATTAAACAGTGCAAATGTAATGAACAGTGTTTAATAACGCAAATTTGATGATTGGACATTTTGAGTTTAAGACAAATCATATATGTATAGGTTTACTTATCAGTTAATTAATTTATATGTGAAAAAAAAGTGATCGATATAAGGGAAAAAAACATCAGATATTGGTGCCAATACCATACAATTGGGTAGATTTGTCGCAACATTTAATCCATTCGTTATAATCTCATGAGCGAAGTAGTTTGAACAATTCTCTCCTCTGCCATATTCTTTGGCAAGATTTTTGGCTCCTCCTTCCTCATATCCTTGAACACTACAGGTTCCCCGCCAGGATCCTTAATGGCCACATCCCTGCCGATATACAGATTTGGCCATGCCTCGGTTTGTTATAGCCACTGCATCCTGCGGTGCTACTCCAAATTACCCGAAGTTTGGCTTCTACGCATACACACTCACATAACGTGCGCGGAAGATGAACGACATTGTAGAATTGGTAAACCTCTTAAGTAAAACCAAACTTCAGATGAATGGAGTTTGGAGTGCGGTAATTGAGCCCAACTCAAAAATGGAGCGGCTCTATGAGGCCATCCAGCAACGAAAAGTACTCACTGATGAAGATGCAAAAGCTTATTTTGAATCCATCAACGAAGATGCAGGTACGTTACCGAACATAAAAAACAAGTTGAAAGAGCGGATGCTCGATGCTGTTTTTTTACTCGATTTTAAAGATTCGAGTTTTTCCAACCGACAGAAAGCATTTTACGAGTGCCATAAAAAATGGGCTGCCGGGATGATTCTTTTGATCCGGAACCTGAAAATTTCAGGCATCGATCTTTTGGAAAAACTGCTTCGCCATACGGTCCGTTTCGAATTCACAGAGCTCACCCTTGATATTTTGCGCGTTTTACGCTTGCAATACAGTACGGTCGACGGTGATTTTAAGAAATACCAACAGGTTCGTGAGCAATTCCGCCAATATGAGTCCATCTGGATGATGGAAAACAAGGCTGAGGATTATTACGCCGATCTGATGAGTCATTTTACCAACAGCAAGGCGTCCAAAACGGAACTTACCGACCAGGCAGTGGCCTATTACAAGGAGCTTGAGCCTTTTATGCAGGAATGTGAAGCTTTCAAACTCCACCTTTTTGGCAGGCTTATCCACCTCATGGTGCACAGTATTGTAAACAACTACGCAGCCACAGCCAAACTGTGCGAAGAAGCCATCGCGTTTTTTGATAAAAAGGATTACAACAGTGGTCTTCCGCTCCAGGTCTTTTACTACAACCTTATTGTTAGTTACATTCAGTTGCGGGAGTTCGACAAAGGACAGGTAATCATCAAACGTTCGGAGCAGTTTTTTGAAGAAGGATCTTTCAACTGGTTTAAACTTCAGGAACTGTTTTTCCAACTGTCCATGCATACAGGCCACTACAATGAAGCTTATGCGATTTACCAGAAAGTAAGTGAACACCCACGTTTTCCGGCCATGCTTCCACAAATCACCGAAATGTGGACCATTTTCCAGTCATACCTATATTACCTTATCAAAATCGGACACATATCGGACGACGCCAAACTCAGCAAATTCCGGATCAATAAGTTCCTCAATGAAATACCGCTGTTTTCCAAGGACAAAGCGGGCATGAATATTCCCATACTGATCGTGCAAGTTCTGCACTCCATAGCCGATCGCGACTACGATAAATCGGTAGATCGCATCGAGGGCATCGAGAAGTATTGTACGCGCTACCTGAAAGATAAAACCACGTACCGAAGCAACAACTTCATCAAAATGATGCTTCAAATTCCCATCGCTGTTTTCCAACGCGAAGAGGTGGAACGCAAAGCCGGCAAGTATTTCCAAAATTTACAAAAAACACCGCTTGAAGTTGCCAACCAAACCCATGAAGTAGAAATTATCCCGTATGAAGCGTTGTGGTCGTTGACGTTGGAGACGTTGAAGAAGTAGATTATTCAGCGTTGTATTTTTTATTGCGGCGTAAACGCCGCTGGTACGTTGCGGCGTAAACGCCGCGTTACCGGTTTTTTGATGCGGCATAAATGCCGCTGGTACGTTGCGGCGTAAACGCCGCGTTACCGGCAGTGGTCGCGCCTGGTATTGGGAGAAGACCTGGGTACATGTATGGTTTTACAGGGTAGACGCAGTTTCCAGGCAATAGATTATTCCTGAAGGCCAGGGGTATACGTCCGGTAACGCGGCGTTCACGCCGCAACGTACCAGCGGCATTCATGCCGCATCAAAAA